>NZ_JANNYP010000223.1:0-1267 GCF_031410135.1 Armatimonas sp. | reverse complement strand
ACCTTCCTGTCTAGATGTCTGATCACAAAGTCATCTCCGACCCACCCCTGAGTCCGAGCCTGGGATGCCGCGATTCTAAGCCCATTCCCACAAAAATCTTCGGTGCCATCTGGATTGAACATGCGAAGCCGAAGATCAGATTCCTCTTTGGACAGCACGAGCACGCCGTCTCCACCAATCCCGAAGTGGCGGTCGGAAACACGCTGGACAAATGAGGGCAGGTCGGTGCCTGTCGGAAGATCTTCGGCGTGAAAAAGCGGGAAGTCATTCCCGATGGATTCCCATTTCCAAAACTTCAAACGAGCGGCTCCAAGTAGTAGTCCGCACTCTCCATGGTTTGTCGATACCATTTCCCGTTTGGAGAGACGAGCGGGAACCACCAGGCACTCGGACGGCGGCTGGCCTGCTCTAAACCTTCTGAACTAATGATTGCGTCACGGACCAGACGGAGGCGTTTCAGTTCTGCTTCAAGCTCAATCTGCCGCCGCCGTTCGTGAACGTTGACCACGGCTTGATCTTGAACCACCGCCTGTTGGGCTTCTTTCAAGGCAAGGAAGCTCTGCTTTTGGTGATGAAGGTCTCGCAGAATTTTATCAACTCGGGCCTGCAACTGTTCTCGCTCCAAGATATCACCAGGAGAGGGATCAAGTTGAAAAATCTTTGCCCGGAAGTGGTTCCCGAGTGCCAGCTGGGCAGTGCCAATCTCTTTGCGCAGAAAGCGGCGCCTTTCGTAGAGATCATCCCGCTGAGTTGATAGATCATCGACTTTGGCTTGGACTTCCGCAAGTACGTTGTGTAATGAGCTGTATTCCACGGAGAGGGTGCTCCAGGCTCCGCCGAGAGTTCTATCCAGGAAGCCGATCAGTTGGGTCGGCCGGCGCAACAGGCCGATTTCCTTGAGCATGGTCTTCTGCGATTCAACGACGCTTCGCCATCGCTGGGCAAAGCTGGGTGAACAGAGTTCTTCGGTGCCAAACGCGCGCTGGAAGGGCTCCGGGAGATGGAACCATGAACAGGTCCCTTCGAGGGCATCCCAAGCTCGATACCGGATTCTGAGGATCGGAAAGACTTGCGAAGAGAAACCCAGTCGGGCACCAAGGAGCTGGTGAAACTTCCTGCTAAGTTTCACGTAAGAACTGGCTCCCTCATGGAAAATGAAAACGTGCTCGCGGGCGAGCATTTGTAGGATGGCAGCGTGGCGAGTCATGCCACCTGTGAAGAATTTCGGGACTGAAAGCAGGATGGCATGTCTCGGGTAGGGTGGGCG
>NZ_JANNYP010000222.1:0-7608 GCF_031410135.1 Armatimonas sp. | reverse complement strand
AAATTGGTAACAAAGACGAACATGATCACGATTCACACGGCGGGGCGCACGGCATGGTTGCGGTGTAATGCCCCCCTCTCGGGCGGCCCGGACCCGACTACCCTCCTGGCACAGATTGAGCGCAGTGGTGTACGCGAAGTTTTACTCGACACCTCGGACGCCTCTTGCTCCTGGGCCGATAGCGATGGCCTCCGCTGGCTGCTCGACCTCCACCGTACACTACAGACCCACGGTCACTCTCTGCGCGTTGTCGCGCCTGTGGGAGGCCGCGTCCGGCGCAATATCGCCCTGCTCCAGACCGATCTCCCGCTCTTTGCCAGCGTCAAAGCTGCCTGGCACCACTAGCGATGGATTTAGGTTAACGCTTAGGGACGCGTCGCTCTAGCTGGATCAGCTTTGGTGGTTCTGGCTTGCCACAGCCCTTACAGCCAGGACAGTTGCCGCCCTCGCCGGAATTCAGGCGATGGTAAGCCCGCCGCATGAGATAGGCAGCGGCAAAAACAACGAGAGCGTAGACCAGAAAATCTTGCATAGCTAATATCCCAGAGCCTTTCCGATGAGGTGAACGAGCCAGGTGACGGTCCAAGCGAGCGCGGTCATGTAGGCGAGCTGGAACAGCGGCCACTTCCAGGAGTTGGTCTCGCGCTTGACGACTGCCAGCGTGCTGATGCACTGCATTGCCAGAACATAGAACACCATCAGGCAGATTGCCACCAGCGGCGTGTAAGCTTTCTCGCCCTGGAGCCGATCTTTCAGCGCCATGGCTTGCTGTTCTTCGTCGTCGTTCTCGGCTTGGTAGAGGATCGCCATTGTCGAGACAAAGACCTCGCGGGCGGCAAACGATGCCACCACGCCGATGCCCATCTTCCAGTCGAAGCCCAGCGGGGCGATCACCGGCTCGATGACATGACCGAGCCTTCCTGCATAGGATTGCTCTAGGGCGACGGACTTGGGGCTGTCGGGAGCGGCCTTGGGGTAGCTTGCCAGAAACCAAAGGAGAGTCGAGAGAGCGAGAATCACCGTCCCGGCACGCTGCAAGAACTGCCATGCGGTCTCCCAGAGCCGGAAGCCCAGCGTCCGCCAGATCGGCTTGCGGTAGGGGGGCAGCTCCAAGAGAAACGCGGGGGCCTCGCCCTTGAGCAGTGTTTTATGAAAGAGCGCCGCCATGAGAAAAGTGGCTAGTGTGCCCAGCGCGTACATCGAGAAAAGAACTGCTCCTTGGAGCGTGAGGAGTGCAAAGGAGCGGCTCCCCATCGAAAAGCCAATGAGTGTGGTCTTAGGGATAAACGCTGCGATCAGCAACGAGTACACAGGTAGACGCGCCGAGCAGCTCATCAGGGGAGCCACCAGAATTGTGAGTAGCCGCGCTTTATGCGACTCAATCGTGCGGGTGGCCAGAATTCCCGGAATGGCGCAGGCATAGCTGGAGAGGAGCGGGATAAACGACTTCCCGTGCAGGCCCACCCGGCTCATCAGGCGGTCCATTAGAAACGCCGCGCGGGCAAGATAGCCCGTGTCTTCGAGAAGCGCAATAAACAAAAAGAGCAGGAGAATCTGTGGCAGGAACGTGATTGTCGTCCCCACGCCACTGAGCATTCCCTCGGTAAGAAGATCCCGCAGCGCCCCGGCGGGCATCACGTGCTGAATCCACCCAGAAAAAGCCGCAATTCCCGACTCCAGCCAGCCTTTGGGCACTTCCGCCCAGGTAAACATAGCCTGGAAGAGGATCGCCAGGATGCCCAGAAAGATCGCATAGCCCCAGAACTTGTGCAGAAAGAGCCGGTCCATACGCTCTGTTGTCGTGATAGGAGGCGTGACGGCGCGGCGGACAGCGTGGGCGACAATGCGATTGATCTCGCCGTAGCGTGCCTCCGCAATGGCCGTGGTCGTGTCGTGGCCCTCGCGGGTCAGACGCTCGTGGTCGCCCTGCAGGTGCGCCAGAATTTCGGGACTCCAGCGCGTGGTCTTGGGCGGGACCGTCGCCCCCAGTAGCAAGACCGCCTCGGAGAACGCGGTCTCCGGGGCAAGCTGATGCTGCGCTGTTAGCAGCTCCGCAAGCTCTTTCGCCTCTTCCTCCACGCTGGGTGGGAGGAGCCAGCGGCGTGGGGGCGGGACACCAAGGGAGGACATCAGCGCTTTGCGTAGCTCACTCAGACCCGCGCGGCTGGCGGCATGGATTGGGATAACCGGGATTCCCAGCTCCTGGCTCAGCACCTCCGCATCCACCTCAACCCCGCGTCGCGCTGCCGTATCGCCCATCGTGAGAGCGACAATCAGCGGGAGCCCCAGATCGGCAAGCTGGCTCGTCAGATAGAGATTGCGCTCTAAGTTCGAGGCATCCACCACATTGACAATCACTTCCGGCTTGGGGGTATCGGCACGGTAGCCTAATAAAATATCGCGAGCAATAAGCTCGTCGGGGGACTGTGGTGTGAGAGAGTAGAGCCCCGGCAGGTCAATGAGAGTTGCCGATGAGCCATCAGGAAGTGCGAGAGTGCCTTCTTTGCGCTCTACCGTGATACCTGGGTAGTTGCCCACTTTCTGGCGCAGGCCGGTCAGGGCATTAAAGAGGGTGGTCTTGCCGCTATTGGGATTTCCGACAAGAGCGAAGCGCAGGCTCACGAGCTCGGGGTGTCGGCGTCTACGCCGACACGAATTCCTTCAGCTTCTTCACGGCGAAGCGAGAGGCGGTACGAGCGAAGCTCGATCTCAATAGGACCACCAAAGGCAGCCTTGCGGGCGACTTTGACCTCAGCACCACTGGTGAAGCCCAGCTCCATGAGGCGGCAGCGGTTCGGGCCACTGACACTCAGGACGTGACCGCGGCTTCCCTGCTTGAGGCAGCAAAGACTGCATACTTCTTCCGTTTCCGGACATTCTAAATCTATAATTTTCTCTTCTTGCATGAGCCAAACGCCTCAGAGACCAGTACAATGTATCAGATACTCACCCGAGGAGCAATACCTCCGACTAAAAAAGTCGGCGATATTTTTTATCGGTGGAAGCATACTTTTTTTCTTAATGTGTGCAACCTATGTGCCGCTCGCGTGTCCGAGGAAATACACCACCTCGATACGGAGAGGAAGATGGATGCGATTCAGGTGTTAAGAAGTGGTAAAGGACAGACACTGGCCCCTGGGGTAAATACGGGGGTAGGCGGGACGACGCTACGAGCGCCCGACCCGGATTTGGCTCTGGTTCGGCGCGTCAACGCGGGAGAACTGGCGGCTTTTGAGGTGCTTTTTCGGAAGTACCAGACCCCCATCTTCAACATGATCACGCGCATGGTTCGAGGAGAAGAGGCCTACGACATTACGCAGGAAGTCTTTCTGCGGGTATTTAAGGCCATAAAGAACTTTCGGGGAGACTCCAAGTTCTCCACATGGCTCTATACGATCGCACGCCATACCTGCCTGAACCATCTGCGCCATAAAAATGTCTTATCCGAAGGCTCGCTGGAAGAAGCGCAGGACGATCACCCTGGCAACGAGCCGATTGACGAGAGCATGAATGTCGCCCGCATCTCTGAGATACGTGAATTGCAGCGTGTGGTGGATGAGGTCTTGGCAACACTGCCCGCCGAACCGAGAATGCTACTGATACTGAGAGATTTTGAACAGCTTAGCTACGATGAAATCTCGCAGGTGACGCAACTTTCTATCGTGAATGTGAAGTCTAAGATACACCGAGCCCGGCAAGTCTTTAAGAAGCGCTTCCAGCCACACCTCGCTCTACTAGACGGGGGGATCGGACGATGAACCGTAGGGATATTATGAACAGCAAGCAACTCGACTATGACACGCTCCCCGATTTTCTTGACGGGGCTCTTTCCGCAGAGAAGCGACAAGAGTTTGAAAGAGCGATGCAGAGCGATCCGTCTCTGGCACGGGAAACCGAGGAACTCTCTCAGGTTTTGGCACTTCTTCACAAGCTCCCACAGCGCGAGCCCGTGATTGATGTCTGGCCAGAGCTGGAGCCCAAGTTAATTGAGCACCAGCTTGAGGAGCGCATGGGACTGTTTGCGAGGTGGCGCTTTCGTGGCACCCGGTTTCTCTCGAACTTTGCCTCCGGGGCGATTCTCTTCACGCACGCCGTAGCACTAAACACGGAGACCAAGATGCGCAAGTATGTCATGCCCGGCTCACTAACCTCGGGGGAGGAGGCCTAGGGTGGGGTTTCTGGCATGGTGGGCACAGGCGGAGGCGTTTATCGCGCAGCCTTGGGTGACAATTCTGCTGCTGGTAGCGGCGTGCTTGCTGCTCTTTCACGAGATGCTCACGCCGCTGACCTGGGGACTGACGGGCAACCTGAGTGTGGTCTTCTTCGCACTGGTGCTGCTCGCCCATGCCGTCAGTGGAGTGGGAGTTCTCGTGCTGATTGGCGGTGTCGCGCTACTTTTGGTCGAGACACACCTGCTGCCTGGTCGAGGAATCGCGGCGTTTGTTGGCTTTGGTCTGATCTTTGGGGGGATCTATCTATCTCTGAGCGATGGCCCCAAGCACCTTAATAGTGCTTTCTCACTTGCCACCGCCGCTGCCGTCACGGTCTTCTCCGTCGTCACCTTTCTTGCCTATCTGCCCAAGTCTCCCGTCTGGAAGCAGCTTGGCCGCGAGCTCTACGCCCAGTCCGTCGGGGCAGAGTTCGTCCGCGATCTCCCGCAAGACTGGCTCGGTAAGCGCGGCCAAGTCGCCACGCCGCTCCGGCCCGTCGGGGTTGTCGTCATCGAAGGTCGCCAGCTTACGGTCGTCACCGAGGGCGATTTTTTAGAACCCGGCATCGAAGTCCAGATCACCGAGATCATCGGCGACAGGATCGTCGTCGATCCCATCGCCGCACTAGCGACAGCATAGGCTAAAACCAGCCGCGCATCTTTTCCATGAGGCTGTAGGAGGTCATGTCTAGGTGTAGCGGCGTGACGGCGATGTAGCCCTCGGCGGTGACAGCGCTGTCCGTGCCTTCGGGGGCGGGCTCTTCGCTGGGCAGGCCACCGAGCCAGTAGTAGGCACCGCCGCGTGGGTCGAGGCGCTTCTCCATTCGGTCTTTGTAGCGCCGCTCGCTCTTGGAGGCGATCTTGACGCCCTTAATCTGGTCTTCCGGCAAGTTCGGCACGTTCACATTGAGCAGTGAGTTGCGCGGCAGGCCGTTGGCGACGACTTTAGGCACCAGCTCCCGGGCGATAAAGCGAGCGGCAGTGTCGTAGTGCAGATCGGTACCAAAGCTGATGGTCGAGACAGCGATCGCGGGAAAGCCCAAAATAACGGCCTCCATCGCTGCGGCCACTGTGCCCGAGTAGATCACGTCCCACCCGAGATTAGGGCCATGGTTGATGCCCGAGATCACCAGGTCTACGCCACTCTCCGCACAGATTGCATCCAGCCCCAGTAGCGCACAGTCGGCAGGAGTTCCCGACACGGCCCAGCCGATACTGCCATCCGGAAGGCGCGTCTCCACCGCCCGAAGCGGCTTGTGTAGCGTGATGGCATGGCTTGCCGCCGAGCGAGGCCGATCTGGAGCACACACTGTTACCAAATACCCCTCGTCATCGAGGGCTTTCTTGAGTGCGAGAATGCCAGGGGCGAAGATACCGTCGTCGTTGGAAAGAAGAATACGCAAAGACATAACGACCCAGTATACCCGGCCAGGTGGCTCTACGGGACTACGGAAAAGACAATGCGACTGTAGATTTCGGCAAGGGGAAGTATCACGGAAAGTGCTGGAAGCTCCGCCGAGGCATCAAGGCCCGTGAACTCACGAACGCGCCACGTGGTGCCCTCTTCCCGCGTCCAAACTTCGACCCAAGGGTGATCCTGAGCCACTAAACAGAGTGTCTGGAGCGACTCGCGCTGGCGATAGAGACGGGCTTTCTCTCCAAGATCAAAGTTGCTGGTGGACTCCGAGAGCACCTCAAAGATCGCGGCAGGGTTAGCCAGCGTATCCACGTCTGCATCCATAAAGATCAGCTCACCGCAGACGACGGTAATATCAGGGTAGACATAACGGGTTTCAGAGAGCTGAACACGCATGTCTGAGGTCATAGGCTCGTAGTGCTCTGGGGAGAGCTGATTTTCTAGGGATCGTAAAATGCTACGAACAATCCGATCATGTTCTATAGAAACACCTGGCATAGGGAGCAGTTCGCCATCAATGTACTCACTCTTCGTCTCTGCGAGGCGCTCCTGAAGTAAGTACTGAGCGGGTGTCAGCATCGTCGAAGGTTGCGTAGCATGTTCGGCAACGGGCATAAAAGTATTGTATCAGGCTGAGGTACTATGAATAAAGAGGTTAACTTACCATGACAATTCGGGAGCGAACAGAGCAGTGGGAGCGAGAGTTTCTTTCGGAGTTTGCAACCAAATCGGCAGACTCACGGGGGCGCTTGCGAGCTGAGGAGCCTGATCCGATCCGTACGGCGTTCCAGCGGGATCGTGACCGGGTGCTTCACTGTAAGGCGTTTCGTCGGCTCAAGCACAAGACGCAGGTGTTTCTCGACCCCGAAGAAGACCACTATAGAACGCGCCTGACGCATACTTTGGAAGTGGCGCAGATCAGCCGCACGGTGGCGCGGGCGCTTCGGCTCAATGAGGACCTGGCTGAGGCGATTGCACTGGCCCACGACTTAGGGCACCCGCCGTTTGGCCATGAGGGCGAGCAGGCGCTGGACGACGTGGTTCGCGAGTACGACCCTGAGATGCACTTTCTGCACTACGAGCAGAGTCTACGCGTGGTGGATGTCTTAGAGAAAAACGGCCAGGGGCTCAATCTCACCCACGAGGTGCGGATGGGTATTGTGAAACACTCCAAGGGCCGTGCTGATCTCTTTGACAACACCGCCCCCGAGCCGCCGGGCGAGGACGATCCGCCGCTTGAGGCGATGTGCGTGCGTATCTGCGATAGAGTCGCCTACATCAACGCCGATATTGACGATGCGTTTCGAGCGGGCGTGCTGCGTCCTCAAGATATTCCCAGCGAGGTCTACGAAGTGCTGGGGCGCACCCACGGCGAGCGCATCTCAACCATGGTGCAGAACGTAATCGAGTGTTCTCTGGACAAGCCCTATGTCACGATGGGCGAGCCGTATTTGTCTGTTACGAATCGCCTCAAAGACTTCATGTTCTCCAATGTCTATGTCCATAAAAACGCCGCCAAGGCCGAGCTGTCTAAAGGTACCGCACTTCTCAAGCAGCTCTTCCGGCTCTACATGGAGTTCCCTGAGCAGATGCCTGAGAACCGCGCCGATACCTCGATGGAGGCGTCTGATCGCGCCTTAGTCGTTCTGGACTACATTGCAGGAATGACGGATCGCTTTGCGGGAGACCAGTTTATCCATCACTTCTTCCCCAAAGAATGGCGCAGAATACCATGATGACCTCTCCCCGCCGCTGATGCTCAACCCTCTAATGACAAAGCACTTGCGTCTTCCAAGTTGGTTTTTACCCACGCTCTGCGTCGGGCTGAGTGCAGCGACGGTTTTCGGATTCTTGGGGCGCTGGAACTGGGTTCTCGATCTGTTCTCCCACTTTCGTGTGGTCTATGCCTGGAGCGCACTGCTACTGGCGGGCTGGTTTCTCTGACAGAAAAAGCGCAAGTGGGGCGGCGCGGCGCTGTTTT
>NZ_JANNYP010000221.1:0-21517 GCF_031410135.1 Armatimonas sp. | reverse complement strand
CGATCCCACAGCCTGCCGTATTGGCAATTGTTCCCGCCGTAATCCCTGCGGTGCGGGGCGCACTGGGGCACTGAAACACCTGAGTGCTCTTGATATAGGGCTGGATCATCGCGGGCCAGGAGCACAAGGTGCCGCTCGCCGATGTTCCCCACATGCCCATCAGGAGCATCTCATCGTAGTCCTGCGTGTACATCAGCAGGCCCGTGGCGATCTGTTTCTGGTTCGAGAGGCATGAGGCCGCGCGAGCTTTCTCACGAGCCTGGGCAAAAACGGGAAAGAGAATGGCGGCAAGAATCGCGATAATGGCGATCACCACCAGAAGTTCAATTAAAGTAAAGGCACGACGCATAGGGTCAACCTCCAAGGGTCAAAGAGAAGTTTGTCCCGAATACCCAGGCGAACGGCAGGACAGAGGATTGCTATCGGCGCTCCCTCGGGGGCGTTCCCCGTGTAAGCTTGCTTTTTCGTGCAGACGACCTACCTTTGCGCCAGTGACGCCGACGAACGGATTATACCGCAGAACCTAAAAAAGTGGGCTTTGTGCGAAGGAGTAGGAAATGAATGTCTCAAAGCGAGTTTTGTGCGGCCTGAAGTGGCTCAACGCACTTGTCGTCTTCGTTGTGCTAGGAACGAATCCTCACAATATCTTTGATTTTTGTATGAGTCTGCGGTCTGCACCTGCCGAGAAAGGTCTTTGGATACGCTCCGCAGTGCTCTATCCGGGCCAGAGCCAAGAGCAAGTCGTTCGGAGCCTCCAGGGCTACTACATTCTGCCTGCTGGCTACATGTTCTCAACCCCGATTACCTCCCAAGTCTACTGGACACCCAAGAGTCCTTGGAAGCCTGAGACCCAGCCTCGTCTGTGTATCAAGACAGACACCCATAGCTCGAATATCACGTCGCTTTGGCTGACTTTCGAGAGTGGCGTTCTAAAAGAAAAGAGCTTCTGCTGGGACTGAATCCGTAACCAAACCGCGATAAAATCCGTTGAGATGGCGATGCTACAAACTCCTCCCGCTCAAACGGCTCCCCGAGCGATCTATATGAAAGCTCCGGCTCCCTATCTCGGACTGCTGGAGCGCTCTGATGGACAAGGCGGCTGGCTAGTGGCAAACCCTGAGCCGGTGCTGACGGGGAACCTGCGCTACCTGCTCTGCTCTCCCGATAGCCGCTTTCTGATCTGCTTGCGCGAGGTGCGCCAGGCTAGTTTCGATACTCTGCTCACCAAGCCCGAGGGCTCGTTTCAGCTTGCCCCACCCGATGCCGCGCCGGGGACTCTCGAAATTCTCTCCTACGATATTCGACGACAGCGCTTGCGAGTGCTCTGGAGCCAAGAACTTGCCGCCGGAGTTGGGGTGGATGCGCGGCTGAGTGGCTGGCTGGGAAAGACGGGCACTGCGCTCGCCACGCTCCACGATAAAACGGTGGACGCCGAGGGAAAGAAGCATTCCCGTGCGACGATTGCGCTGATTGACCCTGCTCGGGGAACCGCAAAGACCGTCCCCGGCCCACTGGAATACGGCTGGTTTGGGCTGCATGTCTCTCCTACACTGCCCTATGCCTCTTTTGGTGGTCCCGATGGCGGCGCCTCCGCCTCAGGAGTTGAGTTTCTCAGCGCCGACGGAACCCGCTTTACCGTGCCGATGAAGGGAGGCTCGGTCTGGACGACCCGCTGGTCGGACGATGGCAAAGCGCTTTTTGTGGACGACCTGAAGCAAGCCTATGCCGTTTACCCGGACACTCGTGTGTTCGAGAAAATTCCTCCTCTGGCAAAGAAAGAGGATGGCAGCATTGATTTTGGTGATGAGAATGGGCCCGAGAAGCAACTCCCGTTTGAGCTGGTGACGGTGGGCAAAGCGGTTGTGTTAAAAAGTAAGCAAGCAAAATCACAAGTCGCGCTTTGCGCGGATGGCCGGCCGATGACGCTCCTACCTGATGGCTCAGGCGCTATTTTTCAGCAGCAAGGGACGCTTTTCTTTGTCCCGCTCGTTGCCCTGTCCAAAGCTGCGTTCGAGCCGCTCAATACTAAAGCACAGAGTGATGAGGCACTCAAGATTGCCAACGAAGTGGGTGGGGCGTTGACAAGCTGGGCGTTTGATCATGACAAGACATTCCCCTCAGAGGCGGAGTGGAAAGCAATAATAGCGCCACTCGTGCGCGATGTTGCGATGCTGACCCGCTTTATTTACACACCGCCTGCTTCCCTTAAACTAGAGTTTTCTCGTGCGTCTTTGGAGCAGCCACTGGGCCATGTTCTGGCACCTGGTGGAAAGGCTGTCTTTTTGTTAGGCAGTAGTGCAAAGTGGCAGCCTGATGTGAAAGTCCGTTAAACTCTAGGCATGAGTGAGATAATTGTCCCTGGGAAAAGCATTGGGAAGCTGCGTTTGGGAATGGGCGTGCTGGAGGCGATTCGCTTGCGCGGGAGGCCGCAGAGCACCGAGTGGGTGGAGATTGCGACGGCGAAGAAACCCAAACCGGCACCCACGACAACGCTGGAGCTGCTCTGGTGGGAAGGGGGTACTGTCGACGATCCCGAGAGCTGGCTGATTGCCCATGTGAAGCGGGAGCGGGTCGTGCAGCTCTCCGCGATGGGCATCAACTACCGCATGACCAATGGCATCTCAACCACCAGCGACTTCACTCGAATCCGCAAGGCCTACCCGAAGCTAAGAGTCCGCTCAGGCTACTTCGGCTCCGAAGATGATCCGGGCTACGTGGGGTACTTTTTCGACGACATCGGGCAGGGATTGGCCTTTACCAAGGGCACCCAGGATGATACCGCTACCTACAATAGCCTACCCAAGAGCTTCCCCGAGAGCCTTGTGGTACACCCGCCCCGCCAGCGCGTGCTTCTGATGGAACATGGCCTGATCGGGCTAGAGGAGAAGCGCCTTGGAGAGACATCTAAGCGCATCGCAGGCTGGCTGGCGGGGGCAGCACTCAAGCCACTCTAGCCTTTCTTTTTCCGGGCCACCTCACGGTTGTCCGCGGCAGCTTTCATATCAGGCTTTAGCTCAAGCGCTTTCGTGTAGTCGACGATGGCATCGTCGTACTTGCTGCGCTGAAAGCTGGCATTGCCACGCTTGAAGTAGTTGGTCGCTTCTTTGGGCTCATTGGTGACGGCTTTATCGTAGTCTGTCCATGCCTCGTTGAAGCGCTTGAGTTCGTAGTGAATATCACCGCGATTGCGCAGATAGGCACTAAATGTAGGTCTAAGAGAGACGGCCTTATCGTAGTCCGCGAAGGCTTTCTCGAAATCTTTCTTCGTCTCGTAGCAGATGCCACGCCAGTTGTAGGCCTCATGATAGTCGCTCTTTAGAGCAAGCGCTTTCGTGCAGTCTGCAATCGCGGAATCTAGTTTTTCCTGCCGTGCAAATACACGTGCCCGGCTCAAGTAGTCCTCTTCATCCAGCACATTGGCCTTGGAGTCGCTCTCGAAATCGGCTAGAATCTCGGTGTCGGTGCGCTTGTCTCCCATCAGGAGCCTGCGGAGCCGCGCCTCGGCCTTGTCTTTTGCCCGCTGGGCTTTATTGAGCTCGCCGAGGGTCTCGTTCAGCTGGTTACTGGAGTTGGTGAGCTTACCCATCAGGCGCTTAAAGTCATGGCGAGCGGCATCGGCCTTGTCGGCGTCCGAGAGATTGGCGGCGACAGCGGGCAGGGTAGCATCAAGCTCGTGCGCCTTGGTGTAGTCGGCGAGTGCTCCCGACTTATCGCCCTTGAGCCGCTTTGCTCGTGCCCGTCCGACCAGCTGATCGGCGTCTTTGGGAGCCAGCGCGATAGCTCTATCAAAGTCGGTGATTGCCTCCGTGAACTGTCTGTTCTCGACATAGGCATCGCCGCGGCTGGCGTAGTTTCCGGGAGTGGGCTTCAGCGTGATCACCTGGCTCCAGTCTGTGATTGCCTTGCCCCAGTCTTTCTGCTGCTGGCGCAAGACTGCCCGTTTTCTGAGATAATCCTCGTTCTGAGGCTCCGCTTTGATCACGAGATCCATCTGCTCCCCTGCACCCGACAAATCTCGTGCTTCGCTTAGGGCATCGGCGAGCTTCAGGCGGGCTTTCGCGTCGTTCTTGCCCTTCGTCACCGCCAGCTTAAGCTCCTTAAGCGCCTGCGCCCGGTCCGAGTCGCTGACACTAAAGCCGCTATTTAGCGCCACCGCATGCTCGTAGAGGGCATCGGCATTGTTTGGGTCGGCGGCGAGGGCACGGTCAAAGAACTCGCGTGCTTCTTTCACCACCCCAATCATTCCGAGATTCGCCAGCTTTCCCCGGAGCACCAGCGCCGCCGCGTTCTTGGGCTCCGCAGCGATCAGCTCATCCAGGATTTTGCGGGCGGCGTTTCGCGGTGTGGCCGCCTCAAAAAGCCCGGCTTTCTCCGCCTGCAGGAAGTACTTCTGCGCCCGCTCCAGTGGCGGGAGTGCTTCCGAGGGCGCTGCGGCGAGCGTCTCTCGAGCCGTCTTAAGCAGATCAACCGCCCGCGTGTAGTTGGGCTTTACTTTTACGGCAAGCTCTAGGTCATTCACTGTCTCCGCAAGCCGCCCCAGCCGTGAGTAAACGAGCGAGCGGTTGGTGAGATCCAGTGCCATGCTATCCAGCTGCTTGCCGACAGAGGAAACGGTAATCGCCGTGGAGTAGTCCGCGATGGCGGCCTCTAAGCGATTGGCCTTAAAATGGAGTCCCCCTCGGTTTCCCCAAGCCCCTGATGCCAGAGGACGAATCTCAATGACCTCGGTATAGCCTGCTATTGCTTTCTCCATGTCCCCCGATTTTTCGGCGGTGAGCGCCGCCTGAAAAATGGGTTCGATATCCACCTTCTCGTCAATCACGCGACGACCCAGCGCGTTTTTTCGTGCGCCCTCCTCGGTGTAGGTGCGTGTCCGGCTCTTATCCAGCGCCTGGGCCTTTCCGATGCAGATTTTTGCCTGCTCCAAGTTCCCCAGGAGATACTGCGCATCCGCCCGAACCGTCCAAGCCGCCGCGAAGCCTTCCTCGGACACACAGGCGGCGAGGGAGTCTATGAGCGCACGGAGCGGCTCGTTCTTAGCACGCCACGCATCGCCCCGGTTGGTGTAGGCTATCGCTCGCAGGTGCGCCGTGCCATCGGCGAGCGCCAGTGTGGTAAGCCCGCTGGTGTTGTCGGAGATCGCGCCGTCTTGATTGCCACTCTGCGAGCGCACGAAGCCACGCGCCAGCCAGCCCATCGCGTCTTTGGTATCGAGCGCAATGGCCTGCGTGTAGAGCTTCTCCGAGGCGGCCCAGTCCTTCGCCTCCGAGAGCGCTGCTGCGCGCTTCATCAGCTCCGGGCGGCTCTCTTGAGCGCGGGCAAGAGTCAGGGTGGGGGCGCTAACGGTGCCGATCAGAGCGGCGGTAAGAGGCAGAGCAAACAAAAATCGGTTCATGGTTTTCTTCCTGCCCCTTAGCCTACGCGCTTTGCGTTACGGCACCGTTACAATGCGCTAACCGCCTGCTTTTCTCTTTTTTGTCAGCTCACGGTTTTTCTCCGCCGCCGTGAGTTTCGGATCGAGCTCCAGCGCTTTATCGTAGTCCGCAATTGCGGCATCGTAGTTTTTCTGCTGGACATAGACATTGCCGCGCTGCAAGTAGCTGGGAGCCGATTTAGGATCGTTGAGAATCGCCTGATTGAGATCGCTCAGAGCACGCCCGAAGTTTTTCTGGCTGGTAAAGAGCGTCCCCCGGTTTCGGAGATACACCGCCGAGCGCGGCTCCAGCTCGATGGCTTTGTTGAAGTCCAGAAGCGCCTTGTCATCGTCTTTTTTCTGGCGGTAGACCAGCCCACGCAGGTTGTAGGCAGGCGCGTAGCCGCTCTTAAGCGCGATAGCTTTCTCGCAGTCGGCGAGGGCTTCGTCAAATTTCTGTTGTTTGGCAAAGATAGCCACCCACTCGGCATAGTTCACTTCGTCGAGCGTTTTCTCTTTCGCACTCTTGTCAAATTCTTCTAGGATCTGGGCATCGGTGCGATTGTCGCCGGCTTTGGCTCGCTGGAGTCGGGCTTGTAGCTTGGGTAAGCGCCCGGCGGCCTCGACCGCTCCCGAGAGATCTACAGGACGTGTTGCCTTGTCCCTGAGCCGCTTTAGGTCGTGTGCCGCACTCTCCGCTTTCTCCGCATCGGAAAGATTGGGGCTGACGGCGGGAATCGTGCTATCCAGTGCGCGTGCCTTGGCGTAGTCCGCGAGCGCACCGGCTTTATCTCCCGACAACCGCTTTGCACGCCCTCGGTCAACAAAGTGAACCTCGTTTCGTGGCGAAAGCGCAAGGGCGCGGTCAAAATCGGCGATAGCCTCGCCGAAGCCTGCGAGACGCTCAACTGGGACGATGTGGACCGCGCCGATGCCGAGACCGTCGCACGGGCAATCTGGAGTGCGCAGAAGTCCGGTGTTCGGTTCCCGAGTGCGCTGTACCAAGCACCCACAGGTGGCGACAGGGACGACTAGGCCCATAAGGGGGAATACTTTAGGAGGCCATTTCTTTCGCGAGGGCAAGTAACGCGGGGACACGATAGCGTGGCTCCGTCACTTTTGCAAGATATTTCAGGGCGAGAGGGGGCTCTAAAACGGCGAGCATCTGCGTAATCTCTGACCAGTGTGCCTCGTTTATACTGGCTTCTGTACTCCCCTTCGTATCAGGGTGTTCTTTTTGATAGGCTTCAACGATCATATTGTCTTTTTTAATCGCTCTTAGTGCTCGTGCATAGAGATCTTTTTGATCCTTCTTCTCTTCTTTTTGCACGAGCAACTTCCCCACTCTTACCCACTCTGTCCAACTAACACTCCCCGGATCTATTGACTCGGCAGCAAGCAAGAGTCGCTCTTGTTCTACGGGGAAAACAGCTCTGCGATAACGCGCCTCTCGCACCAATATCTCACCACTCTGCTGGGCTTTAGCAATGCGGATTAAGTCTTCCGCGTCTATAAATTCCAACAACCCACTGGGTAGTTCGTTGGGCATTTTGACTTTGAGAAGCACGGCTTTTCCCTCGTCTCGCTTGCCTAAAAATACCAAGCCTTGCCCTAGCATATTTGGTAATTCTTTGGCAGTCGAGCGCAAAAGCGACTCCGCTTTGCTTTTATCCCCGACGCCGTAGTATGTCCCCAAACACAGAACTAAGGCAACTCCCGCCAAGTCTTTATTGTCCCTATCTTTCGGCTCTATTGCTCCTGAAATTTTCTCCAGAATCGGCCCAAGAACGGCCTTAACCTTAGGTACCGTCACTTCGGTCTCGGTGCGTCCTCGCGCCGTCTTGATGAGATTAAGAAGCGTTCCTATCTGATCAAAGGCATCCGGCTCTTTCACACTTCGTGCTAAACTTAACAAAAGAGTATTATTGGCGGCATTACCTAGCTGCTGATTCGCAACGCGCCACATAGAGTAACCCATCTTGTCGTAATTCACACAAAGAGATGCGGCGTCAGGAATAAAATCATGGCTAGGATCGTCAATATAACTAAATAAGAGCGACTCAAATCCCTGACTATCTACTCCTGTCTTGCTAGACAAAAGCGATTCAGCCTTTTTATAGGCGGCCTTCGCCCCGGCTACATTCTTAAACGTCTTCTGCACTTCTGCCAGATGTACATAAAGTTCAATGAGCTGGTGACGCAGGAGTGTTCCACGCTTCGCCCCCCCATCTTGATCCGATGGGGGACGCGTATCTACGGTAATCTTAGGCAGTAGTGCCTGTGCCTCTATGAGATATTTCTTTGCTAATGGATTTGTCATTTTTTTCCTCTTTTAACCTATCCCCCCGCCGCCTTTCGTCGTTTGGCAACCTCGCGGTTGTCGGCGACGGCTCGCATATCGGGCTTGAGCTCTAGTGCTTTCGTGTAGTCGTTAATCGCATCGTCAAACTTGCCGCACTGGAAGCTAGCGTTGCCACGCTTGAAGTAGTTCAGCGCCTCCTTGGGATCGTCGGCAATGGCTTTATCATAGTCCGCCCATGCCTCGTTGAAGCGCTTGAGCTCGTAGTGCATGTCCCCCCAGTTGCGCAGATACGTCCCGCTCGAAGAAGACCATCGCCCTGGCATCATCGAACGTGATCACCTCCTGTATCTGCTCCATTCGCCCCCGCATCACCAAGAGCTGGGCATTAAGCGGCTCGCGCTCCAGCAGCGTGTCGAGCTGCTTTTTCAGAGGAACGGCGGCGTTTTCATCGAAGTTCTTCTCGTAGGCAAGCGCCGCCTTGTCCACAGCCCCCTCCAACACGATAAGAACGGCCTCACCGACAGGTTCTGCGGGTTTCTGGAGCGTTTCAAGGAGCGTTTTCGCAGGCGCGTAATTTGGATCAATCTTCAGCGCCATCTTACAATCGTCGATAGCCGCAGGAATATCGCCCATATCACGATTTGTCTTCGCTCGAAGCCAGTAAAGACCTTTTAGGTTTGCCGTTACCGAAGAATCGACGTGGATACTGGAGATAGCCGTCGAGTAATCTCGCACTGCCAGCTCTGATTTCTTCAAATAAGAAAGCGCGGCTCCACGAAAGCTCCAGAACTGCCCTACGAGCGGTGAGAGTTCGATGAGTTTGGTGGATATTTTTTCAACGTCCGCATAGCGTTTCTCGTCTAACATCTTCTTCGCTTCGTTGAAGTCCTGCACGATTTTCTCGGAGCTTACGCTGTCTTTCGGCGGCTTGCCGACGGCGTTACGGGCGGCTTCCTCCTGCGTGTAGTTTCGGATAGCATCGGAACCGAGCTCCTTCGCTTTTTTAAGATTCCCCGTCGCAAGCGAAAAATCTCCCAGCGCGTAGTACGCATCGGCGCGGGCGAGCCAACTGGGAGCGAACGTCGGGTCGGTGTCCGTCGCGGCGAACGCCTCGGTGAGCGCGCGGTACGGCTCGCCAAGCTGGAGGGAAGCGGCGACGCGATTCGATAACGCCCAGGCAATCTGATGCGGTTGGCCACCCTGGAGCCGAAAGAGCGTCTCGGCACGAACCAGGTCGGAGTACGCTTCGCTAAATTTTTTCAGCTCTCTGCGTGCGATTCCCCGGTTGGCGAAGAACAACGGCTTGTCCGGAACCTGCACGATCAGCCTCGCGTAGAGCGTCTCAGCCTCTCCGTAGTTCTTGTCTTCGAAGGACTGTCGCGCCAGATTCTCCAGCGATTCCGCATCCTGCGCGATAAGGACTCTCGAAAGCGGTGCGGTCGGCAGCGGCGTGTTTGCAAGACCCAGCTCGGTGATGGCCCAGTGCTCTTTCAGTCCCAGCCGCCGCGCCTCTTGAACGAACGGAAGCGCATCGGCTTTCTTTCCTTGCTTGAGCAGCGCTGCCCCGACATTCAGCGCATAGCTATTCACTGTGCCATCCAGAGCGAGCGCCTTGCGAAACTCCGGCTCCGCCGCGCTCCACTTCTCTTGGCGGAAGAAGCTCATTCCCAAAAAATTATGGTAGTACACGTCGCGGGGTTGGAGCTTGACGGCCTCTGCGAAAGCGACTTGTGCTTCCGCCCATTTTTTCATCTCCATGTACGTCCGCCCGATATTGGCATGGAGGCTTGCGTTCGTCGGCTGAAGCGAACTCGCCGCGCGAAACTCTTTTTCGGCCTCGGCGAACTTGCCCTGCTCGAAGAGGCACGTGCCCAGAAGATTGAGAACGGCGATTTGACCGGCCTTGAGCGCCAGCGAGCTTCGAGCGGCATCGACGGCGCGGTCGAGGTGGATCTCATTGAGCGAGCTTCCCTTATCCTCGGTTCGGGCCAGATAGTAAAAATTGAATCCCAGAAGATTCTGGTACTCGACGTTTTTCTCAAACGGGTCGTAGATCGAGATGAGCAAGTTCATTGCTTCGACGTATTTTTCGTCTAGGTGTAGCTTGCGGGCTTGCTCCAGCGTCGTTTTTTGCTCCGCTGTCTGGGAATAAGCAGGCGCGGCAGCAGAGAGCGCAGCCAGAGAGACGAGAGCAAGGGGAAGTCGGTTTTTCATCGGCTTAGCTGCCTTTCTTCTGCTTCGCAATCTCGCGGTTGGTCTGGGCCTCCGTCAGCTTCGGGTCGAGCGCGAGCGCTCGGTCGTAGTCTTTAATCGCGTCGTCGTAGCGCCGAACCATAGCCAGAGCATTGCCACGGTTCAGCGACGCTTGCGCAGACTTCGGATCGAGCAAGACCTGCTTGTTGAAGTCGAGGATCGCCATATCGGGCCGACGGAGGGCCATGAGAATCTGCCCACGAAGTGCGTACGCGGGCGCATAGCCGCTATCCTGTGCGATCGCCTTCGTGCAGTTCATTAGCGCCGCCGCTCCCTGTTTGTTCTTCACCAAGCCTTCTGCCTTTTTGACGTAATCCTCCGTCAGCGTAACGCGAGAATTACTGATCTCTTCGAAACGCCGATCCGAAAGGCGCGACTCATCCGTTCGCATTTTATCGGCGGCGTCGGCATCGGAGAGGTCAGCTTTCACGGCGGGAATGGTTTTATCTTGCTGGCGGCAGTCGTCGTAGTCTTTCTTTGCGCCCGCGACATCGCCTTTTTTCCGCTTGACGCTCGCGCGCGCCAGCCGGTAATCAACCTGCGAAAAATTCAAGATAATCGCCTGTTCGAAGTCGGAGAGGGCTTCGTCGAGCTTGCCTTGCGCCAGGTAGTAGTCGCCGCGACGGGCGTAGTTCTCCGGCTCCGGCGAGACAACTAGTATTGCCATGAGATCGGCGAGGGCACGGGGATTTTTCGCATCGGTCAGCCTCTCTGCACGGGCCTTGAGGAACTCCAGGTTCCCCGGCTCGCGCAGAAGCAAGTCATTTAACGCAACAAGTGCCTCGGCGGAGTTTTTCGGTAAGCTCTCCATCAGCGCCACCGACTGCTTCGTGCGGTAGCCCGCGAGAAGCATCCTTACGCTACTGTTGCCGGGAACCGCTTTCAGCGCCAGCTCGCAGCTCGCAATGGCCCCAGACCAAGCGCCGATGGCCTCGTATTCCTTGGCCTGATCTTGAAGCGCCTCGGAGAGCGCCTCTCCTGATTTCGAAGCATTGTAGAGAAGCAGCACCCGGGTGGAGTGGTCGGCCAAGACAGGGAAGAGCGCAGCCATTGTGGGATCGTCTCCCGCCTCTGTCTCTTTTTCCACGAGCTGACGACGTGCCCGTGCCCGGTTTGCCCAGAAGGCATACTCCTTCATCGGGTCTTTCTCTAGCAGACTAGTGAAACGCTTGACCGCATCGGCAAAATTGCGGACATCGTATGCACTTACAGCCGCGTCAAAGTCCGCTTTCGTACCGGAGTTTTCTTCTAACTTGGTTTTTCCTTGTGCGTTCTTTGCGGCTCCTTCTTCAGTGAAGACTCGGCTTATTTTCGGGTCGAGCTGTTTTGCTTGCCGGAGATTGTACACGGCTCTGGAAAACTCGCCGAGCGCGTACCAGGCATCGGCGACGGCAAGAAGCGCAGCGGGATTTTTATCGTCGAGCTTCATGGCGCAGATCGCTTCCGCCAGCGCACGCTGCGTCTCGCTCGGCGGCGCGTTCGGCTCCCGCGAGAGTCCCAGCGAGGCGGCAGAGCGCTTTGCCAGAACGTCGGCGAGGGCACGGGGGGCGGCGTTCTCCTGTCGCAACAGGGACTCGGCAATCGAAAAAGTGGACTGCGCGAGCGCCCACTTACCCAGCTTGAGCTGCTCCTCAGCCAGGTTGCTCTGGTAGCGCCCGTTCCTCGGCTCAGCGCTTGCCGCCGCCTGAAAATCAGTCACTGCTTCGGCGGTGCGTCCCAGCCGGGAGCGGCATAGCCCACGGACATTGAGCGCGAAACCGTTGCGCGGACTCAGTGTGAGAGCCTTTCCCATCGCACTCTCCGCAAGCTTCAGGTGCTGCAACTGTAGTGTGCTGCCCGCTGCCTGCGTCCCTGCGAGGTTGTAAAAATTAGCCCCGTACACCAGCTGGAAGTTCAGGTCTTTCTCCGCTGCTCCCGCAAGAGGCGTGAGAAGACTTGCTGCCTCCAGATACTTTCCTTCCCCGCTGAGCTTCTGGGCTTTCTCCAATGTTGCTTTAAGCTCTGCGGTCTGAGTGCGAGCGAGAACCGGCGCGATAGCAAGTGTGCTAGAGAGCACGGCTAGAGAGACGAGAGCGAGCGTAATCTTTGCATTCATCATTTTTTTCATTTTGCCACACGGCCCTTCCCCTGGCACGTCGGACAGGCGTAGCGGATCTCTTTTTCCTCCGTGATGACGCGCTGTGTAAAAGGCGTTCCGTACACGAGAAAGAACCCCTTTACTTCATAGGTCGTCATCGGAATGTACTTTACTTTCTGCTCTAGCACAGCGTAATAGCCCTTCTTTTTACAGGCAGTGCAGGGCACGGATCGGGCGATAAACGCCTTTTTCTCTGCCTCAGCACGCTCTCGCTCCGCAGCGCTCGCGGCGCGGGCTTGGTCATCGGTGCGGCGGCGTGCGGCCTCGGCGGCGGCACGGATCGCTTGACTGCGCTCGTAAAGCTCCCGCTCGCTCTGCCCCTGTGCGAGGCTCTGCGCGGAGTCGTCGAGAGAGCGAAGATGTTTACCCGTCGTCGCGTCGTAGAGTCCAATGGAAGTTGCCCCACGGCTTCCTTCAACGATGCGAACCAGGGCGACGGTCTTTCGATCCGGCGAGAAATTCACCACCCGATAGTCAATCGGCTTGCTCTCGGATACGGCTAGCTGATCTTTCCGTTTGCCGGTCGTTCCATCGAGCAGGAGCGTCGTGATAGAGCCATTCAGCTGAGTGGAGAAATCGATATCGCCGATCTGCGTGAACCCAATCCAGTTCACTTGATAGCCGTCTTGTTTCGAAGGAATATCGGGAAGCGGGATCGGCTTGCTCTTACTCCCCAAGGTCACCAACCGGACGTTTTTCGGAAGGGACGGCCCCGCCGCGTTGTAGGTAAGCGCCTTCGTTCCGTCCGGCGACAGCTTGATGACAGGATACAGCCTGTTTTTGTAACCGCCGTACCCTTTCTCGATGGCCATCGGTACCCGAAGCTCCTCCCGATAGTCTTCTCCCGCGAAGTTCAGCGACGCGACGATCCTGTCCTCCCGGCTGCCGTTCTCGTACCAGACGAAGAAAATTCGTCCACGCTCCCGGTCGATTTTAAGGGGGCTGGTTTCAAGATGGTAGTAGACCGATTGCCCCTTCTTGAAGCGCGTCAGGTCGCGCAGCCAGGCGCTCCACAACGTCACCTTCTCCGTTCGATTTCGCAACTCGATGGTGTGGAGCTTCGAGTCGAGGACGAAGCCGTGGTCGGCATCGAGCGGATAGAACTTCGAGTCCTCTCCGTAGAGATCGCGCACCGGCTCGCCTATGTTGTTTTCCAGATCAACGAGAAGCTGCTTAGAATCCACGATGGTCGTCTCGTTGACGAACTCCACTGAGATTCCGCCACTTCCCTTCCACTTCAGCTGGGAATCATAGCGGCTGGCAGTGGAGCGGTACACCAGCTTTCCGGTCGCGCACTCCCATACTTTTGCCTCGATATCGGTGTAGGTAGCCACATAGCGCCCGCCGGGAGAGAACACGACGGATGTCCCCCCTGGCGCAAGGGTCAGCGGCGGGTTGGGATCGGTCTCGAACCTCACGCTACGGCCCTGGAGATCGTCGGACACAGCAAGGGCGAGTGCAGGGAGAAAGAGCGTGGCGGCGAGAAATGTTTTTCGGTACATGAGTTGGCTTTCCTGGCGTTACTTTTTCTTCGCGTAGTATGCCACAAGCTCGGTCAGCACAACAAGACGATAGCGCGGCTCGGCGATTTTAGCAAGCTGCGCCGCCGCGAATGCTACATCAAGCGGGATAAGCGCCGTGAGCATCTCGGCATACTGGCTCTGCGACGCCGAGTACTGGTAGGAGCCTTTCGTGTATGCACGCTTCTGGTTGTCTTTGTAGATCTCCAGAAACTCTTTTCGCGCCTCGGCTGTCCGCTGCGCCGCCGAGAGCGACGGGTTCTCCAAAAGTCGTTTTTGCAGGACAAGCACGGTCTCGGGCGTCTCGCGACCCTCTTGTCTTAGGTAGTCCAGCGTTGTTCGCGTCATTCCCGCGGAGGCAAGCGTGGCGAACTCGGCGGGCTTGAGGAAGAAGAGGAGCGTGGGCACCATCTGGTCGCCGTTCTTGTTCTTTCCCAGCGTACTCAGCGCCGCACGTGCCTTGGTCTCTTTCTTTAGATAGAAAAACCCCAGCGCTTGTAGGCCCCAGTGCCCGTTATTGTCGGGTTCGGCTAGCAGCTTCGCCTCGGCATCGGCCGGGGAAATTTCGGGGACGCCCAGAAATACCGCCTGGCACAGCTCGATCCCGGTCAGGTCTTTGACGTAGGGAATGAGTGCAGTGCGAGCCGAAGAGGACGCCTCGGGCAAGCTATGGCGCACGGCACAGTCTAAGATTTTGAAAAGCGTGGTGAGACGTGTCCAGCGGTCGTCGCTGCCTTTTTCCAGTGCCTTGCCTTTTGTTTCTAGCGACTTGCCGCGCTCGATCCCCGCAAGTAGGGCCGCTGTGGCGGCTTTTGCATCTTTGCGGACGGTTATTTCGTACTCGGCCCGAAGCGGGGCGCGGAAGCCGTCAATATCGTGCTTTTTGTGAAACGCGACGCTCTCGTTGTAGAAACCCGCCTGTAGGCCCTCGTTGACCAGCAGTGTCACTAGCCCCTGGTAGGTGCCTTTCTTATCGGTGCAGAGCGCTTGTGCCCGTGCCAGTGTCGCCTGCGCCCCGGCGGCATCACCCGTTTGTTTCTGCGCCAGTGCCAGCTTCACGTAGAGTGGGAGGAGGTTTTCGTAGAGAAGCTTGCCCGCGCTCGCGACCTCGCCACCATCGCCCGGATCAAGCTCAATCCCGACGGTTGGCAGGAGCTTTTTCGCTTGCACAAGATACGGTATAGACAAAGATTTCTGGGCCTTTACAGGCGTGACCGTTTCTATCACGAGTGTGATCGCGGTCAGTAGATAAAGAGTTCTCATTACATTCATCGTGTTTTATTTTTAAGTAAGCCTTTTCACGAATCGCTCCACCGCCGGTTGAAAACTGGCATCTGCAATGGCGGGCGCGAAGTCCCATTCAAATGCCCCTGCAGGGCTGCCACAAAGCCCGTTCCGGGGTCTTGTGCTTCATCTGTTGGATAACGTTCATAGGCTGCTTCTCTAGGAAGTTGGGATGCCGACACAGTATCCCGCTTACGTTACAACAGCGTTACAAGCTTTTTGGGGTATGGCATTGGGATAGACTCGGGTACAATGATCGGACACCATGCAAGACTCGCCTTTCATCGCCGCCGTTTCCGATCTTACCGTGCGCTACGGCTCAAAAACGGTGCTGGAGCAGTTCTCTCTGGAGATTCCCGAGGGCTGTGTGGGGCTTCTAGGGCCAAACGGCGCGGGGAAGACGACTCTGATCAAGACCCTCTTGGGGTTTGTGACGCCCACCACAGGGCGAGCACAGGTCATGGGGCTCGATGTTGCGACCCAGGGCAAGAGCATTCGCCAGAAGATCGGGCTGATGCCGGAGCAAGACTGCCATATTCCCGGAATGAACGCCGTGACTTTCGTGGCCTACGCCGGGGAGCTGGCGGGAATGCCCCCTGAGCAGGCGATCCGGCGTGCCCACGAGGTGTTAGAGTGGTGTAGCCTCGGGGAGGCGCGCTACCGCAATGTCGAGACCTACTCCACCGGAATGCGGCAGCGCGTGAAGCTGGCCCAGGCGCTGGTACATGGCCCGAAGCTGTTATTTTTGGATGAGCCAACCAACGGCCTCGATCCGGCAGGCCGGGATGAGATGCTGGAGCTGGTGCGCGACGTGAGCCATGGTAAGGGCCTCTCTGTTGTGGTTTGTTCACACTTACTGCCCGATATTGAGAAAACGTGTGACACTGTAGTGGTGATGCGGCGTGGCGAAGTGGTGCGGCAGGGGCCAATTGCCGAGCTGAAGCAGACCCGTGGTGTCCAGTTTGATGTGGAGCTGCGCCTCTTCTCCGATGGGTTTGTGGGCGCAATGGGGCAGCGAGGAGCGAGCCTAATCTCACAGCTGGGCAGCTCGTGCCGGTTTGCCCTCCCCGAGACCGAGGCGAACCCCCACCGGCTGATCTTTGATGCGGCGATTGTCTCGGGCGCGCAGGTTCGTGGCTTTCGCCCTGCCGAAAGAAGCCTAGAGGATGTGTTTATGGAGGCAGTAAGCGGATGAGTACCGAGAGCGCAACAAGCTCCCCAAGCCTGATCGCCGATTGCACGTACCGGAACTATGATGGCCCCATGCGAGCTGTCCGAGCCGGGTGGTGGGTGATCGCGCAGTCCGTGATCCGAACCAATATCAAGAAGGCTGGCTTCTGGATGCCGATCTTGATGATCGTGCTGATCCACTTATTTTTTGGACTTTTCTTCTTTCTGAACCACAATGTCACGCGGGCCTTGGGCGATATGGGCGGTGGCGGTGGGGGAGGACGGGGGCCATTTGGTCGCCAGGGCACCTTTACCTACGCCGCCTGCACCTACTTATGCGTCACCGAGAGCTGGCTGATGGTCTTTATCGAGGCGCTGATTATCGGGGCAGGCTGCATTGCGGCAGACAACCAGTCAAACGCGCTACTGGTCTACCTTGCACGACCTCTGACCAAACTCGATTATCTGGTAGGGAAGTGGTTTGGCGTCTTCTCTCTTCTCTGGTGTGCATCTGGAATCCCGACGCTCCTGATCTACGTTTTTCTCCTGACGAGCTACTACGACGAGGGGTTCTGGGCGCAGAATCCGTACTTACTGCCCCGGTTGTTCATGGCGACTTTGATTGCGCCCGTACTCAATGCCAGCCTGATCGTGGGAATCTCGGCCTGGTCTAAAGGAGGGCGGCTGGCGGGGGCGACCTACGCGGGCTTCTACTTCGTGATTGGGACGCTCACCTATGTCGCGGGGATCATCATGGCAGACAATGCTTTTGTCGCCTTAGACAACGAGAAGGCAGGAGCCAAAGTGGCGATTGTGCGTGCGATGACAGTTCGTAATGCAAGCGTGGGCGGAGTCACCGATGGGCTGGCGATGAATCTCTTGCATGTCAAGCCGCAAGACCACCCTTTTCCTATCGCAGGAGGCCGTAAGGGCCGCCAGCAGGCACCACTGACCTGGCCACTTGCCGCACTGGGAACCGCCTTCGTGCTACTGCCCCTCGCCGCTGCCCACCGAAAGGTTCGCGCCGTGGAGATCATCAGCGGATGATTTCAATGGAGGCGATCGCAGACGTTCGGGATCAGATCGTGGCAAAGTTTCATCCTGAACAAATTATTTTGTTTGGTTCCTATGCTTATGGAACTCCTCATGAGGACTCGGATGTGGACTTGTTGGTCGTCTTACCCTTTGAAGGCTTGTCTATCAAAGAACAAACGGCGATACGCTTGGCGGTTCATGGTGGGTTTCCGATGGATGTTATCGTCTATACTCCACAGCGGCTTAAGGAACGTCTACAGCTAGGCGACTCATTCTTACGCGAGATCACGGAGAAAGGTAAGGTTCTCTATGTCACCGCTCACTAAAGAATGGGTAGATAAAGCGGAAGGGGATCTTGCGACTGCTCTTCGTGAGCGCCGAGCACGTAAATCGCCAAACTATGACTCGGCATGTTTTCATGCACAACAATGCGCGGAGAAATACTTGAAAGCTGTCTTGCAAGAAAATGGCATTTCGATTCCTAAAACGCATGATCTTCAGCTTTTACTGAATCTCATCAGCCCACTGAATCCTTTTTGGGTGACGCTGATGCCGGAGTGTGCCTTGCTGACGAACTATGCCGTTAATTTTCGTTATCCAGGATCTTCTGCGACACTCCTGGATGCAAAGCAGGGGCTTGTTGCCTTGGATCCCATTCGGAGTTTTGTGCGCCAGGAGCTTGGGATATGAGCCAACCGATGATCTCTCTGGAGCGGGTTTCCCGCTGGCATGGCCAGGTGATTGGCCTCAACGATGTCTCTTTTCAGCTCCCTGCCGGGCTGACGGCGCTGCTCGGCCCTAATGGTGCGGGCAAGTCCACGCTCCTGAAGCTTGTCACCGGGCAGCTTCGTCCGCACACGGGCCGCGTGCTCTCGCTGAACCAGGAGCCTTTTGCCAACCCTGTGGTAGCGGGACGGATGGGTTACTGCCCCGAGATTGATAACTTCTACGAGGAGCTGACCGGGCGCGAGTTTGTGACCCTGTTGGCAGCGATGAACGGAATTCGGGGCGAGGGTGCGAAGAAGCGGGTTCAGGAAGTCATGGAGCAGGTCGGGATGGCAGATCGGTGCGACCGGCGCATCGGGGGCTACTCCAAGGGCATGCGTCAGCGAATCAAAGTGGCACAGGCCATTATCCATGATCCGGATATTCTCATCATGGATGAGCCCCTCAACGGTCTAGATCCCGTGGGGCGGCGCGAGATGGTGGAGCTGATGCAGAGCTTTGCCGCGAGGGGCAAGTGCGTTTTAGTGTCCAGCCATATTCTGTATGAAGTCGAGCAGATCACGGATCGGATTCTGGTGATCTTCAAAGGCCGCGTGCTTGCGCAAGGCAATATCCACGATATCCGCGACCAGATTGATAAGCACCCGCATCATATTCGACTTACCACGGATCGGCCCCGCGAGCTTGCTGCCCTGCTCATTGGCCAGCCTTTTGTGCTCTCGGCACGGGTTGATCCTAAGAGTGAGAAGCTCATCGAGATCGAGACCCACCAGCCCGATGTTTTCTACGGAGCACTGCCACAGCTCGTGATCTCCGGCGGCTTTCTGATTGAGCGCTTCCACTCGCCGGACAACAACCTGGAATCCGTGTTTCGTTATCTCGTCGGTGATGCGTAGGCTGGTTTACTGGCTCCCATCAAGTACGCTGTCTCCGCTATGCCACCCAGCGTGAAGGAGAGCGCCGCGAGGGGCAGGGCGGGGAGCTTGGCGACAACGCCTGCGATAAGCACGAGCACTTGAACACTCAGCCCTAGCGCCATGCCTCTATAAATAGGCTTAGTATTCTGTCGCGCCACCAAAACGCCTCGCACAAACGAGCTGGTTGCGGCAATCAGCGGCAAGAGCGCTCCCCAGAGAATCCCCTCGCGCACTAGGCTGTGGAGGTCATGAGGCACCCCGAGAGCGGTGGCGTAGAGGTTGCACAGCGGTGTGAGGGCCAGAAGCAGGGTTAGCCCGGTCGTCACCACACCAACAATGCTGGCAAAGCGCGAGAGTGTCGCCTCGGGCACCGTCTCTCTTTTTAGCTGCGCCACCGTGATCTCCTGCACCGCAAAGCCCCAGCCGCGTAGCAAGAGGAGCGCCGAGAACACGACGGGGAAAGCGGCTAGGGTCTGGGTGGCAAGCGGCAGGCGTGCGACAGCGGCGCTGGTGAGTGGCCCGGCAGCCAGGGTGAGCAGCGTGGTCATGGCCAGTGGGGTATGGAACTTGGCAATGGCCTGCTGCGTGAGTGGCTCTTCGTCACCATCGCGAGTCGTCGGCAGTGTGCGAATTACTGGGCGGGCGAAGCTACTCGCAGAGAGTGCTTCGACCAGCACGCCCAGCATGATCGCCACGGCTGCCGTCGCTGCGCCCGAGAGGATTTTCAGTGACGAGAGAGCCAAGGCACAGAGGAACACCGCCACCAAGCGAAGGGCCGTGCCGTAGGTAACAAGCTGGGTCTGGCCCTGGCGCACTAATACCCCTTGGTGAAAGCGACGCCAGGCAATGGCGGCGCTCCAGAGGAGCATGAGCTGCATTGGCAGGCGTGTGGCTTCCACAATAGGGGTGGGCTGGCCGAGAAGTTCCAGACAGACGAAGTCGAGGAGCGGCGTAAAAGCGAGGGCCGCTGTGACAACTGTGCACCAGAGCGCGATTCGCAGCATAAACGAGCGCAGAGCCAGAAAAGTGTCGGTGTTCTTTACCAGTGCGGTCGCCGTCGCTAATAGCATGATCACCGGACTCTCAATCAGGAGCGAGAGCTGCATGGTCAGCCCCCACGCCGCCAAGTTGATCTTGGTCTCCACCAGTCGCCCAATGGCCCACTGCACCGAGGGGCCTTCGAGCATCATGAGCTGGAAGCTCAGCGCGAGGGGAAGATAGAGACGAAGCAGACGAGACACCACGCTCATTGTACCGCTTACAAAAGTAGCCGGAACCACGAGGGTTCCGGCTTAAGAGGGCGACGCTCGCCTTCGCGAGCAATCAGCTCGGTTTGGCTACGAAGGTAGCCGTTGCCCTCTTAAGCCCAGAGACTTGTGGCTCTTTGACAAATAGTGGGGTTGGTTTCTGAAGCATCAAGGCCGTCGGGTAAGATCAAGTTCTCACGCTAAATCTTTCCCAAGGCGGCCCTGATGCTAGAAAGTATATCCCAAGAACTTGAAGAACAAGAGATCTGGCACATTCGTGCAGATGATCCTTTTGCCCTAACACGGGTGCTAAATCTGCCCGACATGATCGTGACAGGCATTGAAATAGAGCAAACGCACCAACGAGTTATTGTTTTTTGCTCCCATGACTTTGGGGTTGCATTATGTTCCCAGTGCAATACTATCAGCACCAAAATTCATGATTACTCACGAAGATGCGTCAGAGATATGCCTTGGGCAGCAAGAAGTTGTTATATCGAATTCAACGCGCGACGCTTTTACTGTGAAAAATGCAAGATCCCTTTTCGTGAAGAACTGCAATGGCTTGAGCGTTGCAGCCGCTTGACAAAGCGCTATCAACAATCTTTGTTTTTGCAGTGTCACAGAACGACCCTTCAAGCCGTTCACAAGAAAGAGAAATTGGGCTATAAAACGCTGGAGCGCCTCTACTATGCTCAGGCTCAATATCAGCTCCGAGAGAATCCACCCACCGCAATACGCAAACTTGGTATAGATGAATTCGCCCTTAAAAAAGGGCATAATAGCTTTGCTTTAGCCCTCTCTGATCTGGAAGCAGGACGAATTATCTGCGTCTTGCCTGATCGTAAAAAAGAGACACTCGAAGCCTATTTTCGCACTTGGAGCGACCTTCAGCGTGCCCATGTTACTGAGGCGGCTATGGATTTATGGGAGCCTTATGCGCAGGCAGTTTGTGCTTATTTGCCTAATGCTAAGATCGTGGCAGATCGCTTTCATGTGATGAAAAATCTCAATGATGCTGTCACCAGTGCGCGCCGTGAGATTCAGCGTCATTTACCCGAAGAGACCAAGCAAACCCTGAAAGGATGCCGTTGGCTTCTCGTAAGGAATCATGTAGATCTTTCTCATGCAGACAAAGAGAAGCTTGAAGCGATGTTCCGTCGCTCGTGCTCACTCCAACAATTACATGGTTTCAAAGAAGATTTCCGTGCTCTTTTCGAAGCGGATCTAACCCCTCAGGAAGCAAAGCCAAAGCTCGAGGCGTGGATGAGTCGTGTCGAAGCAAGTGGGTTGAAAGCACTTTTCAAATTTGTGGTTACGCTCAAGAATCGTTTAGAGCATATTCTCAACTACTTCCATGACCGCCTAACGAGTGGTATGGTTGAGGGTTTGAACAACAAAGTCAAGGTCATAAAACGTTGTGCCTATGGGTTCGGCAACTTTGAACATTTTATGCTGCGCATCTTGATGGAATGTGATGGTTCTACCTGACCCCACTATTTGTCAAAGAGCC
>NZ_JANNYP010000220.1:0-1293 GCF_031410135.1 Armatimonas sp. | reverse complement strand
CGCAGAGGCCGTACACATACTGCGCCTCGGCTTCGCGCTGATCCGAGCGCACATCCACCTCCATGTAGATGGTCGCCGAGATTCCCAGGCCCACGGTGTCCTGGGCATACGTCTCGGGAGTATGGCTCTTACTCAGCGGCTCCTTGGCATCTTTTAGCCAGGGAAGCTCAAACCGATTTCGATCCCAAAGGTGTTGATGAGTATCTATAATTCGCATTAACGCTTCAGTTCCTTGATCACACGGCCTTCGTCGGTGGGGCCAATCAGGCGGTTGCCGAGGCCCTGGTAGTCGTAGTGGAGCTTGTAGGGATCAAGGCCGACACGGTCAAGAATGGTGGCTTGGAGATCACGGATGGTCATCTTATTCTCGACGATCTTGTAGCCCAGTTCGTCGGTCTTGCCGTAGGCTCCGGGCTTGGTGCCACCGCCCGCCATCCAGATCGTGAAGGCGTGGGGATGGTGGTCGCGGCCTAGAAACTTACTCCCGCCGCGCGCCTCGTTCATCGGGGTTCGACCAAACTCACCGCCCCAGACCACTAAGACATCGTCGAGCATCCCGCGCTGCTTGAGGTCTTTGATCAGCGCCGCGCAGGCTTGATCGGTTTCGCGGCACTTGGCGGGGAGTGCAGTCACTAAGTCATCGCCCGAGCCGGTGCCGTGGATGTCCCAACCCCAGTCGTAGAGCTGGACGAAGCGCACGCCTTTCTCCACAAGTCTTCGCGCCAAGAGACAGTTATTGGCAAAGCTAGCCTCACTCGGCTTAGCGCCGTAGAGATCCAGGGTCGCCTGGGACTCTTTCTTGAGATCCGTTAGCTCCGGCACCGAGAGCTGCATCCGATAGGCCAGCTCGTACTGCGCGATGCGTGTCACCGTCTCCGGGTCGCCCAGTGCCGCCGCCTCTTGACGGTTGAGTTTCTCCAGCGCATCTAGGCTCCGTCGCCGTGTCTGGCGGTCTATTCCGGGCGGGTCGGAGAGGTACAGGATCGGGTCACCTGCCGAGCGACACTGGACGCCTTGATGAATGCTGGGCAGAAACCCGCTCGACCAGAGGCTCTTTCCTCCCGTGGGGTCAGTGCCACCAGAGAGCAGCACAACAAAGCCGGGCAGGTCTTTATTGGCCGTCCCAATCCCGTAGGTCATCCACGAGCCCATCGCCGCGCCGCCGGGGAAGGCGTTGCCCGTGTAGAGAAATAACTCAGCGGGGGCGTGGTTGAACTGCTCCGTGGACATGGAATGAACGATCGCCAGCTCATCGGCGATGCTTGAGGTGTGGGGCAAGAGATCACACATCCA
>NZ_JANNYP010000219.1:0-4052 GCF_031410135.1 Armatimonas sp. | reverse complement strand
TCAGCTTGTGGATCTGAGTGGTCAGCTACTCTGGAGCAACACGGAAGCCCAGCGCCTTCTGGATCTTCCTGAGCGCGATTCGACAGAGACATGTCACTGGACTGCCCCCTGGGACGGACGCACCGAGTTTGACGAAGCCATTTCAGGAACACGGACACGTTTTGAGGCAGGCTATACGACAGCATCTGGGAAAGAGCTCTGGCTGGAGTTCGACCTAGTGCCTTTTCTTGAGGTGGACTCCCATCCTCCCTTTCTCTACATTATCTGCCGAGATCGCACAGAGGAGCACCGTCGCGCCGAGGAGCTGGCTCGGCTGGAGGTCTTTGTTGCCTGTACCGCCGATGCCGTCATTGGCTTTGGCTATGAGGGGGTCATCACTTTTTGGAACACAGGAGCGGAGCTAATTTTTGGCTACACCAAGCAAGAAGCTATTGGGCAAAAATACACGCTGATCGCCACTCCAGAGATGCACGAAGAACAGAGAAACACCTACGCACAGCTGACCCTAGGAAGGCACCGACGGCAGGACACAAAGCGACGGCGCAAAGACGGCACTCTGGTTGATGTGAGCATTACCTCCTCACCCATTATTCTGGGAGGGCAAAAAATGCCCGGAGGCGTGGCGGTAATTCAAGACAATACTGAGAAAATGAAGGCGCTGGAGGAGCTTCAGCGGCGCAAGGAGCAGATCGAGACGACCGTCCAGCAGATGCAGCTCGCGCTAACGGCGGCGCAGATGGGGACTTTTATCTCGGATTTAGAAACCGGCGGGATTGCACTCTCGGAGTCAACGCGGGCACTCTTCAAGCTGCCCCCCGAGATCGAGATTACGACCCGCCAGTCTATCTACGACTACTGCCACCCCGAAGACCACGAGCGAATTCAGAGCGCCATTGCCGAGTCCCGTGCCACGGGGAGGGACTTTACAGTAGAGTTTCGGGCGCTTCCCCCGGACGGTGGCCTGCGGTGGCTCGCGGCACGGGGACGGGTGGAGCGTAGTGCGGAGGGGGCAGCGCAGCGGCTGATCGGGGTGATCTGGGACATTGACAAGCACAAGCGCGAAGAGGAAGAGCGGGCACGCCTGGCCGCTTTTGTCGCTTGCACGGGCGATGCGATTATCGGCTTTGATCGTGTGGGAAACATCACGCACTGGAACCTGGGGGCGCAGGAGATGTTTGGCTACACCCCGGAAGAGGCTCTCGGGCAGAGCTACACGCTCATTGGAACCACGGAGGTGCATGCCTTCCAGCACCGGGTCTTTTCTGAGACGATTAAAGGCGACACGCACCGCTGGTACGACACGCAGCGGCGCTGCAAAGACGGCAGGGTTCTGGAGGTCTCCGTGACCACGTCGCCTCTGATTATCGGGGGGGAGATCGTGGGCCTCGTGGGGATCGTCCGGGAGATCACCGAGAAAGTGCGCGCGACACAGCAGCTTGCCGAGCTCAATGACAAACTGAAGGCCACCGCCGAGGAGAAGCGCCAGTTTGTCAATATGGTTCTCCACGACCTGCGTCATCCTCTGACAACCGTAAAGACTCTGCTCTATCTCCTGCGCCACGACTCTGTTTTAACCCGCGATGAGCACCTGGAGGTGATTGAGGGGCGCGTCTCGGTGCTGCACTCGCTGCTGGAGGAGCTCACCGAGTACCACCGGATTGAGGCGGGACGGGGCTACATCACGGTGGAAAAAATCGCGGTTCGGGAGCTGCTCACCGAGTGCGTCGCGAACTTCAGCCCCGCGCTAGTGGGAAGCGAGGTGCAGATCCAGTGCACAGTCGGCCCCGAGCTAGAGCGGGTCTCTACGGATCGCAATAAGCTGATGCACATCCTGCTCAATCTCCTCTCCAATGCGCTGAAGTTCACGCCACAGGGACAGATTACGGTTCGTGCAGATTTGGTAGGAGCCGAGCACTGGGTACTGACTGTAGAGGACACAGGGTTTGGTATTCCTCAAGAAATACAGTCGCATATCTTCGAGGAGTTCTATCAGAGCCAAGACAATGCACTGAGTCAAAAGCGGCAGGGCTTTGGGCTGGGCCTGAGCATTGTCAAGCAGCTCTGTGATGCTCTGCAAGGCAAGCTAGAGCTGGAGAGTCTGCCCGGACAAGGCACACGCTTTGCCATTACGTTTCCTCAGAACTTGATCCCAAGTGCTGTTACCTTCTCGTAACCTTGTCTGGCTATACTGAATAAAATGTCCCCTCAGATGGTTGCGATTCTGCACCGAATCAGCCTGCTCTATGAGCCTGACCCGGAGCTTGTCTTTCGGCAGATCGTGGATCTTGTCTCCGAGTTCTATGGCAATACCATGGTCATGGTGAATGTCATTGAGGGGGAGATGATCCGGTATCGAGCCGTGGCGAACCTTCATCCTGTCTTTTCGACGGTGCGATCCCTTAAGAGAAAGGCGACTCTGTGCGAAATTGCCCTCCAGACCGCCGAGCCGCTCTTGGTTCAGAACGCCCAGACCAGTGCGCTGTTTTGTCACCACCGCGTTGTGGGCTTGAAACTGCGGCGTTACCTGGGTGTGCCAGTATGTAGCTCTAGCGGCAGTATGGTGGGGACTCTATGTCTGCTCGATGACCAGACCGAGGTGATCTTGACTGACGAGGACATCCAGTTTTTCTCGCTGCTGGCGATGCGCGTGAGCGCGGAACTGGAGAGAGAGAAGATTATGGAGGAGAGAGTCGCGGAGCAGAGGGTCTATGCAGAGCGCCTAGAGGAAAAGCTGGCAAAACAGTCCGAGGCCCTGAAGGCCGCGCAGGATAAGTTTGTGGAGGCAGCCCAGCTCTGGGCGGTCGGGACGGTCGCGGTGGGGATCGCCCATGACCTGCGCAATGTTCTGACGGCGATTCAGCTAGAGCTTCAGGCGCTGGGCGAGGGAGCCTACCCGGAGAGTATCGCGCGGCAGTGGGACCGGCTCTACGTCCTGACCCACTCCCTGCTGGCCCTCTCCGACGAAACCGAGGTCGCGACGAGCGCCGTGAGCCTCCCCGACGTGGTGGACTTTGTCTTTAAGCTCCTCCAGGGCCAGGCGGAGGTAGACGGGGTGACGCTGCAGAAGAAGCTCATCGGCGATGTTCCCTTGGTTTCGGGGAACAAGCGTCGGCTGGAGCATCTCTTTGTCAACCTGCTGGTCAATGCGCTCGATGCCATGGCAGCAACCGGCGGCGCACTTACCGTCACGCTACGTCAAGAAACGCGCACTCTGAATCAGCGTGGGGTGCGTATCACGGTTCAGGACACAGGGCAACCCATCGCCCCCGAGAGCCTGCCGCATCTCTTCGATCCCTTTTTTACGACGCGTGCCAACCATATCGGGTTGGGCCTGTTTAGTGTCCAGCGCATTGTCAGCGCACACCAAGGCGAGATTCACGTGGAGAGCCTGCCCGGTCAAGGCACCTCAGTCTCCGTGTGGCTCCCCCTAGAGGAGAAAGAGTCATTATGAGTGGGAAACTGCTGCTGGTGGACGATGACCGCTATGTTCTCAACCCCTTGGCGCGGCTTTTGGGGATCAACGGCTACCACTGCACGCTTGCGGTAACCGGCAATGAGGCGCTGCGCCTGCTGGCCGCCGAAGACTTTGACCTGATGCTGCTGGACATTGGCCTGCCAGACATGGACGGCCTGACGGTGTGTCGCCGGGCGCGGGCCAAGCATAACCTCCCGATTATCATGCTCACAGCGCGCGATGCCTCGTCGGACACAATCCTGGGCCTTGAGGTCGGGGCCGACGACTACATCACCAAGCCCTTTGAGCCGCAGGAGATCCTGGCGCGGATTCGTGCCCAGCTACGGCGCTTCCAGGAATACAGCCAGCCGCTAGAAGCCGAGAACAAAGTGACTCTGGGGAGCCTCGTGGTGGATCTCGATCTGCGCGATGCCTTGGTCGAGGGACGACGTGCCCAGCTCACGGCCCGTGAGTTTGAGCTGCTCGTCCTGCTGGCAAGAAGCCCCGGACGAGCGCTTGCCCGAGACTGGATCTTTGAGGAAGTCTGGGGCTGCGATGCGGAGCTAGGCGTAAAAGTCCTGGCCGTCTGCGTGCGCCG
>NZ_JANNYP010000218.1:0-5470 GCF_031410135.1 Armatimonas sp. | reverse complement strand
TCCTGAATCACAAGAATAAGAACTAGAGTCATTTTTTCGTGATTTTTGATTTTTGATCTCTCCAATGACGTTAGGTATTGAGACACTGATAAAAGCGTTGTCTTTTTTTATACCCAATTCCATTTGGGAAATACGTTGATTTGGATTTGTAACTCGAAATCCTATATGAGACCCTTTTAAGTTCTCTAAAAGAGAAGTTGTCGCGTTACTGGGTTTGCGATTTTCTGACAACACTTGAAGATGATTTTCAGAGAATTGAGATATTTTATCCTGTAGAGGCTTAGGTAAATCTTCAAATAGCATTTTAGTACCACGATTTTCATCAAAATATAAATTATTTTGTAGAGATTTTGGAGCATTAGTATAGAGTTCTTGGAATTCATTTAGGATTTCCATAGATCTTTTTTGATGAATAGATTTAGGGATGTGGTTTTGTAAGCCAGGAGTGTAAGGCATTAATATGTATCCATTGCCTCGTTTTTCCCATGTTGTATAAAATAGACCGCAAATGCAATCCATTATGTCTGTAACTGCAACATCATTCATACTGACAAATACTTTTTCATTTTCAAAAGCTTTATGCGGGAATATTTTAACTTCGCAAAATTTTGATAGTTGCTCTAAATATTTTTTTAGTAATATTTCATTTATTTTCTTTTTTGGAAATGATTTATTTAGTCGTTTGTCAGAATATAATACATTTTTCGTGTTTTTATTTTTCTGTTGTGTCATAATGTTTTTCCTTGAGAATGAGAAAGAAATTTTTGCATGAAGTTATTAGTGGGGGGAAATTGTAAACTTGCATGAAATCCAATGAAGATTTCATGCAAGTGCATGATTGATGTTCTAAGCTTGTACAACAGAAGGGTTTGGATCTAATACATTTATAGATACACTTTGAGCTTCATCACTGAAGGCATATCCCATTAATTTCCATTGCCGGATAAGAGTCCGTCCACCTTGAGGAGTTCCATTGCCATACAAATCATCAAATGTACTGCCGCTTCCGGGTACAGTAATGAAACCCCACATGAATAGTTCTGATGATCCCTCATCTGCTACTGCTCCCATATCGGGTGTTGGTACATATAATTCTGGTACGCCTCCTATTATGGCTCCATACATATCATACCATTTTGACTTCATTCTCGGATAGTTAATAGTCTCTCCATAAGCAGGGCTACCGTCAGGTCTTGTATAGCCAGCATATGAATAAGAAGCATATTCATCATCTGGCGAGTTAGAGAATGAATAACATCCTTCTATTCCTCCTGTTAAGGTATTTGTCCCTGAAGATTGAGCATGCGTAATCTGGGCAGTGCCAAAAAAAAGGCACAGCGAAACAAACAGAGTCGATTTCAACATAATTAGTACTCCCCGATGTCTCTGAGGCCCCGATGTCTCTGAGGCCCCGATGTTTGGACTATATCGTATACCTGGAATATTTGCAAGGTTCGGACAAAAAGAGTCCCAGGAAAATTCCTGGGACTCTTTTTGAGTGAGACGAGACGAGCCTACTCGTCGTCGCCCTTGCCTTTACGACCGGACTTGGCCATGATGTCCTCACCGACGTTGCGGGGGACGATCTCATAGTGCGAAGGCTCCATGGTCGAGGAGGCGCGGCCCTGGGTCATCGAGCGAAGGTCGCTGATGTAGCCAAACATCTCCGAGAGCGGAATCTTGGCCTTGACAGCGCGGATTCCACCCATCTGCGTTTCCTGCGACTCAATCAGGCCACGGCGGCGGTTTAGGTCACCAATCACATCCCCGAGGAACTGATCGGGAGTGACCACTTCGACCGACATGATCGGCTCAAGAATGACGGGATGTGCTTTTTGCATACCCGCACGCATGGCCATACGGCCCGCCTCACGGAACGAGATCTCGTCCGAGTCAACGTCGTGGTAGGAACCATCAATAACCGTCGCCTTGACATCCACCACCGGGTAGCCTGCGAGAACGCCGTGCAGCAGTGTCGCCTCGCAGCCCTTCTGGACAGCGGGGATGAACTCACGCGGAATCGAGCCGCCGACCACTTTATTGACGAACTCGAAGCCCTTACCCTGCTCGTTGGCCTCGACAATCAGCGTACAGTCGCCGAACTTACCCTTACCACCGGTCTGTTTCTTGAACAAACCGCGCTCGGTTGCGCTGCCGGTGATCGTCTCACGGTACGCCACCTGCGGGGTGCCCTGGTTGGCCTCGACCTTGAACTCGCGCCGCATACGGTCCACGAGAATTTCCAGGTGAAGCTCGCCCATCCCACGGATAATGGTCTGGCCGGTCTCCTGGTCGGTGAACGTGCGGAAGGTCGGGTCCTCGGCGGAGAGTCGCTGGAGGGCGACACCCATCTTGTCCTGGTCGGCCTTGGTCTTGGGCTCGATGCTCATCTCAATGACGGGCTCGGGGAAGCTCATGGACTCCAGGATGATCGGCTTCTTCTCATCGGCCAGCGTATCGCCCGTCGTGGTGTCGGAAAGACCCACGGCGGCGGCAATATCGCCCGAGTAGACCACATCAATCTCCTCACGCTTGTTGGCGTGCATCTGAAGGATACGGCTGACGCGCTCTTTCTTCCCCTTGGTGGCGTTGTAGACATAGCTGCCCTTGGTGAGGGTGCCCGAGTACACACGGAAGAACGTTAAGTTGCCCACGTGCGAGTCGTTCATGAGCTTGAAGGCCAGCGCGGAGAAGGGCTCGTTGTCGCCCGGCTTGCGCTCGTCTTCCTCACCGGTGTCCGGGTTGGTGCCAGGCACCGCGTCTACGTCTACCGGGGAGGGCAGGTAGTAGATCACGGCATCGAGCATGGACTGGACGCCCTTGTTCTTGAACGCGGAGCCACAGATCATGGGCGTGATCTCCATCGAGAGAGTGCCCTTGCGAATCGCCATACGGATCTCGTCAATGGTGAGCTCTTCGCCCTCCAGGTACTTCTCCATCAGGGCTTCGTCAATGCTGGCGGCTTCTTCCACTAAGAGCGCACGGTACTCGTCCACCTGGTCGCGCATGTCAGCGGGGATCTCTACTTCCAGTGGCTTCTTGCCAAAGTCATCGGAGTAGTTGTACGCCTTCATCGTGATCAGATCGACGATACCCTTAAATTCCGCCTCGGCTCCGATTGGGAGCTGAAGTGGCACGGGCTTGGCACCCAGGCGCTCTTTCACCTGCCGAACGACGGTTAAGAAGTCAGCACCGGCGCGGTCCATCTTGTTGACAAACGCAACGCGAGGCACCTTGTACTTGTTGGCCTGACGCCAGACGGTTTCAGACTGGGGTTGTACACCACCGACGGCGCAGAAGACCGAGATCGCACCATCGAGCACGCGCATGGAGCGCTCGACTTCCACGGTAAAGTCCACGTGACCAGGGGTATCAATAATATTGATGCGGTGCGTGTTCTCGCGCCCGCCTTGCTCCGCCTTGACCGCGTCATGATTTGGCTCCAGACCCCAGAAACAAGTGGTCGCCGCGGAGGTAATTGTGATACCTCGCTCGCGCTCTTGCTCCATCCAGTCCATCGTCGCGGTGCCGTCGTGCACTTCACCGATCTTGTAGTTGACTCCGGTATAGAGCAGGACGCGCTCTGTGGTCGTGGTCTTTCCTGCATCAATGTGTGCAGCAATGCCGATATTTCGCGTATTTTCGAGAGAGTAGTCTCTTGCCATTTTTCCTGTTTCCTTCCGATGTCTGCCCTACTTCGACCCTGAAATCTACCAGACAGCGAAACGCCGCCTGGCCTTTTCGGGTCCAGGCGGCGAGGGCTTTGTTAAGCCACCTAGAACCGATAGTGTGAGAATGCCTTGTTGGCCTCGGCCATCTTAAAGCCTTCTTCACTTCGACGAACCGCGCCGCCCTGCTTGTTGGCAGCGTCTAAGATCTCCGCAGAGAGCTTGTCCACCATGCTGCGGCCATTACGGCGGCGAGCGAACGTGATCATCCAGCGGATGCCCACGGCCTCTTTACGCGGCGACTTGACCTCGATAGGCACCTGGTAGGTGGCACCACCGACACGGCGAGGCTTGACCTCGACCACGGGCATGACGTTGCGTAGAGCGTCGTTGAAGACCTCGATACCGGGACGACCGGCGCGGGCCTCGACTTTTTCGAGTGCAGAGTAGAAGATCTTCTCTGCCACCGACTTCTTGCCATCGAGCATGAGTCGGTTGATAAAGCGGGAAACCATCACCTGGTTGTAGATGGGATCCGGCGCGATACGGCGTGGGGGGATAGAGCCTTTACGTGGCATTTATTTCTTTCCTTTCGCCGGAGCCGCTGCTGCGCCTGGTTTAGGCCGCTTGGTGCCGTACTTGCTGCGGCTGGACTTGCGGTCCTTGGTTCCCTGTGTATCCAGAGTACCGCGCAGAATATGGTAGCGTACACCAGGTAGGTCTTTGACACGACCGCCGCGGATCATGACGACGGAGTGCTCCTGCAGGTTATGCCCGATACCGGGGATGTAGGCGGTAACTTCGATTCCGTTGCTGAGACGCACACGGGCGATCTTGCGAAGGGCAGAGTTAGGTTTCTTAGGGGTCATCGTACGGACGATGACACAAACGCCGCGCTTCTGCGGGTTTCCCTTCATGGCGGGCGACTTGCTCTTCTTAATAACGCGCTTTCGTCCCTTGCGCACTAGCTGACTGATGGTTGGCATAAACGGCCTTTAAGCTCCTGATTTTCTTTCACTGCACGCCTTAGAGGCAGCAGGGGAATGCTTTCTGCGAGGCAAATAAAAAACCCCGCGAATTCGACGTAATCGTCACACGCAGGGCAGGGGAGGGTTTCATTGAGGAACTATTTGAGGGTTCGTCTCTTTGTGGTCTGTCTTCCGACTCCAGTCTCCTCCGCGTCTACGGTAAATGATCTTGTCGTGCGTAACGACGGCCTCACCTGCGTCACGCAACCTGAGCAGTATACCAAAGGCTTCTAGGAGTGTCAATAATTTTTTTGCCGCCCCTTGGGAGGAAGCGTCTGAGTGGCGCTTCGCGAAGCTGGAGGGGGCTAGTGGGTGGCAAGAAAGCCCACGGCACGCTGGCCGATGTCGCTGGTCCAGTAGGCTTCGTGGACGGTCTCGGCGGCGAGCTTGAAGATTGGCGAGGCGGTTTGCTCCGGGGAGAAGTCTAAGCCGCTTGCCGCCAGCGTGTCTAAAAACGCGGCGTACTCGGCAGCGTGGGGAGCCAGCTCGCGGGCAAGCAAGTCCTCGACAAACGCCACGGCCCCCGCCTCAGCACCGCCCGGCGCATCATCGGGCGGGACAATCACATCGGCAAAAGCGGCCAACGTGGCCCGCTGTGTCTCGGTCAGCATAGTCTACTCTTCGGCATGTCTTAGGGGAGTTCCTCCCACCTAGTCCTCCTAGTCCTTTTGGTTCCCAAGCCAGACGCCCAGCGTAATAAGTCCCAGGGCGATCAGGAGTAACGGGCAGAGCGCCAAAAGGATCAGGAGGACGAGAGGGAGCATCTCCCGGTCG
>NZ_JANNYP010000217.1:0-2531 GCF_031410135.1 Armatimonas sp. | reverse complement strand
GACTTTCGGCAGCTCTTAGAGGACATTGCACGTCGCGCCACAGACTTACTATTAAGGCAGCGCACCGAGATCACGTCGCCGATGGTCGCCACTGAGCGCCCTGATCCCGCGCGGCTGGTGGAGCGTTTTTTTCTCCTGCGCGGCTTGCTGGAGAGCGGCGAGTTTCAGCGTGGCCTCGCCCGAGTTCTCTCCGACCCGCACCGCATTCTCCATGCGGCGGCCGAGTCGCTACCGCTGAACCGGGCGCGGCGGCTGACTCCGAGCGCGGTGCGCTGGCTCGCCACGGCCACGCCCCGCCAGCCTGTTCCCGGTGGACATTGCCTAGCGAAGCGTGGTCTGGCAACGGTGCCGCTGCACCTGCCGCACACGCGCCCCACGGAGACCGGTGACACGCCCGAAAATCGGTTTGTTAAGTACACTCTACGGCAGCTATTATCGTCACTTGAGAGCTGCTGCGTTACCGAGCGCCTCGAACGTGAGGCGCGGTGGCTGAGAGTGCCGCTGGAGCAAGCCCTTGCGCACCCGCTCTTTGCTGAGGTCGGGCCACTGACACAGCTTCCCGTGGGAAGTCAGGTTCTGGCGCGGCGCAGTGGCTACCGGGAGGTCTACCAGACCTGGCTGGCGGCGCAGCAGGCGCTTCGGCTCTCGTGGGAAGGCGGCCAAGAGGTCTTTGGAGCCGGGCGGCGCGATGTGGCGACCCTCTACGAGTACTGGTGCTTTTTCGAAGTGGCCGCTGCCGTGGAGCGCGTTTTGGGCTTTTGCTGGCCCTCCGATGCTTTCCTGACGCCCACGGCAGATGGCTACTCACTGGCCCTACGCCGTGGCACCGAGCTGCGGCTGGAGGCGGAGGGAGTCTCGCTTTTCTACAACCCAACCCTGCCGACATGGACGCGCCCGGTGCGCCCGGACATCACGCTGTCCATCGGCGAAATGCGCGTTCACTTCGATGCCAAGTACCGCCTCACGGATCACCACGAGGCCCTCACCGACGATATTCTCACGATGCACGCCTACCGTGATGCCCTCCCCGGCACGCTCGCCGCCGTCGCGCTCTATCCCGGAAAGACTGCCCACTGGTGGCCCGATGAGAAAATCAGAGGCGGCGGACTCGGCGCACTCCCGCTTGCACCAGGGCGTGGAGGCGAGGCGCTGGATCAGCTCTTAGCGGCGATAATCGTCTCCAGATGAGTGAGTGCCTGCGCCAGTGGCAGATCCGCGAGGTCGTAGACGAAGCCGTTTGTTGAGGAGATCGAGGGGCCGAAGCCAAAATCCTCCGTGGTGTCCGGGCTGGTGCTGGTGGCGCGTGGGGTCAGGCGCTGGGTGAGCCACTTTCGAATAGAAGATGTCTCATCCGTGTCTTCCATGCCCCCTCCCGGTCCCATGCGGGTCAGGGCTTCCCAGTAAGGAAGATTAATCGGCCCCGCACCGCCTTTTTCGTTTTTCCACTGCTGGTTGCCCATCATCACAAAGCCACTTGTCATCTTCTGGAGCGGCTTGGTGAGCTTAGCCGCGAGGAAGGCAGCATCGAGGCGCTTCTGGAACTGCGTGGCGCGGGCCTTCCGACGCGCGTTCCAGGCATTTCGGAGAGCGCCGTTTTGCTCGCTATCGCTGAAAAAGGGAAGCTTAAACTCGCCCGTGTTTGGGAAACCATTGACATCGAGAAAGTCGGCGGGGTCTATGCCCTGTGTGCGTAGGAACGCCAGACGCTCCGTGGCACTAAAGCCCCCCGTCCAGAGCGTCTCTAGGCCGCCCTCATTCTCACCAACATAACCGAGCGCTGCGAGGTCGTGGAGCCCGATCTGTGTGACACCGGGCAGGGCCGCCAGCCGTGCCACCCGATCGGCGAAGCGCTCGACGGGCACGGCTTCGGGCGTGAGGGCATCCAAGCGCGTGATCTGCTCAAAGAGCGGGACGATAAAGGGCATGATCTGGGCAATCGCGCTCAGGGCCGGGCGGCCTTGCGCCATCTCCGCCGCCGTGCGCCCGGTGACACTGATATCGTGCTCGCGCTGAGAGTCCGTGGGCGAGGGCATGAGCGGCGAGAGCGTGGGAACCAGCGCCAGTGTGTCTTTCTCCGCCGCCAGAAAACCCACCCCACGGTCGTCGTTGGCGTCACCGGAGAGCGCGATGTAGAGCGTCGTAAAGCCACGCGCCTTTGCCTGCGCCACAAGCTGCTTGGCCTCGGCGGGAGTTTTTGGGGGGCGCACCCGTAGCCCGCGTGTCTTGAAAGTCTCGGGCAGCTTCACCAGAGGTGCCTCCGGCTGAGGCACCAGCTCACTCACTCCCAGTAAACCGAGCTGCGCCTCGCCCAGACCTGGACAGAGCACCTGAACCACAAGCCCTGCCCTTGGCGTGACACTCTGGGGAGCCTTGGGCGGAGGAGCCCCCTCGGGGCCGGGCCGCCCTTGAAATCCTTGCCAGACCGCCTGCACCCGAGCACTCGCGCTCCCTGAAAGCTCCGCGAGAGGAAACGGGTCTTTCTTGCTCTCTAGCGCCGCCTGCCAGAGCTTCTCGGGGAGCTCCGCGCCGCC
>NZ_JANNYP010000216.1:0-15932 GCF_031410135.1 Armatimonas sp. | reverse complement strand
CAGCGATCTCGTCAATGGTCGTCTTTTTGAAGCCATAGTACAAAAAACGCTTACGGGCTGCCTCTAAAATAGCTCTCCGTGTCTCGTCTCCACTACCACAGTTGTTCTCTTTATTTCCCATATTGACTAGAATCGTCTTCTGGTCATAAGTTTATCACGTGTATTTCTGTCACGCAAGTCCCCCCAGAAAGTGAGTAGATCGTAGAAGAGAGTGTGAGAACATTGACGAAAGTGCCTCTGAGCGGCTATACTCCACCCGATTTGACGAAGGATCTAGTAGAGGAAAGCAATGCGGGTGAGGAGGTAATCCTAGCCTGGCGCATCCACCGACTGCGGGAAGAGCCGCAGAAAATTGGGCTGGTAGCGCTCGGGTATGGTATTGCGTTCGCGTTCTGGCGGCTTGCCTTTCCCTACCCCCTGGGACTGTTTCTACCGATTGTGGCCCTCACGGGGGCGATGGCGGAGTATCTCTTTCCCGTGGACTACAAGCTCACCAAAACCGGGGCTTTCTACTCGTGCGGTCTCGCTATTAAGCTTGAAATGGCCTGGAGCGATGTCCGCCGCGCCACGGTTGGGAAAGACGGAGTCTATCTCTCGACCCTGAAAATTCCCTCACGCTTGGATTCCTTCCGAGGGATTCGGCTGCGCTTTTCCGCGGACAACGAGCAGTCCGTGCGTGCGACGGTGAAGGCGCTCCTGCCGCAGGATGAGGTGAAAGCGTGAGCCTAGCACACTGGAACGAGCCGCTCCCCGAGGCGGAGCGGGAGGCACTTCTTGAAAAAATTTCCACGCAAGTGGTCAAGCGCGGGCTGAGTATTCCCGCCATTATCGCCCTGGAGATGCACCGCCCCATGGCCTTTATGCTCTCCCAGAGCATGATCGCACTCACACCACTCTTTGGCCCGCTGGTTGGGCTAAACCGGATGCAGACATTTGGACGCTTGCTGGCAGAGCCCGGCGGTGTCGAAGCCCTCATCCGTCGCATTGAGGATAAAACTATATGAACCACGCAACCTGGCCTGCCCTGATCCTGTTGCTGACAATGTCAATTGTCATCGTCGTGACCGTGGTCTCGGCCCAGCAAGGAAAACAGTACTTCATCCGGCGCATTCCGGGACTCTCGGCCATTGACGAAGCCGTGGGACGCGCGGTTGAGATGGGGCGAGGGATTCTTCTCTCCACCGGTCTCTCCGATGGCATTGATATCATCACGCTCCAAGCGCTAGCCATCTGTGCCAACGTGGCATCGTCGGCAGCGCGCTACGGCACTAGAGTGCAGATGCCGGTCTACAACTCCGCCATGCTGCCCATCGCGGAAGACACGATCTCCAATGCCTACAACCAAGCGGGGCGCGGGGATGCTTACTCTCCTGACGACGTGCGCTATCTGTCTAACCAGCAGTTCGCCTACGCCGCTGGTGTGGCTGGAATGATCCAACGCGAGAAGTTCGCCGCGACGTTTCTTTTTGGGACGTTCTTTGCCGAGTCGCTGATCATGGCGGAGAACGCCAACATGGTCGGAGCGATCCAGGTGGCGGGAACCCCGAGCACCACGCAAGTCCCGTTCTTTATCGCTGCCTGTGACTACGTGATTATCGGCGATGAGTACTACGCCGCGACAGCTTATCTCACGCGCCAGCCGACTCTCATGGGCTCGATAGTCGCACAAGATCGGGTCAAGATTGGTATTCTGGCTATGGTTGTTATCGGGGCGCTCTGCACCACGTTTGTGAACCCGAACCTGTTTAAGAAGCTGCTCGCGGATCAGAGCTATCCGATTGGTGAGCTGCTACAAAACCCGAAAGAGGAGGGTAAATAGATGGGAATGATCTTTGTAGGGCTACTAATTGGGATCGCGATCCTCTTTGTCCTGACCATGGTGCCCAACCGGCTCCGTAAGCCGCTGATTGTCCTGGTGACCTTTCTCTCGGGCTGCTTCTATGCCGTGGAGTTTTTCTACCCCACGCATGCAGTCGTTGCCAACAAGCAAGACCTGATTAAGAAGTACGGTGTGCCCACACAGACCGCGCCTGATTTTGCGGCGGAGGCACAAAAAGCGGGCAAGGCGCTTGATCCTGAAGCCGTGAAGAAGCTCCAGGAACTCTCTCCCGAAGATGCACAGCTGGCGCTAAAAGCGGCTCTGGAGGTGACAACGCCCGAGAAGCCCTTCGGTCCCGATGCGGCAGAGAAACTCGTCACCCAGGAGAACTTCCTGACCCCGAAGTTTAAGGATGTCTCAGACTGGGCGCTGGTTCTCCAAGCCTTTGCGATTGGGCTGGGGATCTACTCGCTCATGTCGGTGCACCTGCGCAATATCGCCATGAAGCGCTCCGGCTGGGGCAACTCCGCGACCCTGATTACGGCGATCTTCCTGATGGCCTTTGCTCATATTGGGAAAGAGTACAGCAGTAAGGGCGGCTGGCTAGAGACTCTGGACAACCTGCTTTACAACGGGCTGATGAAAAACCTAGATGCGACGATGTTCTCCATTATCGCGTTCTATATTGTCTCGGCAGCCTACCGTGCCTTCCGTGTCCGCTCCGTTGAGGCGACGATCCTTCTGGTGGCCGCTGCGCTGGTGATGCTTGGCAATGTCCCCATTGGCCAGGCACTCACCAACTGGCTTCCCAATGGCAAGACCGACGTGCTGGGCAACCTGCGCCTGGAAAATATCGGGCAGTGGATTCTAAAGAAAGCCAGCAACCCCGCGACAATGGCCATTGATTTTGGCCTTGCCGTCGGCGCACTGGCGACCTCGCTACGCCTCTGGCTCTCTCTAGAGCGTGGCTCCTACTTCGAGGAGGAACTGTAAGCATGAATATCCTCAACAACCTCGACCGGCGGATGCTCTATCTGCTCCTCGCGATTGTGATTGCAATCCCGCTGCTGGCCCCTGCTGTGACCAAGCCGCTCCCGAAGCCCGCTATCACGGGCTTCACCCAGAGCTACTACGACACGATTGAGAAAGTGGCCGCAGACCCTGGTGCCAAGAATAAAATTGTCATTGTGTCTTGTAACTTTGCCGCAGGAACACTGGCGGAGAATCTTTCGCAGTGCGAGGCCACGGTCCGGCACCTGATGATGCGCAAGCTCAAGTTCGCCGTCTTTGGCTTCAGCGATCCGCAGGGCCGTGAGCTGGGCCAGCAGGTAGTAGATAAGCTCGCCAAAGAGTACGACTACCAGTACGGCCGCGACTATGTCAACTGGGGCTACCGGCCTGCAGGGGCTGCGGTTGCGCTTCTGAAAACTGCCGTCAACGATCTGCCCGGCGCGATGGGCAAAGACATTAAAGGGATGGCGATCAGCCAGGTCGCCTGTATGCAGGGCATCAAGGGCGTGAACGATGTCTCCCTGATCTGTGAGTTTGCCGCCTCTGCGACCCTGCCGGTCTGGATTCAGTTCTACCAGCGGGCGGGAAAATCACCCATCCCGACGCTCTATGGCCCGACATCGGTGATGGCGACGGAAGCGGTGAACTATGTGGAGTCCGGCCAGCTTCAGGGAATGCTGATCGGTCTCAAGGGAGCAAGTGAGTACGAGCTACTTCTGCAAAAAGAAGGCTTCGCGTCTTCGGCATCAGCCTCGCTCTCGCTTTCGCACTTGCTGATCGTGGTGCTGATCGTGCTGGGAAATATCGGAATGTTTGTGGAACGTAAACAGCGCGCCGCCGCTGAGGGAGGACGCTAGCCATGACGGATGGAATGCTGAAAACCATTGTCGTGCTCCTGGGAGTGCTGACAACGCTGGGAATCTACTCGGTTCTCTACAAAGAAAATAAGATCTTCCGCTTCTTTGAGCACCTGTATCTGGGGCTTGCGGGTGGCTATGCTATCGCGGCAAACTGGAACGATGTGCTCAAGACCAACTGGTGGGAGCCGATGGTTAACGATGGGAAGTGGTGGCTGGTTCTCCTGCTGCCTGCCGGGTCGCTGTTCTACTTTATCTACTCAAAGAAGAACGGCTGGATGGCACGCCTGATCTTCGGTCTCTTTATCGGCCTCGCCGCCGGACAGCAGTTCCAGGGCTGTGCGGGTGACTACTGGCCCAAGATCCAGACCGCTGCGACGAAGACACTCTGGGTAGATCCTGCGAAGATCAACCAAGAGTACCCGGTCGCTGCCTATGCCACGGTACTCAACAACTGGCTCTTCATGGCGATCCTGACGGCGGTTATGGTGTACTTCTTCTTCTCGTTTGAGCAGAAAAGTACGGGAGCCATCAATAAAGTCTCCAAGTTCGGGCGCTACGCCATGATGATCGCCTTTGGTGCCATGTTCGGAAACACGATCATGGCCCGTATGGCGCTCCTCATCGGGCGCATCTACTTCCTGATCCACGCTCCCGAGGCGATGAGCAGCAGCGGACCATAGCCTACTAACCATGGAAAAGAAAGAGCGCCTCTGAGCGCTCTTTTTTTTCGGGTAAACTCCCCTCTGTGAAACGACGTGATTTTTTAACCCTCTCCGCAGGAGCAGGCGCGGCACTCGTAGTGACGGAAAAGGAAACATACGCACAGACTCTTCAGACCCCGCCTCCGATTGCGCGGGAGTTTCGGGGGCTCTGGGTCGCTAGTGTCACCAATATTGACTGGCCCAGCAAGGCCGGGCTGCCTCCTGAAGGCCAGCGCGCGGAGCTGATCGCGCTTCTGGAGCGTGCTAAGCGCCTCAAGCTCAACGCAGTCTTGCTACAAGTCCGAACATCGTGCGATGCCCTCTACCGCTCGGAGAAAGAGCCCTGGAGTGAGTATCTCACCGGAACCATGGGACAAGATCCTGGCTGGGACCCGCTTGCCGAAGCCGTGAAAGAGGCCCATGACCGGGGAATCGAGCTGCACGCCTGGGTCAATCCCTACCGAGCGCGGCAGTCGGGGGGGAAGAGTCCGCTGGCGGCCAATCATATGTCGGTCAAGCGCCCCGATCTGGTCAAGCCGTACGGCAATCTTCAGTGGCTCGATCCCGGTGAACCCGATGCCAGTAAGCACTCGCTCGATGTCCTGATGGATATTGTCCGCCGCTACGACATTGATGGCCTCCACGTGGACGACTACTTCTATCCCTACAAGATCTGGATCAACGAGAAAGACAAGATTGCCAAGCCCTTCCCCGATGACCCTGCCTGGAAGCGCTATGTCCTCTCGGGTGGCAAGCTCTCGCGCTCGGACTGGCGCCGCAAGAACATTGACGATTTTATTAAGTCGCTCTACGAGCAGATCAAGGCTGAGAAGCCCCATGTCAAGTTTGGAATCTCCCCGTTTGGTATCTGGCGACCAGGCTACCCTCCCCAGATCACCGGCTACGACTCCTACGAGAACCTCTACGGCGACAGTCGTAAGTGGATGCAGGAGGGCTGGGCGGACTACTTTGCGCCACAGCTCTACTGGAAGATAGACCAGCCGGGCCAGAGCTTTCCTATCTTGCTTCTCTGGTGGGCCGAGCAGAACAAGAAAAAGCGTCACCTGTGGCCTGGGCTCTACACCAGCAAGTACCCGCCACTGGAGATTGAGTACCAGATTAAAGTGGCGCGTGGGCTCTCCGGCACTCCCAGCGGCCACTTGCATTTCTCCGCCGTTGCGCTACGAAAAGGCATGGAGGGTGATGTCAACACGATGGCGGGCCGCCTCGCTACTCTCGTCTACCCTGAGCCCGCGCTTGTCCCCGCCTGCCCTTGGCTGGGCAGCACCCCGCCGTCCGCTCCGAAAGGAATCCGTATTCGAGACGGTGTGATCTCCTGGCAGCCTGTGGACAACGCCTTTGTCTACGCTGTCCAGTGGCGCACGGGCGACCGCTGGAGCACCGTCATCCTTCCTGGCGACCACGCCACCCACGACACCAACGCACTGGTCGAGCAAGCTGTCGTCACCGCCGTGGATCGCCTGGGCAACGCATCGGTGTAGTTACCCCAGCCCAATCACCTCTCCCACCCCCGGCCCCTCCCTCACCAAAGGCAAGGGAGGGGAGTCTGAGAAACGGTGGTGGGGGGAGGGGGACTGCAACTTCTATTGGCCACGGCGTGACTAAAGAGACATGAAATATCAAAAAAATTCGTGGTTATTGTGCGTGTTGGCGGTCTTGTTGACGGGATGCAACACAACGCTTCCCCATGTCTCTAGGGCCAGTCTGCGGCAATTTCAGAAGGGCGATGCCTGGCACTTTGAGAATGTCCCGCATCTCGATGGAAGCGAATCATACCACTACACGATCGTCGAAGCGTCGGCTCCCAGTGCGGGCGGTGTGCGCAACCTGACGGTGCGCATCACCCATCGGTATTGGGGTGGGCTGCCCGGCTACCAGAAAAACTGGCAGGTAAAGTCCTGCGATTACTCCGTGCAGCAGAGTGCCACTGGAGCGCTTCAGTGGGGGGAAGCGGTCAGCGAGGGGAGCGGTTCCTTTGGCTTGATCATGGCTAGCTTCCCTCCTCGGATTCCCTCGCCGCTGGTGGCCGGACAGCGCTTCGACACGGGCGCAAAAGGCTGGGGAAACGGGACGGAGCGGGTGGTTTGGCGCGTCGTGGGGCTGGAGAAGATCAGCACGCGGCTGGGCAACTTCAAGGCATGGCGCATTGACTCCGAGCAAACACTCACTAAAGATGATGGCAAGGTTGCTCTCATCAAGCGCTGGAGCGACTGGTATGACAGCGACAAGTGGCTCCTGAAGCGCACCTATGAAGCAGACATTCCGGGCAATAAATTGGTGCACACCCTTGGTGCGTTTGTGGGAAATCAGGGGATCCAGCAAGTGCGCTAGGCGGAAGCACTTCTCAGCAGTTATTTGGCCCACTCTGCGTCTTCGGGGCGGAGGGCAGGGATTGGGGACAGGGAGTAGTCCGTGCTACGATCAAAGGCACCCGCCTCGTAGACCCGGCTGACGACGCTCTGCAAGTCCAGGCGTACATCTGGGTGGGGATCGGTGAGAGGGATGAGTACCTGAGGAAGCACCTGCCGGACCGTGCGTGGCCAGGTGTCGCCTCGGAGACCGTCGCCCGCACGGTGGAGGTAGACCAGATAGTCCCAGTGCCCGAAGAGTTTTTCGAGTTCGCTCTTGGAAGCCGCAACGGTGTGAGTGCCTGCACGAAGCAGATCAATCTCCAGTAAATGCGTCGCGCTTTGAATGTACTCCGTTTGCTTGCGCCGGTACTCGGTATAGCCGTCCCCTGGCGTTTTATTAGTGGGGCTGAGAATCTCAATGGCTGTGACCACTCGCTCAGGAACCGCTAGCTCCACAACCTCGATAAAGCGCTGGTGCATCTCACTGACCTCGATTCGTGCGACGAAGCCTGGCGGTAGAGCGCGATTAAGTGCTTCGAAGCAGCAGACGATCAGTGTAAGGTGGATGCCCTTCCAGTGATCCGGGTTTTCCAGATACGGGTCCATACCAGGGAAGGGAGAGGGCATAGTGCATTTTATCGCAGCGGGTACACTTCAATCCATGATCCTTCAGCTCGGCCCTCCCGATCCCTACGACGATGCTCAAGGTGCGACGCAAGTCGCGCCTGGCACGCTTGCCGAAGTGCTGGAGGGTGCGCTGGAGCCGGTGAGCCTCATCGCAACCGGGGGATTTGTGGAGCTTTTGGCGCTTCTGGAGACCAACCAAGCACTGATTCGCACCAAGATCGCGCGGCTGTTTCTGGTGGGAGGGCGTGCCGAGGGCTTCTTGCCGATTGATCCGCGCCTGAAAGAGCGCTTCCCCGAGCGCTTTGGCGGCGACCCCGACCCGGCACTGGGGCGGCTTCTCACATCCGGTGAGGGCGTGATCTGGCTCCCCGGCGATGTCTGTCTCTGGCGGCACTGGGACGAGGAAACGCAAGCGGCGACGCTGCTCTCCACGCTTCCCGCGTTTTGTCTCGCCCGCCACCCCGAGCCCATGCCCTGGCTGCGGCTCTTCCGCGCCGTTCCTGCAAGAGTGGCCGTGGATGAGCAAGGGGCAGTGACAGAGCTACTCGTCAATGCACCGATCCCCAATCTCTATGTCGTCGTTGCCGTTGACGGCGCAGCTCTGAGTCGCTTTCTCATGGCCGATCTCCCCCGCCGGGCGGGGGCTGGGGGGGAGGCTATGGTATCCTGACCTCGTGACGATACTGGGAATTGATCCGGGAACGGCGACGACGGGCTTTGGGGTGATCCGCTATGAAGAGGGACGCCTGATTCCCGTGGATGTGGGGGTCTTGCTGACAACACCCGACATGGCACTGCCCGATCGCCTGAAGTCTATCTACGATGATATCAACACGCTCCTGGATCGCTACACGCCCGATCAAGTTGCATCGGAGAAGCTCTTTTTTGATAAGAATGTCACCAACGGAATTGCCGTGGGCGCGGCACGTGGTGTGATCTTGCTAGCCTTTGCCCAGCGCAATCTGCCGTGGATGGAGTACACCCCTATGCAAGTGAAGTCCGCCGTGACGGGAACGGGGGCGGCGGAGAAACACCAAGTGCAGGCGATGGTCGTTCGCTTACTGAACTTAGCGGAAGTGCCCAAGCCCGATGATGCCGCGGATGCCTTGGCGGTTGCAATCTGTCATGCGCACTCCCATAAGATCAGTGGTATGGGCCGCACCCGCTCTCGTGCCCATCGAAGGTAAACCGGTAACGTGAACTCTAAACCGACAATGAACACCTTATTGTTCCCCCGTTATAGAAAGTGGAGTCTTCTTGCTTTGCCACTGGCGCTACTGACGAGCTGCGCCAAGGTGCCACCTGCAGGCTCTTTTGTTGCGCCGAAATTGCTCCGGGTGACCTTTGCGCTCCGTGGTGAAGTGCAAACCTCAGAAACAGGCCAGCCGTACTACTACTTTGTCACCATCAATCGCACCGCCGATCCCGCCGACAGTGGCCCGGTGCCCGTCGTAGATCGTCCCTGGGGAAATGGCTTCGCTGCCGCCAATACCACAGCAGGGCAGGGCTTTGTGGGGTTTGTTGCCTACAACTACCGAGGCCCCGGCTACGGTGTTTACTCGTGCCTCAGTAACGGCGTTCTCAAGAATCCCGTCGAGGGGATCTTCACGCCGCTGGGCCTTCCCTACCAGTCCACGCCGATTGTCCGAGGGACAAAAGTCGTCTCGTTTCAAATAGATCTCAACACGCTGCCCAATAGCACCCAGCGCTACGTTCAGCTCAATATTATCGCCACCAATAACATTCCTCAGGGGGCAGAAGATGCTCCTAAGGTCTGGGATGCCCTCGGCGATGGACGAAGCACGGGCTCGCTCAACCAGTTTATTACGATTGATACCGCCCAGAACCAGCTCAGGCGCAACAGTGACGACCGCCGGGAGCCCACCGAGAACGATGTGCGCGATCACGTCCTCTCCCTGTTGGATGAGCCCAACCTGGATATTGTCGATTGGGAGATTGAGTACCGTAATTAGACGGACGGGCTGGGAACTTTTTTACGGGTTTGGCTTGTACAATAAGCACGAGGACTTTACGATCATGTGGATTCGCACCGCAGCTGTGGCTGCTCTTGTTTCGACTCTGGCAGCGGTTACACCCGTGCCTGCTCAGACTTCCAAGCTTCCTGGCTTTTTTGCGGCGGCAAAGGCGACGGTTGCGCCTGTGAAAGTGAAGGCGGGCGGAACGGCGACGCTCACGCTGACCATTACGATGGCACCTGGTTTTCATATCTACGACCCCAAGCCCGGTGATGAGTTTGCGATTGCCTCCGAAGTGATGCCGCTCAAGGCCGCAGGGGTGACCTACGGAAAAGCCGTCTGGCCCGCTCCTACGATCCATGAGAAGACGCGCGTCCACGAGGGCGTGATCACGGTCAAGGTACCCATCACGTTGGCAAAGACCGTAAAGCCGGGGACGCTTAAGCTAGGAGCTGCACTCAAAGCGCAAGGCTGCAACGAGACGGGGTGCTTGCCACCTGACACCATCACGCTCTCCGCACCCCTCACGGTGAGTAAGTAGCCATGCGACGCTTTCTGGGAACGCTCTTGGCGAGCTTTGTGGCGGCTAGTGCCGTCTTTGCCACGCCGCAAAAGCCGAGCTTCTCGGCGAAAGTTGCGCCAAGCCCCGCCCATCCCGGCGAGTTTGTCGCTGTCACAGTAACGGCAACCATTCCCAAGGGAACCCATCTCTACTCTGTCGCCGCCGACGAAAGCCTCTTTACCCCGACCAGTGTGACGGTCGAGGGCAAGGGACTTACGGTAAGTGGCAGGCCCACCGAGTCCAAGACCGAGCCGTTTTACAGTTCCGTGGACAAAGTGACGGTTGGAGTGCACGAGAACGAGGCGACGTTTACGCAGGCGCTCCAGCTTGCCAAAGATGCCGCGCCGGGTCGCGTTCCTCTGAAAGTCTCGGTGCGCTACCAAGCGTGCGACGAGTCTGGCTGCCTACCGCCTGCCACTGAAGAAGTCAAACTGGACGCGCTGACGATTGAGGCGGGCGATGTGCGTGGCGAGTTTGCCGCCGTTTTGCCGCCCCCCGCCGCTGAGACGGCGACCCCCTCCGGCAATGCGAAGGGGGATGAAGCTCCGACGAGCTTGCTGTCGTTTATGCTGACGGCATTTGGGGCGGGGCTTCTCGCGCTCATCACGCCCTGTGTCTTTCCGATGATCCCGGTCACGTTTTCCTACTTCACCAAGCTCGCCACCGCCAAAGGCCAGGAGAGTCCGGCGGAGACGCAGAAAATGATCGTCAAGCTGGCCGGACTGTACTGCCTGGGGATCGTGGCGAGCTTCACGGCGTTTGGCTTGATCATGGCCGTCACGGTGGGAGCAGCAGGGGCGACCAAGTTTGCGGCCAACCCCTGGGTCAACTTAGGCTTTGCGACGCTCTTTGTGGTCTTTGGTCTGGCGCTTTTAGAAGTCTTTGAGCTGAAGCTTCCTAGCAAGGTGATGGGTCTGACAGGAAGTGGGCGCAAGACCGGCGGCTATCTTGGGGTTTTTCTGCTGGGGTTGACCTTTGTAATCGCCAGCTTCACCTGCGCCGCGCCGTTTGTGGGCACCGTGATGGTGCTCGCCGCCAATGGGAAAGAGTTCTTCCGCCCGATCCTCGGGATGGCGCTCTTTGCCACCGCGCTGGCGCTGCCGTTCTTTCTGCTGGCGATCTTCCCAAGCCTGCTGAAAAAGATGCCCAAGTCCGGCGACTGGCTCACCACGATCAAGGGCGCGATGGGCTTTCTGGAACTTGCCGCCGCCGTGAAGTTCTTGTCCAACGCCGATCTGGTCTGGAACTGGCAGCTTCTCAGTAGCCCGATGTGTCTGCTTCTCTACGGCCTCTCTCTGCTCGCGGGGGGCGTCTGGCTACTCGGGAAACTCTCGATTGGCTTCAACACCCCGGAGGGCAACCCAACGCCCGCACGGCGCATCTGGTCGGGGGTATTTATCGCTGTCGCGCTCTACTTCTTCTACGGTGTCTCGGGCAGGCCGCTCCATCCACTCCTTGCGGGCTTTCTCCCGCCCCCTGACTATGGTTTTGGCAACGGCAAGAAGCTAGCGGGAGAGCTGGAGTGGGGCAGTGACCTAGAGAAGGCAAAGGCCGAGGCAAAAGAGACCGGCAAGAAAGTCTTAATTGACTTCACGGGCCATACCTGACAGAACTGCCGCGACGTGGAGTTCCGCGTCTTTCCTGAGCCCGCTGTTAAGGCGGAGCTAGAAAAATTCATTAGGGTTCGTCTCTACACCGACAACGGCAGCGAGGTGGAAAACAAAAACGGCCAGTACGCGCTGGAACTGCTCAACAACGCAGTCAATCCTCTCTATGCGGTGATTGACGGCGACGGAAAGTTGCTGGCTAACACGGACTACAACATCGCCAAAGATGTTTCAAAAATGACTGAGTGGCTGAAAAAGGCGCTTTAACCCTCCTCTCCCCAGCCCCCTCCTCCCAACCCTGGGAGGAGGAGGGTCTGATAGAATAACTCCATGTCTGCCGATTTTAGGGCGCACCTCGCCCAGCGTATTCTTCTCATTGACGGTTCCTACGGGGTTCTCCTCCAGAAAAAAGGCTTAGAGGAAGCTGATTTTCGGGGGGAGCGCTTCAAAGACCACCCGAAGGACGTTAAAAACAACCCCGATCTGCTCAATATCACCCAGCCGCAGATTGTCGCGGAGACGCACCAGGCGTATGTAGACGCGGGCGCGGAGCTGATCGAGACCAATACGTTCACGGCGACCACGATTTCTCAAGAGGACTACGGCCTCCAGGACTGGGCCGATGAGATGAGCCTCGAAGGGGCACGGATCTGCCGTCAGGTGGTGGATGCGGCGGTTGCCAAGGATGGCAAGCCGCGCTGGGTGGCGGGAAGTATTGGGCCGCTCAACCGGAGCGCCTCCGTGGTGGTGGATGCTGACCGGCCTGCCTACCGCAACGTGACCTGGGACGAGCTGGTGGAGACCTACGGGCGGCAGGCGCGGGCACTGGTCGAGGGTGGCGTGGACGTGCTCCTCTGTGAGACCACGTTTGACACGCTGAACCTCAAAGCCGCGCTCTATGCCATTGAGGGGCTGCTCACCGAGCTGGGCCGCGACATTCCCGTGATGGCCTCGTGCTTTGTGGACTTGGCAGGCGGCAATCTCTCGGGCCAGGATATCGAGGCGCTCTGGTACTCCATTCGCCACTTCCCCCTCACCGCCGTCGGATTGAACTGCTCGCTTGGCCCAAAAGAAATGCGCCCGATTCTCGCACGCCTTGCTGAGATTGCGGACATTCCGATCATTGCTTACCCCAACGCGGGTTTGCCTGATGCGCTCTCGGAGACGGGCTTTCCTGAGACGCCGGAGACCATGGGGCCGATGTTGCGTGAGTGGGCGGAGTCGGGGCTGATCAATATTATCGGTGGCTGCTGTGGCAACTCTCCGGCGCATATCAAGGCGATTGGCGAGGCCGTCAAGGGCCTGCCGCCGCGCGAAATTCCTAGCGTCGAGACCTATCTTCGGCTCTCGGGGACGATGCCGTTTGTGGTGCGCCCCGAGACCAACTTTGTCAATGTGGGGGAGCGCTGCAATGTCGCGGGCTCGTCGAAGTTCTTGAAGCTCATTCAGGAGGAGAAGTTTGAGGACGCGCTAAGCGTGGCTCTGGAGCAAGTGGATAACGGTGCACAGGTCCTCGATATCTGCTTTGACGACCAGGGAATGCTGGACCGCGAAGCCTGTATGACACACTTCCTCAAGCTGATCCAGGCCGAGCCGGGCATCAATAAAGTCCCCCTGATGATCGACTCGTCGCGCTGGGAAGTGGTGGAGGCGGGCCTGAAGTGCAGTGTCGGAAAGTCCATCGCCAACTCGATTAGCCTGAAAGAGGGCGAGGCGGAGTTTCTGAAGCGTGCCCGCCAGGTGCGGCAGTTCGGAGCCGCCGTGGTCGTGATGGCTTTCGATGAGCTGGGCCAGGCCGATACCTACCAGCGCCGCATTGAGGTCTGTGAGCGTGCGTATCGCTTGCTGGTGGACACGGTCGGCTTTCCGCCCGAGGACATCATCTTCGACCCGAATATCTTAGTTGTGGGAACTGGTATGGAGGAGCACGCCAACTACGGTGTGGACTTTATCGCGACCGTGAAGTGGATCAAGGCCAATCTCCCCGGTGCGAAGGTCAGCGGCGGCGTGAGCAACCTCTCGTTCTCCTTCCGGGGTAACAACGTGGTGCGTGAGGCGATGCACGCGGCGTTCCTCTACCATGCCATTCAAGCCGGGATGGACATGGGGATTGTCAACGCGGGCCAGCTTCCCGTCTACGAGGACATTCCCAAGGATTTATTGGAGCATGTCGAGGACGTGATCTTCAACCGCCGCCCCGATGCCACCGAGCGCCTGCTAACTCTCGCCGAAACGGTGAAAGGCAAGGGCAAGAAAGCCGCGGGGGCCGACGATGCTTGGCGAAGTGGCACGGTTGAGGAGCGGCTCCAGCACGCGCTACTCAAGGGCCTGACGGATTACATTGAGGCCGACACGATGGAGGCGCTAGAGAAGATCAAGCGACCGCTGCTCGTGATCGAGGGGCCGCTCATGGACGGCATGAACGTGGTAGGCGATCTCTTTGGCGCGGGCAAGATGTTCCTGCCGCAGGTGGTGAAGTCTGCTCGCGTTATGAAGCGCTCGGTGGCTGTGCTCACGCCCTACCTAGAGGCAGAGAAAGCGCAGAACGCAACAGGCGCTCAGGGCAAGATGCTCATCGCAACGGTCAAGGGCGATGTCCATGACATCGGCAAGAACATCGTCGGTGTTGTCGTCTCGTGCAATAACTACGAAGTGATTGACATGGGCGTGATGGTCTCCTGCGACCGAATTTTAGACAAGGCACGCGAGATCGGGGCCGATGTCATCGGGCTCTCGGGCCTCATCACGCCATCTCTTGACGAGATGATCCATGTCGCCAAGGAGATGACGCGCCAGGGCTTTACCGTGCCGTTACTGATTGGGGGTGCGACGACCAGTCGTCTGCACACCGCCGTCAAGATCGCGCCGTACTACGCTAAGACCGTCCATGTGCTGGATGCCAGCCGCGCCGTGGGGGTCTTGCAGAACCTTATTGGGGCCGAGAGCGCGGCCTATCTCGCGGAGAACAGCGCGATGCAGGAAGCAGCGCGTGCCCAGTTTGCCCAGCGCCAGCAAAAAACGGTCTTTCTGCCGCTGGCGAAGGCCAGGGAGAATAAGTGGAGGGCAACCAAGCCCTACACGCCACCTACCCCGAGCTTCACTGGTGTTCGCGTCCTCGACGAGATCCCGCTCGACGAGCTGACCAAGTACATCGACTGGACGCCGTTCTTTATCTCCTGGGAGCTGCACGGCAAGTTCCCTGCGATCTTTGATGACGAGATCGTCGGCTCCGAGGCGCTCAAGCTCTTCAACGATGCTCAGGCAATGCTTCATCAAGTCGTCTCCGAGAGATGGATCACCGCCCGCGCCGTCTACGGCTTCTTCCCCGCGACACCGGCTGGAGACGATCTTACCCTCGCCGATGGCACTGTGTTACATTCTCTGCGTCAGCAGAGCGAGAAGCGTGCCGGTGAACCCAATCGCTGCCTGACGGACTTTCTTGCACCCGAGGGCGACCATATTGGCGCGTTTGCCGTCACGGCAGGCATTGGGATGGCGGAGCGTGTGGAGAAATTCAAAGCCGACGGCGATGACTACAGTGCGATCATGCTCGAAGCCCTTGCCGATAGGTTCGCCGAAGCGAGCGCCGAGTGGCTACATGCCAAGGCCCGCTCTGAGTGGGGCATTGGTGACAGCCTCACGAGCGAGCAGCTTATCAAAGAGGAGTACCAGGGAATCCGGCCCGCGCCTGGCTACCCCGCCTGCCCGGATCACACCGAAAAGACCACACTCTTCTCGCTACTCCAGCCGGATCGCATCGGCATGAGCCTCACCGAGAGCATGGCGATGTACCCGGCAAGCAGTGTCTCCGGCTGGTACTTTGCGAATCCTGAGAGTGATTACTTTGCCGTGGGCAAGATCGACCGTGACCAAGTCGCGGATTATGCCAAGCGTAAGGGCTGGACACTACAAGAAGCAGAGCGCTGGCTCTCTCCCGCACTCGGATACGAGCCTGACACTATAAAATAATAAAACTCTCTCTTTCTGCATCGTTTTTAAGCTAAAATAGCGTTGTAGGAGGAGAGTAGAGATGAGTAGTGGACTCCAGCCGCTCGGAGGCGGCTTGACACCGATAGGGGGTGGGGAAGAGAAGAAAGAGGCCCCGCCGCCTGCGACAACAGCTCCGGTAAATCCGCCCGGCGCACCCCGACCCGCACCCAGTATGCCTGTCACACGGGACTTCTATAACGAAGAAGAAGACGCGGGCCGAAAGAGACTCCCGTTTATCATCGGGGGAATCGTGCTGGCTCTCGCCGCGTAACTACACACCGCTTTCGCCTTCCGCAGATTTGAGGTAGGATACCAGCCAAGACGATGACAAACCAAGAGGCACGAGCACTTTACCAGCAAGGCGAAGAAGTCACGGTCGCCTATCTGGTGGAAATCACCAATCGCCT
>NZ_JANNYP010000215.1:0-2886 GCF_031410135.1 Armatimonas sp. | reverse complement strand
AGTCCACGACGAGTGGATTCAGGATCACATCGACTGGTGGGTGAACGTGGTGGGGCTGGATCGCGCTAAGATTGATCTGTTTGAGCACGTGAAGCTCGCGCACTACTCCAAGCGCACCGTGGACATTCTCTACAACTTCCCCACGCTCGGCTTCGATGAGCTCGAAGGAATCGCCAACCGCACCGACTGGGACTTGGGCTCGCACTCGCGCCAGCAGGAGACGCTGACTCTCTCGGACAACACCCGTGAGAAAGTGATGCCCAACGAGCACTCGGTCGAGAAGCTGACGTACTTTGACCATGAGACGAATAAACATATTGTCCCCTTTGTGATCGAGCCCGCTGCCGGAGTGGACCGTGGCGTGCTCGCCGCGCTCTGCGAGGCCTATGATGAAGAAGTGGTGGACGAGGCCAAGGGCGATATTCGCGTGGTGCTACGCCTCAAGCCCGCCCTGGCCCCGATCAAGGTTGCCGTCCTGCCGCTGGCCAAGAACAAGCCCGATATTGTCAATAAAGCCAAGGCGATCAAGAAAGCACTGCAAAACGAGCTCGGGATGCGCGTGGTCTACGACGATACGGCGGCCATTGGCAAGCTCTACCGAAGGCAAGACGAAGCCGGAACCCCGTTCTGCATCACCGTGGACTACGACACCCTCGGCCAGAGCCGCGATGGCTCGACGGACTTAGTAGACACCGTCACCGTGCGTGACCGCGACTCGATGGCTCAAGAGCGCATCGCGATCACAGACTTACTTGGCTACCTGCGGGCACGTCTGGTGTAGCCGAATCCTATCCATCTCTCAGGTGACCTATCCCCGTTTTTCGGACGGTTAGTTAAGCAGAACTATTGACGCGACGGGCGAGGCACTCCCCGCCAGGGACGCTCGTCTCTGGGCTACCTGGGCCCCGTTGAATTCGAGAGGCAAGCTACTTTATCGTCGGCTCTGCTTAACTAGAGGCTGTTATGAACTGATGCCATTAATTTGCGGTAGTAGATTTAGGTGATTCGCCTTCACCAACATCAAGATTCCGAATACCAAGAAAGTCAAACCACTGACCGTCTCAGGTAGTCGTTCATAGTCGCGAGCCAAACGGCGGAAGCGAGAGACCCAGGCAAAGGAGCGCTCTACCACCCAGCGACGAGGAAGAAGCACAAAGCCCTTCTTGGCTTCAGGCAACTTGACCACTTCTAAACGAATACCATGACTCGATGCCGCAGAGGCAGCATCCTCACCTGTATAGCCCTGATCCACATAAGCCAACTTCACGTTTTGCCCGGTCACTTCCTGAACCTGAGTGCACAATGCCTCGACCTGAGCGCGTTCCTGTTCATTGGCCGGGGTCACCACCAGGGTAAGCAGATAGCCCAGAGTATCCACGGCAATATGAGTTTTGCTTCCTTTTTTGCGTTTGCCTCCATCGTAACCGGCTCGTCCCTCCCCCCCACTTTCGGGGGTGGACTGGTTGGTACGTCCATCCAGGATGACAGCACTGGGCTGGGCATTCTTACCCTGACTGAGTCTGAGCATCTGCCTCAGATCATGGACGATGGCTTCAAAGCATCCCCAACGAATCCATCTCTGGGTCTGCTGGTAGACTGCTTCCCAGGGAGGAAGGTCATTGGGCATCATTCTCCACGGGGCTCCGGTTCGAAGCATCCACCGGAGACCATTAAAGATTTCTCTCCGCGAATGCGTTCGTTGAGGCGAATCTTCGCTGATGAGACTCAGGTAAGGAACGACGAAGTGCCATTCTTCGTCTGTGACATCACTGGGATAAGCTTTGCGGGTAGAGGTGGTGACGAGTGACATACCCCCATTTTACGATAGCTCATCAAACCAGCATTAGTTCATAACAGCTTCTAGCCGTCCGAAATATTGGGCATAGGTCAGTTTTCGGAGATCCTGCGTAGCCGGATTCGGGTAGATACCCTGGAGCTTGCTCCGGTAGGAGAGTGTCATCAAAAAGGTGCGTGGAAACCCCAGCCTTGAGGCCGGGTGAGGAAACGTGATGCCAGGAGTCCCCTGGGACAGATGGCTGGATAGGACTCCGACCAGAGCAAGCTCCGGGGTATCTCTGCTTTCTATATTTGAGTTTGGTTTCTCCACTCAGGGCTGGATTTGCCCGAAGCCATTGGTGCTATAATAGGGTTTGGGAAAACGAAAAAAGCCTTCCATTACCAGTGACCTGGCATCTACACCTGAGGGCATTTCGCGCTATCTTGCTGGTGCTCACACAACGCATCGCCTTCGTGTTCACCTTGTTTGGACTCCCAAGTATCGTCGCCGTGTGCTGGAGGGAGAAGTCGCCAAGCGCGTTGAGGCTCTGCTGCGTCAAGGTTGTGAAGTGAGAAACTGGCCCCTGCACGAGTTGAATGTTCAGCCAGATCACCTCCACTTGCTTTTGCAGATTCCGCCTTCGGTTTCGGTTACCAAAGCAGTTAATCTGCTCAAGGGTCGATCTAGCCGTCTTCTTCGTTTGGAGTTTCCTGAACTTGAGGAGTTCTTGTGGGGCGACAGCTTCTGGTGCGATGGGTACTTTGTCGAGAGCGTTGGTCAGACGGAGGAGGGCATGATTCGCCGCTACATCCAAGATCAGGATAAGACAAACCAAGACCCGGCCCTTTTCTGAGCTGATGGATCTGAGGCTCAGTCTACGAGAAAGTGGGAACTCTTGAGGCTTTTGCGGTGTCCGCTTTCAATAAAAAGTTCCGGCCTTTAGCCGGAGTATTTTACTCTCTGTGGACTAAGTAGTCGTCCAAAATCAAGTTCCAGTTCTTTGGTGTAGAATAGATTAGTTAGCCACTCCATTTTCTACTGTGAAGAAACCATGCCAAATAGGGAAATCTATATCTGCCGATGTGAACTTTGCCAGCAAGACGTTGAGC
>NZ_JANNYP010000214.1:0-3790 GCF_031410135.1 Armatimonas sp. | reverse complement strand
GCTCAACGTCTTGCTGGCAAAGTTCACATCGGCAGATATAGATTTCCCTATTTGGCATGGTTTCTTCACAGTAGAAAATGGAGTGGCTAACTAATCTATTCTACACCAAAGAACTGGAACTTGATTTTGGACGACTACTTATATGAAAAATGTTCAGATTCAGGACTGCCCTGTTGGCAAGGACATCCCTACTCCGTTTAACTGGGTCAATGGCAACCAAGTTCCGGCCTATGGCACGAACTCGCTGGTCTTTGTGCAGCCAACCGTGGCCAACCCGACCATGGTGAGCCTCGCGGCCTTTCAGGAGCCCGCCAACACCATGCTCTTGCTCGACGCCGTGAATGCTTTTAATCCGGCCAGCCTCACCAAGTCGTTTTTTATCTCGCCAAACTGGACACGTAATACGGCAGGTGCGGTTGTTGACAACGGGGGCGCGAGTAGCTTTTCGCCACGGGTGCACGGGCGGCACTCCGGCAATACCTCCTGTGTGCTCTGGGCCGATGGCCATGTGGCGGTTGCACGGCCACAGTTTCGCCCCGCAGGCTCCGCCGCGATCAACGACAACCGCCGCACTCGCAATGTAGGTGAGCTCTCCCCGGTCGCCCTGCCTGCTACCATCACCGCTAGCGACCCGCGTCTGGTAGAGTACAACCGATTCTTTGCGCTGGATAAGACCACGGGACTATGAAACGACGCATTTTTTTACTCGCCGCCCTGCTCACCCTTTTCCCCACTTCGGCCCACGCCCAGGCGCTCTTCCCGTCGGAGTGCTTTCCGATTGAGCGCCTGCCCGCCGCACTGCGTCCCAAGGCAGAAGAAGTGCTCCTCAAGCTGCTGGATTCCGAGGGGCTCTATACCGTGATAGGCGGTATGAAGCCGATGTCGGGTGGCTTTGTGAGCCTCTATTTCTTGACAGAGAAGCCCGATACGACCAAGCTCGACGAGCTACGTCAAGTGCTGGGGGCGCTTCACTGTGGCCCCAGCCTGCGCTGCGACTTACTCGTCTTTCACACCGTCAATAGTGGCAAGCGCTATGCCGAAGCGGTGGCCTTCTCTCGTCCTGCTGTCGCGCAGGCGACCCGCACTTATGAGAGCTACTTTGCACCTCTAGGAGCCACTCCAAGCGCCGATCCTCTTGAGATAGCCCTCACCGTGGAGCATCTTGAGGGGGCACCGAGAAACCGAGGGCTTGGCTACCTCTACGGCTACCCCAAGAGCGCAGTGGACTTCTTTGTGGCAGGGCAGGAAGAGTACGCCGTCACCAAAAAGATCACCCCCCGCAACTTTCGCCAGATCCCCACGTTTGGTAAAGAGACCGGCAGCTTTGTCTACGCCGTTCCGAAAGGTGCCCCCGAGACCGACGAAGACCGGCAGCTCAAGACAAAAGCCGGACGGATTCTGGCGGAGTACAAAAAGCGCCGCGAGAGGTTTGTTGGCCCCGACAAGCCCGGTATCGTGGCGATGCTGCGCGACTGGTTCACCAACGAAAAAGGCGAATGCGCTCCCGAGAATGCACGTTTTTGACATTTTAATGTAAATGTAATCAAATTGCTATAATGGCGAACTTGCATATTGGCAATACTACCAGTATGCAAACTGCAACCTCGGCTGCCCTCTGGATCGAAGCGCTCTGCGTCTCGTACCAGACTCGTGCTTTTCAGCCTGCCCGCCGCGTTGTTCATGATCTCTCCCTGAGTGTTGCCCCAGGGAAAGTCCTCGACCATCAAGGCCATTGACGGCTCCACAAGCACCAGGCTCCTCAAAGACAAAGGCCTCTACTCTAAGAATAAATAATGCAATTTATTTGCAATAAAAATCCTGGTGTGATACATTTTTGTCTTGCCATGATCAACCCTCTCTCTACGACAAAACTGGATCGTCTCGGAATGGTGGCTTCTCTTGCCTGCGCGGTGCACTGTGCCCTGATGCCCCTTCTGGTGAGTGCACTCCCGCTCTTTCTGCAAGACGAGCGACTGGAGTGGGCGCTGGTCGGCACCTCAGCGGGGCTTGGAGTTGGGTCGCTGACGCGAGGCTTCCGACGGCACGGACAAAAGCTCGCACTCTGCGTCTTAGTGCTCGGACTGACTCTGCTGATCTCAGGGCGCTTTGTGGAAGAGGCAAATAACCCTGGCGGTGTTCTGCTGATCGTTCTGGGAGGCGTGACGGTTGCTTTTTCCCACTTTCTTAATCATCGCTTGAGTTTTACGGGTGCCTAAGCGGGTACGCTAAGCCTATGAATCGTAGAGCTTTGCTTTTGGGTGGCGGGATGGGCCTGACGGGTCTGGTGATGCGTGGAGCGCTGGCACTAGATCGTAGTGCCGTGGCTGCGGGCTATGGAAAGCTGGTGCCCACAGCGGCGCAGAACACGGGGGAGACCCTGCTGGAGCTGCCCACTGGATTTTCCTACAACGTGCTGGGGCGACAGGGCACGCGCATGACCGATGGAAACCTCACCCCCACCAAGCACGATGGGATGGGCGCGTTTCTCGTCAATGGCAAGCTACGCCTGGTGCGCAACCACGAGGTTCCCAACACGCGCGCACGGCCCCTCACCTCAATTCTTCAGGATGAGCACGCCTACGACACCAGCGCAGGCGGCGGCGTCACCACCCTCACGGTTGACCCTGCAACCCGCGAGCTGATCGAGAGCCATATTAGCCTGGCGGGAACCCACACCAACTGCGCGGGTGGCCCCACGCCCTGGGGGAGCTGGCTCTCGTGCGAGGAGACCACACTTGGCCCCGCGCTAGGCAAGGACGACAAGGGAAAAGTCATCGGCGGCTTTGAGAAAGAGCACGGCTATATCTTCGAGGTGCCCGCCGCCAGCGACGTGCCCGTGATGCCCGTGCCGCTTAAGGCCATGGGCCGCTTTGTACACGAGGCCATTGCCGTGGACCCCGCCACCGGGATTATCTACGAAACAGAAGACCGTACCAGCGCGGGCTTCTACCGCTTCTTGCCCACCAAACCCGGCCAGCTTACCGAGGGTGGGCGGCTCCAGATGCTAGTGGTCGAGGGCAAGCCTCAGGCCGATCTTCGTAAAAAGCAGACCGTCGGCGAGCCACTCTCTTGCCGCTGGGTAGACATCGACGACCCCGATCCTGCGGCGGCTTCCACCAACCCACTGGCGGTCTATGAGTCCGGGAAAGCCAAAGGCGGTGCGACTTTTGCGCGGCTGGAGGGCTGCTGGTGGGGCAATGGCTATGTCTATCTCAATGCCACCACGGGCGGCGATAAGCTACTCGGGCAGGTGTGGCGCTACCAGCCCCAAGGCGCGGACAAAGGCGAGCTGGTCTTGCTCTTTGAGTCCCAGTCCAAGAGCGTCTTATGGAACCCGGATAACCTCTGCGTTACCCCACGCGGTGGTCTGGTGCTCTGTGAGGACACCTACGGCGGGGACTGCTATCTACGTGGCCTCACCAAAAAAGGCGAGATCTTCGACTTTGCTCGCAATGTCTACCCCGGCCTTGAAGAGAGCGAGTTCGCCGGAGCCTGCTTCGCCCCCGATGGCCAGACGCTCTTTGTGAACCTACAGCTCCCCGGAGTCACAGTAGCCATCTGGGGGCCTTGGGAGCGCGGCCCGTTCTAGTTATTGTAATTTATTTGCGATAAAATAGGGCGTGACTAACTCCTTACCTGTAACTGTTCTTTCTGGCTTTCTTGGGGCTGGTAAGACAACCCTCCTCAACCATATTCTTGCCAACCGTGAGGGCCGCCGGGTCGCGGTGCTCGTCAATGATATGAGCGAGGTAAATATTGATGGCAAGCTGGTGCGCACCGAGGAGAAGCT
>NZ_JANNYP010000213.1:0-2262 GCF_031410135.1 Armatimonas sp. | reverse complement strand
AGCTTGGTTCCCCTGAGGCAGCTCCCATTCTCATTGGCTATCTTCAAAACCAAGAGTATCAGGATGTTCTAGGGGTAATTGGGGAGACCCTCGGCAAGTGCGTTGATACGAGCCATATCCCTGCTCTACTGGAATGTCTTCAAAACCAAGAGGATAGCGGCGTTCGTTGCACCATCATTGGTATCCTTGGGAAGATCGGTTCCTCAGAAGTGGTTCCTACATTGCTAGGGCGATTACGAAGTGAAGAGTGGAATATTCGTCGAAGTATCGCCGATGCTCTTGGCAAGATCGGGTTTGATGCACTGGATGCTATCTGCGTTGCCTGGGACGATTACGAAGGGGAAGAGGCGCAGGAGGATTTGGCACAGGTGCTCTACACCCTCGCGACGATTAACTCTGACGGGAATTAGGTACGCTTGCTAATCCCTCACCACCCCAACCCTCCCTGCCCTGAGGGAGGGTGGACGCGAGTTTTACGAGTGGCCGGGTGGGTTCAGGCGAATGAGTCTGGAAGGTAGGTTTTGCTCATGGTAAAATCATTTTTGACATCTTACTCATCGCTGAGAGATACTGTCCCAAAGCAGATGACATCTTACTAAAGATAAAAGACGTCTTACTCAACACTTTTTGCCTCGGGCGCAACAGTATCGCAACCTTGCTCAACAGTCAAGACGAACGAGAAAACGCCCAGAGACACTGATTTGAAGGGAATGATGGTATGGCTACAGGAATTAAACCCGCCGACACCGATATGGTCGAGTTCGTCCGGGTCGCTTTAGTGAACTTAGACAACGATGCCGAGCTACAGAGCCTTGTCGCGCCCTTTGGCATTGATACCGCCTTCCGTGCCGCCGGGGTGAGCGCCCTCACCGACACACAAGCAAAGATCGCGACGGAGCAGGACACTGACGGGGCGCAGCTTGCGGCCACCGCGCTGGTCGTCACCCTCAAAGACGAAGTCACCAAGCACTACACCGGCCTCTCGGAGCTGGCGCGGGCCGTGTTTCGTGGACAGACGGGCAAGCTGACGCAGCTCGGGATTGTCGGACGCGCTCCCACCAAAGTGGCGGACTTGCTGGAGCGAGGCAACAAGCTCTTTACCACCGTCCAGAACCACGAGGAGCTGGCGGCAGGCTTTCTCAAAGTGGGGCAGACGAGTGAAAAACTCTCCGTGATCGAAGCCCGCTTCGGCGTCCTCGCGGCGGCAGCGGCGGAGCAGGAGCGGGCAAAAGGTGCGAGCCAGCAAGCGACGGCGGAGTCACGGGCGGCGATCAATGCCCTGCGGGTCTGGTGGGGCAACCTCAAGCGCATCGCCCGAGTGGCACTGCGCGGAAAGAAGCAGCTGCTAGAGAAGCTCGGCATCACCGCACGGTAGCGTCCCAGAACCCACCCCGGCTTCGCTCATTCTTCGCTACGCCGACCCTCCCTGCCCTGAGGGAGGGTGGACGCGAGTTTTACGAGGGGCCGGGTGGGTTCAGCCGGGTGAGTTCATGCGCATGGTTTTAGTGAGTCAGCAGAGTGCGCTATACTACAAGATGAAATGAGTCGTCTTTCCCCCCTCTCCCCCCGTGCGCTTCACTGCGCCCCCTCGCCCACCCTCGCCATCACCGCCAAGGCCAACCAGCTCAAGGCGGAAGGTCACGATGTCCTCGGTTTTGGTGCCGGGGAGCCGGACTTTGACACCCCGCAGCATATCAAGGACGCTGCTATCGAGGCGCTTGCCAAGGGCAAGACCAAGTACACGCCCTCGGCAGGCATTCCTGAGCTACGAAAAGCCATCGCCGAGAAGCTCAAGACCGATAATGATCTGGACTACGCCCCCGCCAATGTGATTGTCTCCTGCGGTGGCAAGCACACGCTCTACAATATCTTCCAGGCCATGGTCAGCGAGGGCGATGAAGTGGTGATTCCCGCGCCCTACTGGGTCAGCTACCCCGAGCAGGTCAAGCTCGCTGATGGCACGCCGGTGATTTTGCAGACCACCGATGCCACCAACTTTGCCCCGACGGTCGAGCAGCTCAAAGCCGCGATTACCCCCAAGACCAAGATCGTCATCCTCAACTCGCCGAGTAACCCAACCGGCGCGATGTGGCCGCGTGCCACGATCGAGGCGCTGGCAGAGCTGGCGATTCAGCACGACTTCTTTGTGATCTCCGACGAGATCTACGAGAAAATAGTCTACGATAACAATGAGTTTGTCTCGATTGCCGCGCTCGGGCCAGAGATCAAGAAGCGGACGTTCACGGTCAATGGCATGAGCAA
>NZ_JANNYP010000212.1:0-1893 GCF_031410135.1 Armatimonas sp. | reverse complement strand
GACGCTTCACTGCGCCCGCTGCCACGACCACAAGTTCGACCCGATCCCGCAAAAGGACTACTACCGGCTTCAAGCCGTGTTCTCAGGAATTGAGCGCGGCGACCGGGCCTACGCGGAGGGAGAGCACCCCACTCCGGGGAGCCCCAGCAATGGCTACCACAGCGCAATTGAGAAAAGCGCGGAAGTGGAAAAGTGGGTGCAGGTAGATTTAGGTAAACCACAGCCGCTCGACACGCTCCGTCTCCTTCCCGCACGCCCCACGGACTTTGCCGACACGCCCGGCTTTGGCTTCCCCATACGCTTCAAGATCGAGGTGGATGGCGTGGTCGTAGACGACAGAACCGGCGCGGACTTTCCCAACCCAGGCAACGCCACGTATGAAGTGAAGCTGGCAGGAAGAGTCGGGCGGGTGGTTCGGATCACGGCGACCAAGCTGTGGCCGCGCACGGGTGACTTTGTCTTCGCACTCGCCGAGGCACAGGTGCTCTCGGGAGGGAAGAATATCGGGCGCACGGCAAAAGTTGCCGCACTGGACAGCATCCAGGCCGGACGCTGGAGCACGGGCTTCCTCAACGATGGCTTCGATAGCCGTAGCGGCTTTGGCAAGCTCACCTACGCCGCCCTGCCGCGTGCGCCGCGCCTGATCTCGCTCCTGAACCGTGGCGAGGTCGAGAGCCCCAAAGAGACCATCGGACCGGGGGCGCTGTTTGGCGCGGTCTTTCCCGACACGCCCGACGAAGGACAGCGCCGTGCGGCACTGGCACGCTGGCTGACAAGCAGAGACAACGCGCTGACCTGGCGCAGCATTGTGAACCGGGTCTGGCAGGGACACTTTGGGCGTGGGATTGTTGAGACCCTCAGCGACTTTGGCAAGAACGGCGCAGGTCCCACGCACCCCGAGCTACTCGATACTCTCGCCCTCTGGTTCCGCGATGATGCCAAGGGGTCGCTCAAGAAGCTCCACAAGCTGCTGGTGATGAGCCGCGCCTACAAACAAAGCGTCACCGCCAACCCGAAGGCGGAGAAGCTTGATGCCGACAACCGCCTGCTCTGGCGGCAGAACCGGCGGCGCTTGGAGGCCGAGGAAGTGCGCGACAGTGTGCTGATGGTCAGTGGCGCACTCAATCGCAAAGCAGGTGGCCCCGGCTTTGCCCTCTTTGCCTTCAAGGACGACCACTCGCCCATCTACGACCACACCGATCTTGCCCACATCACCGACCCAGTGACGTTTCGCAGAACGGTCTATCGGTTTACCGTTCGTAGCGTCCCTAACCCGCTTCTCGACTGCCTGGACTGTGCCGATCCGAGTATCAACACGCCCGTCCGTAACACCACGCTCACCGCGCTCCAGAGCCTCGCGCTCCTCAATGACCCGTTTCTGATCGACCAGTCCGAGCGCTTCGCCAAGCGCCTCGCCACGCTACCGAAAACCCAACAAGTCACCGAGGCATTTCGGCTCGCACTAGGCCGCTCCCCCAGCGTCGCCGAGCACACCGAGACGCTCGCCTATGTCCAGAAAAACGGCCTCGAAAACCTCTGCCGCCTGCTCTTCAACACCAGTGAATTTGTCTTCGTGGACTAATCGATGAACCGACGTGATTTTCTGCTCCAGCTCAGTCTGACTGCCTTTTTCGTAAATGAGGACAGTGATCCAAAGCTTGTCATGACCCAAGCCGCAGCGTATCGTATTGAGGAGATCGAACCACTCCTAACAAAGAGAGTCGTCACCATTTCCCCTGCTCCAAGTGGACGCTGGGTTTTACTGGAACAAGACCTTCGCACAGCATACAGAGAGTTCGGAGAGCAAAAAATATGGCTCTACGATACTCAGCGGCATAAGCTGACGATGCTTCATCATCTTCAAGATACGCCTGAAGCCGGTACTTACATGAA
>NZ_JANNYP010000211.1:0-2255 GCF_031410135.1 Armatimonas sp. | reverse complement strand
CCTCGAAGGTCAGCGCCCCACCCGTCACGTCGCCGAGGTGATCTAAGTAGCTCAGAACGTGGTCTTCATCGAGCCGGAACGCACGCCCAGGACTACCCTCCCCGTGGACGATCTCCCGAAGGCTCAGCGTATTTTGCGTCGCCGCCCGTCTCTCCCAGAACTCGGCCAGGGCGAAGGCAAAAATCGCGGCGGGGAGCGAGGGCTTCGGCCTACCGTTGAACCGGAGGCGCTCCCCTTTCTCGTCGGTCTGAATCAAGCCCAGATGGGTCAGCGGGCAGTCCAGCGTGTCTTCCAGCGTCGAAGTCACCCCGCGCTTCACAGGGACATAGGTTCGGACAAAACAAGCGACATCGCTCTCGACTGTACTCCGGGAAAGCTTGCTCCACTTCCGCTCCGCCGCGAGTCGCAGAAGCTCGTTAGTGAGCGAGTCGCGGGTGAACTCGGCATCGCGCAGGCCATGAAATGCCACGTACCAGGTCGTCGCCTTCTCGGGGTTCGTCACCAGTCGCCAGTGCAAAAGCCAGAGTGTGGCATCGTCTTCAAGATACTGATCCCAGCCCTTCGGCGAGTCCAGCAGCTTCTTCCCTAAATCAGAGAGACTCAGCGTACTGCCCCGCTTACCGGGTTCTGTGGCTTCCTCGATCATCCCCGTGACCAAGCACCAATGCCGGATCGCAGAAACCATATTCTTCCCCACTCCCAGCTCGACGATCGCAGATTCCGAGGTGAAAATCTGACTATTTGCCTTGAGGCCGTCTACCCCTTTTTTGAGCCAAGGATAGCGAAAAGTGAACGTTTCGTGACCGGAGAAAGCGCCTCGCGCAAGATTCATAACCATACAATTTCAACCCCACAGTGTACCAGAAAAAAGGCCAGGCAGAGAATTCCCTACTGCCCAAGAATCACTCCGCGACCAGCCCGTAAGCGAACGCCTGAATCTTCGCTAATTTATCCGCAGAATCCCCCGCCTCGCCCTCGATCACCTCCAGGAGCCAGCGCCCCACTCCTGCCCGATCTAGTTTCCGAACCAATGGCGAAACCGGCACCGTGGCAGGGTGCAAAGGCAGCGTCGGCGGCAAAAGTTTCTCGACATCCACCCGGCGCACCCGAACCGTCCGATGGCCCAACTTAGTCGAAGGAATCTTCCCATCTCTCACCTGGTCGCGCACCGTATGTTCCGAAAGCCGCAGAATCTCCGCTGCCTCTTTAATCGTCAACCAATCTTCCATCATTTTCTCCAATGGGCCGAGGCGCAAACCCCGGCCCGAATTACGATCCCTACCCGATGACCTCGCCGCGAAAGAAGCGATTCTCCCTGCCAAGGGTGAGCACCACAGCTTCAAACTTCGGCGGAGACCACCACAGCACCGAGACCGCCCATCCGCCGGGCGTGGTCTGGATCAGCTCCTCCAACGCTTCACGCGGCGGCCCTGGCCGATACGCCTGCTGGCAGGATTCCAGAACGTAAGATGCCTTCGGTTCGGCAACTCCGGCGGCTTTCTGGCTGTGCTGGATCACTTCCGACCAGTTCACTTCCCGAAGGCTTTGGCACTCAGCGCACCGCCAGAAGCAGACATAGCCCCGACCACCCACATAGAGCGAGACCGAGCGGCGCTGCATCTCGCCGCCACAGCGCACGCACGGAACCGCGAAGAACTCATCCCCCTGGCCCCCAATAATGGGGGAATCCAGCAGGTTGGGAGCGGCGAGAGCCGCCCCCCTTTCGAGTGAAAGAGAAGCGGCATTTTTCATACTGCCACCCCCGCAGGGATTCGCACACGGCGGCGCAGGTGCCACTGAGCCGTACTTGAAATCCGAATCTGAAGAGCGGGAGGGACCGCTACGGCGGCTTTAGCCGCTTCCAAGAGCCGCACCCGCTCCGCTTCTTCTTCGGCGCGATTCAGGAGTAAAGGCACAATGAGCGCGTGCTTACAGACGAGAGGATCGATTTGCAAGCCGAGATCAAACGCCTGCCCATTTACCCGATCAAGCCGATTCTGATCTGGGCAAGAGCACCGCCCGGTTTCGCGGCAGACCGTGTACTGAGCCTGAGCAACCACCCCGGTTTTGGGATCTGCGACAACCGGCGCAACGATGCTGACCGATTCGGGGCGTACTTCCCCGAGTGCATAAAGATACCAGCCCTGCGCAGCGCGAGCTTCGCGCATTTCCCGTTGCGTGGCAACGTGCTGTAAGAGCGTGTTACAATCCAAATTGGTAGCCATTTAGGTGGCTTCCTTTCCAAGCGCCGGGGT
>NZ_JANNYP010000210.1:0-3936 GCF_031410135.1 Armatimonas sp. | reverse complement strand
AGCGAGGGTGCGGACAATACAGGCCATCTCGACAAGACCCGCCTGCTGGGACGCCCGCCAGCGGCGCTCCCCAGTGACAATTCGATAGGCATCAATCCCTTCCAGTGCCATCACTGTGATGGGGTTGAGTAGGCCATGCTGACGGATCGAGTCCGCCAGGCCCGCCAGAGCCGCATCGTCCAGCACTTTGCGTGGCTGATCCGGGTCTTCCACAATCTTCTCAATCGCAACAAACTTCAGTTCCAAGTAATCTCTCCAGCAATCAGATGTTTGCTATTATATCAGGCCGGATGCACCCAGGGTTTGCGGTAGGGACGGCGCAGGAGCTTGTTGGCTGCTTCGTCGCCGATAATACGGCCTTTTTGCGCGTCCCAGGCCAGTGTGCGCCCGGTCTGCTGCGCCAAGTTCGCGAGAATACAGCTTGCGGTGGAGATATGCCCCTCCTCGATGTCTGCCACGGGGCGGCCTCGGCTCTGGACTGCCTTGAGCCAGTCGGCCATGTGGTAGCGGATGGCGGGGGCGACGTGTTTCTCTAAGTCCCGCTCGGTGGCGTCCTCGGGGAACTTGTCGAGCTCTAGCGTCACGTCTTTATGGATAGCCTGCCCACGACTCGGAATAAAGTCGTAGCCATTGACGCTGGCTTTCAAGACGCCCTTCTCGCCGTAGAAAATCGCCGACCAGGGATATTTTGGATCGGGCGCCTCACCCCAGCTCCGGTGCTGCCAGAGCACTTGCGTCTCGCCAAAGTCAAAGCTGGCGGTCTGCGTGTCGGTGATGTTGGCAATGCTGGCCTTATCCATGAAGATCCCGCCCGACGAGGCGACGCTCTTGGGCCAGCCGAGGCCCAGCATCCAGCGGGTCATGTCCAGCATATGCACACACATGTCCCCGACAATCCCATTGCCATACTCCATAAACGCCCGCCAGCTTCTCGGGTGCGCAACGGGGTTGTAGGGCCGTAGCGGCGCAGGCCCCGTCCACAGCTCCCAGTCGAGATTTTCCGGCGGTGCGGTGTTAGCAGCGCGGCTGCCACTCCTCATATGATAGTAACAGCACGTCTCCACCAGCCCGATCTTGCCCAGCTTACCCTCACGCAGAATCTCTCTCGCCTCGACTAAGTGGGGCGTGCTCCGGCGCTGTGTCCCGATCTGCACCACACGTTTGTGCTTACGCGCCGACGCCAGCATCGCCTGACCCTCGGCGATATCCACCGAGATCGGCTTCTGGCAGTAGACATCCGCCCCCGCCTCCATCGCCGCGATTGCCTGGAGCGCATGCCAGTGGTCGGGCGTCCCGATCAGCACCAGCTCCGGCTTGGTCTCCTTGAGCAGCTCGCGGTAGTCGGAGAAAGTCGCCGGGCGCTTCTTCGATGCCTGCTTGCCCGCCACCGAGTCAGCCGCCTCCGCCAGCATCTTCTTGTCCACGTCGCACAGCGCCACTACCTCAGCATTTTGGGCGACTTGCAAGAGGCGAAACAGATCACACTTGCCGTACCAACCGGAGCCGATTAGCGCGACACGGGGCTTGACGTCCTGAAACTCTTTGAAACTCGAAAAACTCATGCTGGGATTCTACCCGCCGCCGATTGGAAATCGGCGTCTGCAATGGCGCTTCGCGCCGCGAAGCCCGTGCCGGGCTATAATTAGGTTAAGATGGCCAATCAGTGCTCGCTTTATGCTGTTGATTTTGTTCCTGGTGAAGGGGAAAAGACAAACCTCCTACTTCTTGGAGAGTATGCCTACGATATTCCGCTTGTCTTCAAGCTGCTGATCTCGGCATCACCACGAATTTGCCCTTCGCTTGATTGGCCCGGTGAAGGCGAAGTTGCGATCCTGGGAGATTTGACACAAGGGCATGAGCAGCTTTTTGCGTTTCTTGATCAGCTTACTCATCCGCTTGTGGAGCCGCTAATAGAAGAGACGAAGGCGTTTCTCACACGCCCCGAGTTTCAGCTACCCTACGTCTTATTGGAGCCGTTCGATATTTTTCAGATGAGCGAGTCTGATTTTTTTGCCGCAACGTCCCGCCTTCTGGAGGAGATACAGCTCTTGGACGAGCGGATACCTACAGAAGTTGAAACGACTTTGACGGCCTTGCTGGCCCCGATATCGACTTCTCCAAAGCGTCTTTGGCCTTGGCAAAAGACGCAGAAGCCCCGCGACCCGCTTCAGCCGCTCTATGATCTTGGTCTCGGAAGCTGGGGATAAATCTGACACCCCCCCCAGCCCGGCACGGGCTTTGCAGCCGCAGGCTACTGCAGACGCCGATTTCCAATCGGCGGCAGGAAAATGCTCTGCCCGCCACGAATCAACGTGTATGAGCCAAGAGCATATCCGCGCCGCGCTGCGCGCCCTTCCTATCGAGCTGCCCTCCTGGGGCTTTGCCAATGCGGGCACCCGCTTCGGAGCCTTCCCTGAGCCGGGAGTGGCACGCGATATCTACGAAAAACTTGAGGATGCCGCAACGGTGCATCGCCTCACCGGTGTCTGCCCGACCGTGGCCGTCCACATTCCCTGGGATCTGCCTCCCGCCGGCAAGACCTGGGCCGATATCGCCGAGTTCGCCAATTCCGAAGGCGTCGCGATTGGGGCGATCAACCCGAATTTGTTTCAGGACCACGACTATAAGCTCGGCTCGGTCTGCAACCCCGACCCGGCGATTCGCAAGAAAGCCGTCGCGCATCTGAAAGAGTGCGCCGAGATCATGAAGGTGACCGGCAGCAAGCTGCTGAGCATCTGGCTGGCCGATGGGACGAACTATCCTGGCCAGGACGATATCAAGAGCCGCCGCCAGCGCCTGATCGACTGCCTCGCCGAGGGCTACGCCGCGATGCCGGACGACGGTGAGATGCTGGTCGAGTACAAGCTCTTCGAGCCCGCGTTCTACCACACCGACTTGGCCGACTGGGGCACGAGCTACACGGTCTGCCAGAAGCTGGGCGAGCGCGCTAAAGTTCTGGTGGACACGGGGCACCACGGCCACTACACCAATATCGAGTTCATTGTCTCCACCCTGATTTCCGAGGGCCGCCTCGGGGGCTTCCACTTCAATGACCGGCGCTATGCCGACGACGACCTGATCGTGGGGAGCGCCAACCCCTACGCGCTCTTTTGCATCTTCCATGAGCTCATCAACGGCAACGACGGCAAGACGGCGTTCCAGACGGCGTATATGCTAGATCAGTCGCACGTGGTGGAGAAGAAGATCGAGGCCATGGTGCTGAGTGTCCTGAACGTGCAGACCGCCTACGCCAAAGCCCTGCTCGTAGACCGCGCCGCGCTCGCCGAGATGCAAGTCGCAGGCGATGTGATGGGTGCCCACGCGATCCTGCGCAATGCCTACGAGACCGATGTCCGCCCGATCCTCGCCGCTACCCGCGAAGAGATCGGTCGCCCCGCCGACCCGCTCAAGGCACTCGCCACTGACGAACTCGTCAAAGAGCGCCGTGCCCGCCGCCAGGTCGAACCTGCAAGGGCAAGTGGAGCCGGCTTGGGCGCATAGTCATCATTCTTGGTGTTTTCTTTATCCCAGAGCGCCTGATGTCACGCGGAAATGGTGTCCGCTGACGTCTATGAAGTGACGGATGCAAAAGGGAGTCGAAGAAACGATGAAACGAATCGTGATGTTTATGGGGCTGATCTCTCTCGGGGGGCTGGTGGGCTGTAGCGGCACAACGGTTGCGCCACAAGTGACGGGGCGGGTGCTAAAGGGAAGTGGTGGCTGTGGTGCACCGCCGCCCGATGGTGTCTGCCCAAATCCCGTGGTCTACTCCGGCTTTGCCAGCGCTCGCCTGAGGGTCTCTCCGGAGTCAAGTGAGACCGTTATCGCAATGACAACCGCCGATGCCGAGGGAAATTTTACTCTGGCCTTGCCTGCGGGAACCTATCGAGTGAGCGCGGAGCAGATGCCTGGTTTTGGGGTTCTCATGACCATCAC
>NZ_JANNYP010000209.1:0-5263 GCF_031410135.1 Armatimonas sp. | reverse complement strand
CGCGCTCGAACTGCCCGTTGCCGTAGACGCCGCTCTGGCGCAACAGCTTCTGGCCGAGCCAATCCACGACGTCGACGCGGGCAATACGGGGAGAGGGTGAGTAATCTATCGCACGGGGGAGAGGCCGCCGGGCCAGCTCCTCGACCGTCTCCCGCTTCGCGCCGTACAGGTCAGAAACACCCCACGAGCTTGCGCCACCGTCGCCATAGAAGGTGTAGTAGACCGTGCCGTCGATGCCGTCCCGTGTCTTTTCGGCGGTGAGTTTCTCGAACGCCTGGGGACGCGGAATTGAAATGTCGATGCCTGCGAAGCTGTATGTCCAGCCGGTCGGAAAGCCGCTCTCGTACACTTTGCGCCAGCCGCTTCCGTTGTCACGGAAGGTCGCTCCGAGAAGCATTTCCTTCGCCCGTTCTTCCTGGCCTTTCTCGGCGACGATGGCACGGTAGTAGGGAATCGGCCCCCTCGCCGACTCGACAAAGAACACGCCCCCTCCCGTGAAGTACCGAGCGCTCAGCCTGACCTTGAAGCCGTTTCTTTCGACGACCAGGCTGCTCCCGCCTTCGCTCTGCACCCTTTTCTCCGTTTCCTCGACGCTCTGATCGAAGATGCGCCGGTTGGCGTCGGTGATTCCCGGCATCGCGGCACGGAGGGTGCAGCTCAGCTTCTTGCCGTTGACGACCTCTTCGCCAATCCAACTCTTCATCTGCGCGGGGCCGTCCGCCGGGCTTGCGGTCAGGGTCATCGACTGCGGTGTCGGCAGATCTACCGAAGTGCCCCGACCGGGGGATTCGAGCGTGACCGAACCGAACGCCCCCGGCATGACTAGGGCGACGAGCAAAGGTGGCATTATCATTTCTGTACTCCATTCTGGGCGGAATTCACGATTTCCTCTTTTTCGTGGCCCTGTCTGGCGAAGCATAGGCAAGAATAACTGTAGACCAGGCATTTTTCTGGACACTTTTTCGCAGTCGTTTAACAACTACAAGCGGATGGGCCTCATGATCTCGTCCCTTATGGCTTGCACGGAAATACCAAAGAATCGTTCCTTTTCGGATACAGTTTCTGATGGGATCTACAGCTCGGTAGCTCGCGCTGGCTCCAGGAGTGCCAGGAGGTCAATACGCTGGATCAGGACTTTGCGCAAACCCGCCACGCGGAACGCTTTGAGTTTGCCACTGCGGATGTAGGCGCGAATCGAGGAAGTCGAGAGCTGCAAGTAGTTCGCCGCCTGTTCAACTGTCAATAAGTCCCGATCCGTCCCGCTTTGGGGGTTTTTGCCCATCGCACCGGAAAGGTATAGTTGGGCATCACGCTTGATGTGCCGCGACGCGATTTGCGGGTCTCTGTAGCAATCCCTGAATAATGGCATCCACATTGAGCAGGTCAGGCTGCTTTTGAAACTCATAACGCCCGTGAAGATTGGTATTCTGCCAGGCGATGGGGGATACCTTTTTGGTTGCGTCCGCGCCTTGCATATCGCCGTTCCTCTCCTGGTGCTCCAGGAAGCGAGAGAGGATCGAGGCGTTGTAAAAAATGACGCTGTTGGCTATCAATCGGCTACATTCCGACCAAAGGTCCTGCTCATACTCAGTTTTGAAACGTAGTTTTCCGAAGCTGGCGAAGGAAACGGCTCGGCGGAGCTGGTGATAGTTTTCACCGCGGTTGACGGCCTTCTGGACGTTCTTGCGCACGGACAGAGAATCGATATAAGTGAGCAGATAGAGACTGCGGTGAATGCTGTCATATTCCCAGAGCGCACGTTTTATCCTATTGTTGCGGGCATGGGAACTCAGCTTGCGCACGATTGTGCTCTGTGTGGTCTCTTTTAACGCCAGGGACACGAAGATGCGTCGGCACTCGTCCCACTCGCGAATAATCTCTGCCTCCCGGATCTTGCGAACGGGCTTGAGGGTCACGTCGCCGTAGCTACTTGGCTGGTTGAATCCAGTCAGAGAGGTGCGGACTTTGTCGTATAGATCTTTGTATCGCGGGGCAAACTGGTAGCCAAATATGTACAGCAGTGCGAAGTTCACCTCGTTGGTGCCATGGGTATCTGTCGAATGGATCTCGGGCAGGATATCCGTACTGTTATTGAAGAGGATGTCGAAGACGAAATGACTTTCATGCTCGTCCGCTCCGATGTTATAGGCGTTGATGGGAACGTTGTTAGCCACCGTCGTATAGGGCACGATCCCCTTCTTGAGGCCAAAATACTTGGGCGAATGCCGGGCGTTGAAGGTGCGGACACTGGACTCGAATTTCTGGCCGTCGCTACTGGAATGCACGACTTCACCGATGTCGTAGTGGCGAAAAATGGGCAGTTGTGCCGTCGCGTTGCTGACCCGGTCGTTGGCCTCGCGTAAGGTCTCCGGACGCAGAAAATTGTCGGACATGGAAGCGAGCGTGTGAGAGCCAATATCAGAGATTTGCCCCATTCGACCAATCCCCATGTTGGTTCCCCAAGCAACCACACAGGCAATCAGGGCGGGGATATCAGGTGACTGCTTGGCATAACGTCCCAGAACATGAGTGAAGGCATCCATGCACTGGCACTGCCGGTGTGTAAAGTGCAGAACGCTGTTAATATCCGTGGTCGGCAACTGGTCGAAGAAGGGATGGTTGGTGCCTTCGCTTTCGCTTGGGTAATCCAATGTCCAACGCGCTTTCCCTTTGATGTTGAAGTGTTCATTTTCTCCAGTGGCGATGCGCCGATTGACTTCCACGATCCGTGTCTCAAGTTGGTCTTTTAGCTCCGCCAGGTGCGTCTCAATCGGCTGTTGCAGAATATCGAGTCCCGTCTCGGCAATCAGCTTGTCCTTATCCACCCACCGCTGGTCATTCAGGAGATCATCTTTGATGCTCCGAAAGCGAACGCTATTGGGGCAGAAGATATCGCCTGCTTCTATCCCCTGACGCAGATGCCGGTAGAGGAGAAACTCGTAGCGATCTGGGAGAAGCTGCTTGCGGTTGTGCTCATCTTTTTCGTACAGATAACGCTTCATTTTGTCCGGTATCCATCGCGCCGGGATTGCCTCTTCCTTGTAGGTTCCGAGTGCCTTGCCGCTACGGGATGCCTCTTTCACAAAGCAAATAGCCTCAATGAGCGGATCTTTTTCTGTGGTTGCAGCAAACTCGACTCCTTGCAGAATCGGGCGCAAAGGGAGCTTGAATCGCTGGGCGGCTTTATCCAGGTGTTTCCACTGAAATGCAGTTTCGTCGAATCGCGCAGTGGTTCTCAGATACTCTGCCACTGAATCTAGCCTTTTGGCATCCAGTAGGGCAAAGGCTTTGCGCCGTACCTCTTCAAAGGATGCGCTTCCGGCAACACTACTATCGGTAAAGAGCTTGAGCACCTGCCCGGCCTTGGGGAGATCGGTATTGGTGGCTGCCTGAACGTTGTAAACGAGTTCTTTTGCAGCAGCCTTGGCTTCATCACTATACCGTCTCACGTGATGAAGCAGGCTCTGGATCAGGTTATCGTGCAGTTTCTGGTAGCGGTGCTGAATGAAGCACAGCAGATAAACAACGACCACAGACTCCTGCATCCGCCGGAGCTTGTAGACCGAGTAATAATCCACGAGGGACGCATAATAGCGGATGTTTTCGTTGGAAATGTTTAGATGGGGCAGCAATTTCTGCGACATCGCATACAGTTCCCGCGTCTGTTCCTCACGCTGCACTTCGCCCCTGATCTCGTGATTGCTGAAATCTCTGGGATCCCGCTTCAGCAGCGTGATTTCGTGCAGACCCTGAGTGTCTTCGAGGAGACGCTTCAGGGCTTCTTTTGCGGACGGATCGATGTGAGCGTAGGCGATTCCTGCAAGGCGGCGCTGTTCATAGGCCAGTGCCCCTCCCACCGTGTCCTGCATCGCGCTGTATCCTGGAGCGACGACACGTTGTTCGGTTAGATAGTGCATCAGTTCACGTAAGACGTAACCAGGCTTGCTACACACCATAGCTACTTGGCGGGCACGTGCCGCTAGTTTCTCCTGTTCCTTCGCGTTCCAGCTTCGATAATTACTGAGATGGAGAATCGTGCGCTGTTGTTTTAGCCGCGTGACCTTGCTGATGTTCAGGGCGCAATCAAAGGTATCGGGGAAGTAGTGTTCGCGTAAGAAGCAGATATCTTCTTCGACTTCCCGTGACTCAAAGACAAAGAACATCTTTCGCGCCTTGAAATAACCTAACTGCAAGACGAAGAGCATCTTGGCGTTAGACAGGCGGAATTGTGCCAAGGCTGCTTGCTCTGAGACAGACAAGGCAAAGTACTCGGCACGCTCTTCGTGCGTGAAATGGGGGCGTCCATAGAGCGCCTCTATTTCGTCATCACTGAGTATCCTTATACGCATCTCGACACAGGCTCAGCGTTTTCGACGGTGGGCATCTGTGCCGAGTTATCTGTCCCGACGAGCATACCTGCTCGACTCAGAGAGTCCACCAAAGTGGAGCGAGGAACACCGATAGACCGGGCGGCGGCGGTGACCGTCATTCCACTGGCGAGCAGAGCTTGAGCAGCATCCAATTTTTCGGCATCCAAGCACCTAGGGCGACCACCTTTGCGCCCACGCTGGCGTGCCGCCGCTAATCCAGCATTGACTCGCTCCTGAATCAAGGAGCGTTCGTATTGTGCTAAAGCCCCGAAAACATGGAAGAGAAACTCGCCCATCGCAGTCGTCGTATCGAGAGTTTCGGTCACGGATTTTAATCCGATCCCACGTTTCTGGAGTTGATTGACGATCTCAATAAGGTGTTGTAGGGATCGTCCGAGACGATCCAGTTTCCAGACCACAAGCACATCGCCTGCTTGGAGATAGTCCAGACATTTCTTGAGTCCTGGACGGTCGTCGCGAGCCCCAGACGCTCGGTCCTCATGAATATTTCGCGGATCGACCCCAGCGAGCTGTAAAGCATCGCGCTGTAGGTCGGTGCTCTGACGATCATCAGTGGTCGAAACCCTTACGTATCCAACAAGCATGTCACGTAAAACCTCATTCGGTAGAGTATACGTGACAAATCATACCCGATAGATTCCGTGAATAGTTTCCGTGATGGGTTTGCCTACCAAATCAAAGAAAATGCCGAACTGTTCCGAGCCATCTTCTACCTGACGGAAAACAAGTGATTTCCGTCACCCAAAGGGGTGGGGAAATGCCCAACTATACCTTTCCGGTGCGATGGGCAAAAACCCCCGATCTCTCTTTCGGGAAAATGCAGCAGCGGAGGTTGGACTGTAGGCTCTCTGGGGCACCTGAGAAGAATAGTT
>NZ_JANNYP010000208.1:0-7252 GCF_031410135.1 Armatimonas sp. | reverse complement strand
CTCTGCCCGCCGGAGCGCAGTGCACTGCTCCGGCGCGACTTCTTCTCCGTGGTCAAGCAGCAGCGCAACTCAAACTACGAGGTGGCACTAACCCGTGGTGACGAGACTCCGATCTTTGTAGACTTCTGCCTGCGGCCTCTTACCGATAAGCAGGGAAGAGTCAACATCGTGCTGGCCGAAGGCTACGAGATCACGGGGCGAAAGCACCTTGAAGACGATCTCCTGGAGGCCCAGAGCCGTCTTCATGAGGCGCAGGCCGTGGCACGAATCGGTTCCTGGGAGCTAGAACTGGCAAATAGTCAGGTTACCTGGTCCCCGGAGACTTTTCGACTCTTCCACTTTGACCCGACGCAGGGGGAGCCTGACTATGAGACCCATCTGAGCCGCCACCACCCCGACGATCAGCCACTGGTTACCACTGCCATCCAAAACGCGATTCAGCATGGGATTGCCTACGACTTACAGCTTCGCATCGTCCTGCCTAGTGGCGAGCTGCGCTGGCTGCAGTGCCTCGGAAGGGCCGTCTATGGGAGCACGGGTGAGCTTCTTAAGCTCGTCGGAACGTCGCAGGACATCACCGACTGGAAGCGTGCCGAGCAAGAGCGCGAGCGCCGTGAGCGCGCCCTCACGGAGGTGTTGGATATCATGCCGCACCTGGCTATCTTGGTAGATCCTCGTGGCCGAGTGACCTATTACAATGGTCACTTCTATGACTTCAGCGGAGTCGCCCGTCAGCGCTCTGTCTTGGGAGTGAACTGGCGGCTGTGTCTTGCCAACGAGGATCTGAAGCTTGTCATCAACGAGGTTCGTTCTCTCCCCACGCGCCGAGAGCCCTTTGAGTTCGAGGTACGTATCCGTCGGCACGATGGCATGCTACGCTGGCACTTGATGCGTGTGGTTCCTATCTTTGGGGGAGGGCAAGAAGTCGAGCGCTTTATTGTCACGGGAACAGATATCTCCGAACGTCACCATCAAGAGGAGGCGCTGCACCGCGTCAACACCCGTCTCGAAGTGCTTGCCAACACGGATGCGCTCACCGGAGTTAGCAACCGCCATGCCTTGGATGAGCGTCTTGCGCTGGAGTGGCAGAAGGCGGAACAAGAAGCGGGCTTGCTCTCTGTGGTTCTGCTTGATGTGGATCACTTCAAGTCCTTCAACGACACCTACGGCCATATCTGCGGCGATGTGATCTTGCAGCAGCTAGGCCAGCTCCTTCTGACCAATACCCGCACCTCCGACCTTGCAGCCCGCTACGGCGGGGAGGAGTTTATGATAATTCTCCCCAATTCCGATGCTCTAGCAGCGGCTCGCTGGGCAGAGCGGCTGCGAAGCACCATTGAGAGTCGTGCATGGCCCAATCGCGCCATTACAGCGAGTTTTGGAGTGGCCACTTGGAACGCAGAGAGCCTAGACGCCAACGAGGAAGTGCTGACTCCCGCCGGACTGGTGAACGCTGCCGATGAGGCTCTCTACCGGGCGAAGGTGCGGCGTAACTGTGTCTGTACCTCGCTCTACGGAGAGACAAGCGAGAGTACGGTCACCTCGATCTTAGGGTCGAGTGAGTCCGCCACCGAGCAGTAGCGACGCACCGCTAGCTCCGCAGCACGCTCAAGAGCCGCTGGGTCTACCGGGCCGTGGGCGGTGAAAGTGAGGGTGATGTGTGTGTAGGGAGCCGGAGTCGCTTCGACCCGAGTCCCTTCCGCCTCAATGGTCAGCCCACGCACATCCTGCCGCTGTCGCGCGAGAATCAGCCCCAAATCCAGCGCACTGCACCCCGCGAGCGAGATGAGAAGCAGCGCCATGGGCCGAAAGCCCGGCCCGGAATTCTCCAGCGAGGGAAGCGTCTCCGGGAAAACACTAGGGTCAGGTAGGCGCTCCCTAATCTGCTGATCAAACTCCGCCGACCCCGCCAGCCGCATCGTATTGCCTAGTGCATCGCTCGCATCGTAGGCGCATGGCCCGACGCGCACGATAGAAATCTTAACGGTGCTCATGAAATAATCTCCATGAACCGGAACCACGAGGGTTCCGGCTTAAGAGGGCGACGGGCACCTCCGTGCCCATGAGATTCGGTTGGCTGCGAAGGCAGCCGTCGTCCTCTTAAGCCCAGAGACTTGTTCTTAGGGGCATTTACAACGCTCATGAAATAATCTCCAGCTCACCGAGCTCAGGGTGGCCGTCGGCGAATAAGTCCGACGAGAGATAGCGGTCACCACGATCACAGAGAATAGTGACGATTAGGCCACTTTTGAGTTCACGGGCGACTTGCTGCGCCGCCCAGAGCGCTCCTGATGCCGAGACACCCGTGAAGATCCCGGTGGTCGCCGCAAGCGTCCGTGCCGCGGCTTCCGCGACCGCTTGCTCGATATCAATGACCCAGTCCACGCGTTCGCGCTCGAAGATTTTTGGGAGATATTCAGGAGCCCAGCGGCGAATCCCTGGAATCCGTGAGCCCGGAGTCGGCTGACAACCGACGATCTGAATCTCAGGGTTTTGCTCTTTTAAGTAGCGCGAGACCCCCATGATGGTTCCCGTGGTGCCCATCGCGGAGACAAAGTGCGTGATCTGGTGCTCTGTGTCGGCCCAGATCTCGGGCCCCGTGGTCTCGTAGTGAGCGCGCCAGTTATCCGGGTTGGCGAACTGGTTGAGCATCAAGTAGCGCCCCGGATGTGCGGCCATACGAGCGTGTGCAAAGTCAATCGTGCCTTCCATAGCGCCCGCCGCCGGAGTCAGCACCACTTTTGCCCCCAGCGCCCGCATCGTCTGCACCCGCTCCGCCGTGCTATTGGCAGGCATGACTAGCTCGAGTTTATAGCCCCGCGCCGCCGCGATCATCGCCAGCGCAATCCCCGTGTTGCCACTGGTCGGCTCGATGAGTGTGATTCCGGGTGTAAGCTCCCCGCGCTCCTCGGCACGGCGGATCATCGAGAGCGCCGGTCGGTCTTTGACGCTCCCCCCCGGGTTATTGCCCTCCATCTTGCCCAAGATCGGGACATTCGGATTAGGTGAGGGAAGCTGCACCAGCGGCGTGTTGCCGATACGATCAGCGAGAGTTGGTAGAGTCATACGTTGATTTCACTAGGAGACTTGTGTTTATTCTTTCGGGGTGGCCATTTTTGGCCACTCCATGCAGGCTACCTCGACCACAAACCCGCCTGGAGCCGCTATATAAAACCCGTAGCGGCCTTCTTTTCGCTCCGGTGCTTCATCGCCAATTCCATCGGCAGAGATCAACTGGTAGATACGGTCTACTTCTTCGCGGGTTTCGACAAAGAATCCGATGTGAAAGTCCTTGTGGTACTCCACCTCAGCCGTGCTGTTCTTATCAAAGTGGCTCAGATTCAGCACTAACCCTGTGTCGTCCTGCAGAATGGCCAGGAAGTTTTTTCCTACTTCTTGTACGGTCACCAACCCAAAGTACTTGGTAAAGAAGTCGCGAGCTGTCTCTACATCACGAACCGGCAGATTGACATGGTTGAGTTTCATTGTATGATTGTATCAGCCAGGTACAATTTGAGCATGAGTGAACTCTATCGTGTGGCAGTAATTGGCACCGGTCTGCCCTGGAAAACCGATGGTGCGACTGGCTTTGGGATGAGCCGTGCACATGCGCCTGGCTATGCAAAGTCGGGCAAGTGTGAGATCGTGGCCCTTGCGGATATTGCGGAGGCCAACATGGCGGCCTTTAACACCGATCTTTGTGATGGCAAGGCGCGGCAGTACACGGACTATAAAGAGATGCTCACGACCGAGAAGCCCGATGTTGTCTCGATTGCGACGTGGCCGCATCTGCATGCAGAAATGGTGATCGCCGCCGCTGAGTCAGGCGTGAAGGCAATTCACTGCGAGAAGCCGATGGCGGGGACGTTTGGCGAGGCGCGGAAGATGGCCGAAATCTGCGCCATGCACGGTGTTCAGCTGACGTTTAACCACCAGCGCCGCCACTTGCCGACGTTCCAGACAGCAAAGAAACTTATCGAAAGCGGAGCGATTGGGGAGCTGACGCGCCTAGAGGGAAGTTGCTTGAATATGCTGGACTGGGGCACGCACTGGCTCAATATGTTCCAGATGCTCAACGGCGAGTCCGCGCCGGTCTGGGTGATGGGGCAGGTGGATGTCCGCAAGCCGCACCAGGTCTACGGCGTCAAGCACGACACCGACGGGATGTGCTTGGTGGGCTACGAAAACGGCGTGCATGGCCTGCTCTGTACGGGCGAGACGGCGGAGAAAGCCGTGGGGTGTTCGATAAAAGCCTTTGGCACTGAGGGCTACTTGGAGATTCACAATACCGCGCCACATCTCCGAATCCGTGGCAAGGGCGACAGTGCGCTCCGTGAACTTACCGGCTCTGAAACAGAGGGCGGCTTGCACGGTAGCTTCGCCAACCATGACAATGTGGTGGACTTGGTCAATGCGCTCACCGCGGGCCGCAAGCCGCTGTGTGATGTGAGTAATGCCCTGGTGACCACCGAGATTATCTATGCCTGCTACGAGTCGGCGCGGCGACGGGGACGGATTGACCTGCCACTCACCATAGACGATCACCCGCTGGCGGCACTGGTCGAGTCGGGGGCGTTTCCGGCGGCACTCTGAGCTTTGAAGCCCTCGGATAAATCCCGCGGCTTAAGAGGGCGACGGCTACCTTTGTAGCCAACCGGCTCCACTGGGCACGAAGGTGCCCGTCGCCCTCTTAAGCCCGCAGACTCGTTCTCAGGGCTTTTCCCTGCACTCTGAGCTTTGAAGGTATACTAGAACTCAAGGATCGAAAATATCATGCGACGAAATCTTTTATTTGTGGGCGCTCTTGCGCTTTTGGCGGGCTGCTCGGGCGGATCGGGGACGCTTCAGACCAACTTGCCGACGGCGGCGCAGCTACGGGCAGTGCCCCTGAGCCTTGGTGTGTCGGGAAAGACCTTGACGGGTGAGACCTATGTGTGGCGCAACCTGATGCCCATAACGACTCTGGTTGGAGAGGCTCCTGCGAAGCGCGGCGTGATTGTCTCTTTTACCGCCCGTGCCAGTGACAACACTCCTATCCCGGGTGGCCTGCGTGCCGAGAAGATCACCGTGACCAATGGCGATGAGGTCTGGGCCTCAGCAGACGTTGAGATCCGCAGCGACGAAACAACCTTTGGCGGCGTCGTTCGAAACGGCCCCGAGTGGCCTGTCGGCTCTGCACTCGATGTTGTGATTGACTTCCGTGATAGCACAGGAGACACCTACCAGCTCCGCGCCGTCGGTCAGGTTGTCCAGGGCGCGTTCTAATCATCCGCCTCGTGAACGAGGCGTCAAGAGCCTTGTGCCTCGGCTGGAAAGCCCGTGCCGGGCTACAAACAAATTTCCCCGCCCGGCACGGGCTTTCCAGCACGAAGTGCTACTCGACGCCCCGTTCACGAGGCGTTGGGTTGCTCTCGGGGACGTGCGCGACGAGGTAGGTCGCCCCGAGCATACCCACCAGGCTCATGACGATAAACATGGTGTCGAAGCTGTAGGTATTGGCGAGCCAGCCACAGAGAGCGGGGCTGACCGAGATCGCAATCCCCGACGTGGCCATCAGAGCTGCCTGCGCCGTGCCACGCTGGGCATCCGTCACGCAGTCGTTGACATAGACCACGGCGAGCGTTCCGACAATCCCGTAGTTGATTCCGTGGAGCGACTGGATCGCCATCACCATTGCCGGTGTTGTGGCAGCGGTGTAGAGGATCAGGCGTATCGGCATCAGGCAGAAGGCGACGATTAATGCGGGCTTTCGTCCGTTCTTGTCCGTCCACTTTCCCACCTGGGTCATGACTAAAACCTCGCAGATCACCCCCGCCGCAAACATCAGTGAGACCTGACGCGGCGTCGCCCCGAGATGCTTCATAAAAAGCGGCAGATACGCCGATGCCCCATAGAGCGCGAACTGATACAGAAAGTAGGCCACGAAAAAGTGCTTCAGGCCAACACTAAGCCCCCTCTTCGCGGAGCCGGAGGGGGGCAGGGGGGAGACTGGCTCCGCGAAGGGGATAGATTTTGGGAGTTTGATGTCGGGCACGCACAATGAGACGGCAGCGATGAGGAAGAAGAGCAAGGGGCCGTAGGTGAAGATGGGTGCGAGGTCAGCGTGGGACATGCCAGGGTGTGCGGGGAGCAGAAAGCCCGCCGTTATTCCAATGCAGATATAGCCAACACTTCCCCAGACCCGGTACTTGGCATACGCCGCCCCGCCTTGACCCGCCTGCGCCAGCCGCCCGACTAGGACGCCGCCCACGGTATTCAAGAACTGGATACCAATGCCACCCAGCGCGGTGAGCGTCAGAAAGCCCCAGAAGCCCTGAGCAGACCGAAAGAGCAAGTAGGCCGCTCCCGCTAGCAGCCCGGCCAGCACCATCAGTGGACGGCGGGCATCGAGCTTATCGGAGAGCTTACCAAAGAGCGGCTGTATCAGCACCGCAATCGCCATCCCCAGTCCCGTGATCAGCCCGATCTGCGTCTTGTCCAGCCCCGAAGCGGCGTAGTAGGGTGACGTAAACGGCTGCAAGAACCCAAACGAACCTGTGATCAGAAAGAGGCAAACACAGAGTGCAATTTTTCGCCCGCGAGGGATAGCTACCAAAGAATCAGGATCCAGAAGGCGGCTCCTTCATGGCAGGACGTGAAAACATTCGGAAGAGAAGATCGTGTGCCTTGAGCGATGGCTTTGCCTGTTGTTGAAGAACTACTTCTTGACGAGCTTGCTCAAGTCCTACATTGAATTTAGAAAGCACCTGCTCCGCAAGGCCATTACCTTCGCGAATGACACCAAGAAAGAGATACTCACAGTCAATGTTGTTGTTCTTTAGTGCCTGTGCTTCCTGGTAGGCGAGATCTATGCTGGTCTTTGCTCGCTTCGTCAACGACATCTCCGCATGCGTCTGCCCAAGACCAAGGGGGAGAAGCGCAAATAACTCGTCGTGGAGGTGTGTGGGGGAGACAGAAAGTCGTTGGAGAAGCTGGCAGGCAGAGTTTTCTTGCTCTTGTAGGAGTCCTAAGAGAAGGTGCTCTGCATCAACAAAATTAGTTTCTTTCTTTTCTGCGGCGACTTGGGCAAAGTAGACGGCACGTTGGGCATGCTGAGTGAACTTGTTCCACATCGCTTGGGCTTTTACCCCTTCTCCAAGAGGGCATCACCGACGCCGGAGGTGTGTGGGGGAGACAGAAAGTCGTTGGAGAAGATGGCAGGCAGAGTTTTCTTGCTCTTGTAGGAGTCCTAAGAGAAGGTGCTCTGCATCAA
>NZ_JANNYP010000207.1:0-4951 GCF_031410135.1 Armatimonas sp. | reverse complement strand
AACGTCGCGGGGGTGTGGTTGGCGGACTTGGCCTTCATTGAGCACAGAAACGTGATGTCATCCACTCGCTCTGCAATATGCGGCAGCAGCTCGCTCACCCAGCGCCCACTCTTGCCGTGCTGCTTGAAGGCAAAGGGGCTCTTCATGAGATTTCCCGGCTGGGCAAAGAACGTGTCAAAGACTTTCTTGCACTCTTTGCCATCCATTTTTATTAGTTCAGGCTTGTAGTCAAACGTATCCAGGTGGCTCACGCCGCCACAACAGAATATCTGAATGACACGCTTGGCTCTCCCCCCTGCCCCGGCCCCAGTCAACCTCTCCCCAACCCCTCTCCCGGGCGCTCGTTCCTCGCTGGGAAAGGGGCTTGATTGTGCCTCGTCCACCAAGAGTGCGGCAAGAGCGATGGAGCCAAGGCCACTGGCGGCTTGGGTGAGAAAATCGCGGCGATTGGTGGGGCTATTTTGCATAGAGAAACTCACTGGAGTTGAACAGTGCCCAGCAGAGGCTGTCGAGCGGGTGGGCTTTGAGATAGGTGAGGGCGCGGCTACGCTCGATGGGCGTGGGCGGGCGGCCAAAGGCGAGGGTGTAGGCCCCAGTTATCTGGGCATCGGGGAGGCTCCCTGCCTCGTGCCGAAGGCGCTCGGCGAAGGCGCGGGACTGGCGCAGGACGAAGCTATCGTTCATCAGGGCGAGGGCTTGGATCGGCGTCGTGGTGACCGTGCGTTTCGGGGTTTTGGTGGACGGGTCGGGGCAGTCGAGGGTTTCTAGCAGCGGGTTACGGGCGCTCTGAACCCCCATCCGGTAGAGCGTCCGACGGTTGAACTCGGGGGTGTCTTTGTCTATCAGCTGGTAGAAATCCGAGCCGTAGTTACTGACCGTGAAGGGGCGGAAGCTGGGGCCACCGAGCGCGGGGTTGAGCTTACCACTGAGAGCGAGCATGCTGTCGCGCACGACCTCGGCCTCAAGGCGGCGCGGGGGAAAGCGCCAGAGGAGCTGGTTGTCAACGTCTATTTTCGCTGCCTTGGGATCGAGCTGCCCGGACTGCCGATACGTGCTGGAGAGCAGGATCGCACGATGGAGTTTTTTCAGGCTCCACTCGCCGGGACCGGAGAACGCAGTCGCGAGCCAGTCGAGGAGCTCCGGGTGGCTGGGGCTCTCACCGTTGTTGCCAAAGTCGCTTGCGGTGCCGACAATCCCGCGCCCGAAGTGCCCCTGCCAGACCCGGTTGACCATCACCCGCGCCGTCAGCGGGTTGCGGGAGTCCGTCAGCCAGTTTGCTAACGCGAGGCGGCGCTGTGCCTCAGGGGAGTCGGCGGCGAGGCCAAAGTTGGGTGAGCAGGCCGTGAGTGCGCTCAGACCGCCTGGCGTGACGAGCTCTCCCTGCGCCGTGACATCGCCGCGGGGCAAGACATAGGTCGGGCTGGGCTGCTGGGAGATCGCGGCGTAGGCTTGAACCGGGGCCTCAAGCGTTTTTAGCGCTCCCGCCAGCCGCACACTCTCTGCCTGGAGCACCTCGCGCTGCTTGCGCTCGCTCGCGGTGAGGGCGGCGGTGAGCGCCTCGGGGGTGATGTTAAACGGGGCGTTCTGATAGGACTCCGCCACCTCGGGATCGGTGAGGGCTCGGTCGTAGACGCGCACTTCCTCAAGCTCGCCCTTCAGAAAGTTCGTGGAGCCTGTGTGGCGTGGGCCGATCAGCAGATGCGTCTTGCCTGCCGGGTAGGTGCGTGCTGTCGCCTCCGGCTGGTAGGCGGCGGCGTAGGGCTTGCCATTGCGAAAGAGCTGGATGTGACCGTCTGCGCGGTAGACAATGAGAAGCTGCACGAGGCCCGTCTCTGTCTCTTGCGGTGCGTCTAGGTCTTTGGTGCGGTGGTAGAACTCGCTCCCGGCGATCCACTTGCCGCGCTGGCGCTCCCCAAAGACAATGCCATCAAACTGCGCTCCGCCCTCAGTCTCGATGGTCAGCGCACTCCCGCCCTGCTGTTCCAAGTCCGCAAGGCTCACCCAGGCTTCAAGGGTTTTTTCTCGTAGCTCCACGGCTAGCGGCTCGCTCTGGAAGCGCCCGCGCTTTCCATCGAGCCTCAGCCGTCCGCCCGGCAGCTCGTCAAAGCCCAGGCGCAACACAGGTTGCGTCTTGGTGGCTTTTGGTGCCGTGCCACGCTCGGCCAGCAGGCGCGTGCGGGCCGGTTCCTCAATGCGCCGAAGCTCTCTCTGGCAAGTGGCTTGTTGTTTGCGCAGCGCCACGAGTTGTTTGTCACGCTGCTCGGCTTGCTTTTGCGTCAGTACGGGGCGGTTTCCGGGCTGGACACCCGCTAGCGCAGACTTGAGGCGGTAGTAGTCCTTGGCGGGAATCGGGTCGAACTTGTGGTCATGGCAGCGGGCGCAGTTGACGGTCAGCCCGAGAAAGGTCTGCCCGACCAGCCCGATCATGTCCTCTAGCTCCTCCTCGCGTGCTCGGAGCCGCACTTGTAGGCCAGGTGCGCCCTTGCCCGCTTCGTCCTGTGGCCCGGCGACCAGAAAGCCCGTGGCGACCGGGCTGGCATCGGGGAGCACATCGCCTGCGAGCTGCTCACGTACAAACCGGTCGTAGGGCATGTCCGCGTTAAGCGCCTCGACCACCCAGTCCCGGTAGCGCCAGGCGTGCTCGCGCAGGCGGTCGTACTCAAAGCCATGGCTCTCGCCAAAACGCGCCACATCCAGCCAGTGCCGCGCCCAGCGCTCGCCGTAGTGGGGCGAGGCGAGTAATCTATCTACGAGTCTTTCGTAGGCATGGGGAGTTTTGTCAGCCAGAAACGCGGCGATCTCTTGTGGCGTCGGTGGTAGGCCGGTGAGGTCAAACGTCACCCGCCGGATCAGCGTGCGCCTATCGGCCTCCGGCGCGGGCCTTAGGCCCTTTGCTTCAAGCTTGGCCAGCACAAAGGCATCTATGGGGTTGCGTCCCCAAGAAGTATTCTTCACCGTCGGCGTGTGGGGTAGGCCAACAGGCTGGAGCGACCAAAGGCGACTCTCACGCTTGGCTAGGGCGAGTGTTCCCAGCAGCGCAAGGGGGATCAGAGCAAAAAAGCGACGTTGCATTGTTGAGAATATTGTACCTGTCAGGTTATAGTAGCGCATGACAAAGATTGAACCCCTCGTGACCAGGACAACCCGCGATGCCGCTTTTGTCCTGGGAGCAAGTGGCGCATGGCTTGCGCTGGCACGCCGCCGTGACGGGCGAAGCTATCTCGGACCTAGCCAACCTGCGCCGCTTTTGCAAGTGCGCGTCGCCGGGAAGCTGTACGCGCCGGAGACGGCAAGCTGGAACGGGAAGACGCGCCGGCTCACGCTGAGCTTTGGCGCGATTGGCGTGAGCACGGTGTTGACGGTACAGACAAAAACAAGCCACCTGACGCTGGAACTAATTGAGCTTACGCCAAAAGATGCCGTCGAGCTGGTGGTCTGGGGGCCGTACCCGACTGTGATCGGGGAAACGATTGGCGAGATCGTCGGCGTGGTGCGCGACTCCGACACCGCCATTGGGATTCAGGCGCTGAACGTAAAAACACTCGGGGGCTTTCCAGGGCAAGAGAGCGATATTGAGCCCGATTTCAATACCGATGACACCGGCACCTACCCAGACCTGCCCGATGCCCTCAAGAAAGACCAGCTCTTTCGCGGCGACACGGCGCGACGCACGGCCTTTGGGAGCGTGATCCAGTGCTACTGCCGCAACCGGAGCCAGGCGCGTGTGATTCCCAACTGGGGCATTGAGAAGTTCCCCGCGCCCGCCTTTGACGATGGCGGCGTGGTCGGGAGCAAGATCGCGCTCTTTGCTTGCCCAGCAGCTAAGGCGCTGGACACGCTGGGCGCGATTGAAGTGGCAGAGGGGCTGCCGCACCCGTTGCTCGATGGGGTCTGGGCCAAGAAATCCCCGCGTGCGACGGACTCCTATCTGATTGTTGATTTCAGCGAGAGCACGATTGATCGCGCCATTGAGATGACCCTGAAGGCGGGGCTGCGCTATCTTTACCATAGCTCGCCGTTTGAGACCTGGGGGCACTTTCGCCTCAAGCCTAGTCTCTTTCCGCATGGGGTCGCGGGGCTGCGGGAGTGTGTCGAGCGTGCGAAAAAAGCAGGCGTGCGGGTGGGCTTTCACACGCTCTCGAATTTTATTACCCCCAACGACCCGTATGTCACCCCGCGCCCCGATCCACGCCTCGCACGGAGCGGCGTGAGTGCGCTCATAGCCAGCGTTACTCCAACCCAGACCGAGCTGCTAATTGCTGACCCGGAGCCTTTCGTGAAGAAGACGGCGATGAGCACGGTTGCCATTGGCGACGAGCTGGTCCGCTACGAGAGCGTCTCGCCGACCGCACCCTGGCGGCTCCTGGGCTGCCAGCGTGGCGCGTGGGGGACGCAGGCGGCGGCGCACGCCAGCCAGAGCGCGGTCGGGAAGCTGATGGACCATGACTACAAAGTCTTTTTGACCGATGCCTCACTCACGCAAGACGTCGCCAAGAATATCGCGGCGCTCTGCAACCAGACCGGCACGCTCCAGATCTCGCTGGATGGGCTGGAGGGCAACTGGTCCACGGGCATGGGGCAGTACGGGCGGACGCTCTTTACTCAGAGCTGGTACAACGCCCTCGCCCCCGAGCTCAAGGGGCAGATCAACGATGCCAGTAACCCCGGACACTTCAACTGGCATGTCTACACCCGCATGAACTGGGGTGAGCCCTGGTACGCGGGCTTCCGCGAGAGCCAGACCCTCTATCGCTTTAAGAACCAGCTCCACTACTCCCGCAACCTCATGCCCCGGATGCTGGGCTGGTTTGCCCTGCGCCCAGAGACGACTATCGAAGACGCCCAGTGGCTCCTAGCCCGCGCGGCGGGCTTCGATGCGGGCTTTGCACTGGCGACCAGCCTCGCCAGCACCGCCCAGCGCATCGGGGGGCTTCTCGGAGTCGAGTTCACC
>NZ_JANNYP010000206.1:0-16002 GCF_031410135.1 Armatimonas sp. | reverse complement strand
CGGTAAGTCAGGACTGGATGTCTCAGGGTCGCTAGAGCGCCTGGAGGCAGCCCTGAAGCTCCGCCCGGACTCCCCTATTCTCAGCCTACTCTACGGCGATACCCTCCAAGTGGCGCTGCGATTCGACGATGCGGGCCGTGCCTACCGTCGTGCCAGCGCTCTGGCTCCCCTCTGGACAAAGCCACAGATCAATCTAGGTCTCTCCTATCTGGCTCAGGGAAAGGCCAACTTAGCTGTCGCTGCTCTAGATGGTGCGCTTAAGTCTGACCCCAAAAACCCACGGGCTCTGTTGGCGCTTGGGGACGCACAGCTACAATCGGGTAACAACACGGGAGCTCTCAAGGTCTACCAGCAGCTCTTTCAGATTGACTCGGTCGCCGTGCCCGCCGCAACGGGGGCAGCGCGAGCAAGCATGGCACTGGGACAGACAGGCAATGCTGTCTCCAGCCTTCAAGATGCCCGTCGTCGAGCCCCACAGGATCCCTCGCCCGTCGCGGCACTGGCGGAGATTCAGATGCGGACGGGGAGCTATGGGGAGGCGGCAGAGTCCTACTCCTCTGCCCTAAAGCTCTCCGAGGCAGGAGGGCTCTTTGCCGCTCGTCCTAGCCTCCAGCGCGCCCTTGCAGAGGCCCAGCTCTCTGCGAAACGGCCCCTGGATGCCCAGAAGACGCTCCAGAAAGCCCTGCAAGAAGACCCGGATAACGAGGCACTCTGGCGGCGCTTGCTGGCCAAGAGCCTACTCGACCAGAATGATCGTCCCGCCGCAGAGCTGGAGTTCAAGCGTGCACTCAGCAATGAGACCTCACTCTACCCACAAGACACCCTCCAGGCCATCGCCGCAGAAGGTTGGGCCGAGAAGTTTATCGCCAGCTACCGCGCCGATATTGCGGGAGCACGAACCGGGATTCATAGCTCGGGTGGAGGGCAGTCAGGGATCGTGGTGCGCTCCACCGTTGTCTCTAAAGAAGCTGAGCTCGTGGGGCTAACCGGGCTAGCCCACCTCCTGCGCTTTACTGGAGCCATTAAAGAGGAGATCAGTGCCCGCCGTGACCTCGTGCGTCTTCGTGGAACTGGAGCCGACTGGTTCCTCCTCGCACAAGCACAGGAAAGATCAGGAGAGAATGCAGATGCCCGCGCTTCCTACAGCCAGGCCATGAGAAAGGGAGACCTGTCGTCCGCGATTCAGAAGCTAGCCCTCGACCGCATCCGCAAGCTAGCCAACCTGCCTCCCAAACAGGATTGACAGAGTAAAAATAAACCCCACGGAATTTCCGTGGGGTTTATTTTTATCGGTAGAGAAACTCACGGATCGCTGCTGCTGGCATGGCCCCGGCTTGCTGAGCAACCAGTGACCCGTTGTTAAAGAGCAAAAGTGCCGGAATTCCCTGAATGCCATACTGCTCGGAGAGTCCTGGTAGCTCCTCTGTGTTGACTTTTACGATCAACGAGAGGCCCGCTTCTTGCCCCGCGACGATAGCAAGCTGGGGAGCCACCATCTTACAGGGGCCACACCAGACTGCCCAGAAGTCCACCAGGACAGGAAGTGCGCTCTCGGCGATCAAGGCATTAAAGACGGCAGAGCTCGGAATGTCCAGGGGTGCGCTTACCAGCGGTAGCGGATCTTGGCATTTCCCACAGGTTCCTACCGTCGCAAGACGGCTATACGGCAGGCGGTTCTTCTGACCGCACGCAGGACAAACCAAGATCACACCTTTGAGGTCGGCTCTGAATTCAGTGCTCATGCCTCTATAATATCCCGCAAAAATTAGGGACGCTCAGTCAAGTAGGACAGCCTCCAGTCACTACTGCCAAAATAAGACTGCCCCGCTGTATACTTCAGTGAGACAGCTCTTTATCTTTTTAGCTGGACTTACTTACCCAACCATTTTTTAATACGGTAGACCGTGGTATCTCGGTTCAGCTCGGCAATCGCGCGGGTCAAGGGGATCTCTTTCGGACACACTTGCACGCAGTTCTGGGCATTGCCACAGCTTGCGATCCCATCGGGGCCCGAGATTGCCTCCAGCCTATCGTCGGCATTGAGCTTTCCCGTCGGGTGGGCGTTGAAGAGCCGAACCTGCCCAATCGCAGCGGGGCCAATGAAGCTGGACTTCTCACTCACCTGAGGGCAGGCTTCAACGCAGCAGCCACAGCTCATGCACTGGGAGAACTGGTAGGCAAGCTGCTGCTCTTTTGCCGACACACGCGGACCAGGGCCAAGGTCGTAGGTACCATCAATGGGAATCCAGGCTTGCACTTTCTTGAGGTTCTCAAACATCATCGAGCGATCCACAATTAGATCACGAACTGTCGGGAACTTGCTCATGGGAGCAAGATGTAGACGACGGATCGTGCCCGTCAGTGGTGCGACATTGTCAATCAGTGCCGAGCAGGATTGCCGAACACGGTTATTGACCCGAAGCGTACACGAACCACAGACCTCTTCGAGACATGCCTGCTCCCAAGCCACAGGAGTCACGTGCTCACCTTTGGTATTAATCGGATTGGCTTGGATCTCCATCAGCACCGAGATGACATTCATCCGCGGCTTGTAGGGAACATCGAACACCTCCTCGTAGGGAGCAGAGTCCGGGTCTTTCTGACGCAGAACGGTCACTTGAATAATCACTTCTGACATGGTTTTTTCCTTTTAAATTTTCCTAGCGCCGCTTAATCTGCCATGCGACACTACCAGGCACTTCCACACGTTGTGTAATATCACCTAAAAACCGAACTTGATTTTCTTTCTCTGTATAGGGCGGCATTCCCATCTTTGATAAGACAAGCCAACACGAACCTCCTGGTGGAATCTGATTAAATAAATGAATACCTATTCCCTCTTCAGGATTATTTTCATCTAAAACCACATTTTCAAATAACAATCCAGGGTCGACAGAACTATAAAATCTGTATTCAGGCAAACTACTACCATGAACAAAAACAAATTCACCATTACCAATCACAGGCTTGACCTTCTCAAGCAGTGGTCTCATATTACTAATAACAGGAGGGCTTATTATATAATCAAGTGATTTCATACCCGCAGACAAGACACAAAACAGAGCAATCAATACAATTACACTTGGTTTAATAATAATCTTATGAGAAATAATATCAGTTACAAACTGAAAACCATTCCCTATTAATAAACATATCAAAGGGGTAGCAAATAACATCAGACGATCCCCAAAACCGTATTTATGCAATACCGAGGCAAAGCCAGCAAATATTATAGGCAAAACAAAAACAATAAATTCAGATTTCTTTGTCCGAAGTACAGCTATCAAACCAATAAGAAAAACTATAAGAAAAACCACAGCAAGTATTTTCATAAATTGAAACGGATACTGAACCAGAAAATATATTAAATATGTATCTTGCTTTACCGAAATTAATGAAAATGGCATTTTTAAGAACATCGGATCCCAAAAATCCAAATATATAGATTTTGAAGCAGTCGACCTAAGGACAAGCATATACTCAGTAATAAAACTTACAGCACCAAAAATAATAATAAGACCAAGCGAATTATGCCTAACAATAGACTTTAAATCCATGCCCATACGATTAAAATCAAAAATCAAAGCAATAATAATTGCAAAAATAACAAATATTGACGGATACGAAAACCAAACACACAATAAAACAGCCAATATTACACCTGTTTTTCTAGCAATACCCATATCAGCAGGTCTTCTTATTTCATTATACAAATTCAGAAGGATAATAGTCACGAGCAAATCAACACCATATGGTTTAAACTCACCACCGTAATAAATGGCACGATATGATAGTGACAATAGACCAAATGGAATTATCCGGAGAATATCATTTGATTCAAATGAACAGTATCGATAAAAAAGTAAAAGTGACAACAAACTTGAAAAGAGCGGAAATACACGAAACACTAAATCATTGTGGCCTAAAATAAGAAATAATTGCTTAGTAATTATCAGAAATGGAATCGGAGCTGATTGCCCAGACACCAATGGCTTTAGTAATTCATAAAAATCACATCTAACAATATCTGTTGCAAGACACGCCTCATCATACCAGAGAGAGCGTCCATTAAAAAACCAAACTAGCCGCAGTAGCATACCTATCACGAGAATTAACAGTAATATACTTTTCGAATATTTGGCGATACTCACTTCGGCTGTTTGATTTTTCATATTACAATATCACTACAAGTTAATTGCTCGTGTAGACTCTTGGTCGGGGTTTTACTTGCGAGAGATCTACTGACTCATAGGTGATCTTGGGATCACCAGGATTGGCAGGATCGAACTGTGCGACGGTGGTCTTCTGCCAGTTTTCATCGTCACGCTGATCGAACTCAGGCTTGTAGTGTGCGCCGCGGCTCTCGTCGCGCTGGAGTGCTCCCTTGGTCATGATCTTGGCCAATACGAGCATGTTCTTGAGCTGCCGAGCAAACGGAACGGTCTGATTCGACCAGGCTCCTGTATCCGAGATACCAATCTTTTCGTAGCGGTCTTCGAGCTCGTCCAGCTTGGTCAGAGTCTTTTCCAGACGGTCATTGTAGCGTACGACGGTCATGTTCTCGGTCATCACATGGCCCAGCTCACGCCAAAGTAAGAAAGCATTCTCAGGGCCGGTCATAGCCTTAAGTTTCTCGTACTGTTCGGTGCGGGCTCGCTCTTGCGCTCCAAGCTCGGCCTCCGTGCCATCCGTGTGCTTCTTCAAGCCATCCACATACTTCACCACGGCGGGACCGCAGATCTGGCCGCTGGTTAGGCAGGAGAGCAGGGAGTTGGCTCCAAGCCGATTCGCCCCATGATACTGATAGTCGCACTCACCCACGGCAAAGAGGCCGTCCACATTGGTCTGATGATAGGGTGTCGAGCCCGGGTTTGTACCGTCATTGACCCAGATCCCCCCCATGGAGTAGTGAACCGCCGGGAAGATACGCATCGGCACGTCGCGCGGGTCGTCCCCGACGAATTTCTCATAGATCTCTAGCACACCGCGAATCTTCTCATCCAGCTTCTTGCGGTCAATGTGTGTGACATCTAGATAGACTTGGTTCTCCCCAAAGACCCCCATTTTCTCGTCCACACACTTGGCAAAGATCTCACGGGTTGCAATATCGCGTGGCACGAGGTTGCCGTACTTGGGGTACTTGACCTCCAGGAAGTAGTCCCGCTCAGCCTCAGGGATATCCTGACCTTGCCGAGGGTCGCCGGGAGTCTTGGGCACCCAGACACGTCCCCCCTCGCCACGCACGGACTCGGAGATCAGGCGCAGCTTATCTTCGCCGGGTACGGCTGTCGGATGAACCTGGACAAACTCGCCATTGGCATAGTGCACGCCCTGCTGAAAGATTGCTCCCGCCGCGGTTCCGGTGTTGATGGTTGAGTTGGTGGACTTGCCATAGACCATTCCAGGCCCACCCGTGGCTAGCACAACAGCATCCGCATGAAACGCCTTGATCTCCATTGTCCGAAGATCCTGCGCGACGATCCCGATACACTTGCCCGAGCCGCCTTGGTCACGAACAATGCCAAGAAACTCCCAGAACTCGAATTTTTTGACTTTCCCATCCACTTCGGCGCGGCGTGTTTGCTCGTCCAGGGCATAGAGAAGCTGCTGACCTGTCGTCGCTCCAGCATAGGCTGTGCGGTGCTTCAGGGTTCCGCCAAAGCGTCGGAAGTCTAAGAGGCCCTCGGGGGTTCGATTGAACATTACCCCCATTCGGTCGAGGAGATAGATAATCCCTGGCGCAGCCTCACACATGTTCTTAATCAATGTCTGGTTGGCAAGAAAGTCTCCCCCCAGACACGTATCATCAATGTGCAGGCTCGGGCTATCGTCCTCGCCCTTCGTATTGACGGCACCATTGATGCCACCCTGGGCACAGACACTATGACTACGCTTGACGGGCACGAGGGAGAAGAGATCCACACTGCCGCCCGCCTCCGCGATCTTCACCGTCGTCATGAGGCCCGCCAGACCACCGCCTACCACAATCACACGGGGTTTAGTTGCTGCCATCGCTACTTTGCCTCCTGCTCAACGAGCATCTTCACAAAAGCTGCCCGGTCGGGCTGTGTTTTATGATCCTCTTGGCCTTTTATCGCGAAGTTCACCGCGACCGCCGATCCTAATAAAGTCAGCGCAATGCCTAAGCCCCAGCCTGCAATCGCAGCAATCTTCTGTGCCTCTTTACCAATGGTTAGTCCCCAGCGGATGCAGAAGTTCAGAACCCCATTGCCCAAGTGCAGACACGCTGACGAGATACCTAGCAGATAGAATCCAAGATAGAGAGGATCAGCAAAGCGCCATGCCATTGCTCGGTAGCTAATAGACTGGAAGCCTAGCTCTTTGCCCGCCTCACCTGCCGTGAACTCAAAGACATACTTTAGGACAGTCGTGTCGTAAATATGGACGGCAATGTAGACGATTGCGGCAACACCACTCCAGCGCTGGAAGACGTAGAGCTTATTGCGTCCGTAGCCATAGTGCGCGGCATTGCCACCAGGCCCCGGCATCTCTGCCACAATCATCAGGCCGTAGATCGCATGAAAGAGAATCGGGAGCATGATCGCTCCGATCTCCAAAAGGAGCACAAAAGGAGCATAGCCAATGGCCTTCACCGCAGTGTTAAAGGCAGTCTCTCCATCACCACGCAGACTGTAGGCGTTGATCGTCAAGTGAAAGATCAGAAATGCTCCAATCGGAATCACTCCCGAAAGAGAGTGGAGCTTATGCAGGAGATAACTATCCTTAAAGAAGGCCTTACTGCCGGGTTGCCCCCGTTCGATGGTTGTTGTTGCCATGGCTCTATTATAGGCGACCAACCAGTCAGAAGTAAAGCGAATCTTTCCGATAACAATTATGCGTTTTACTTCAAAACATGAACTTGTTCAACTCACAGGCGAACGGTTTTCCAGCGTGCGAGGACTGCCAACGGGAGCGCCACCAGAAGATTCATCACCGCTCCGACAAAGGTCAGCGAGAGCCAGTGGGCAAGACCAATACGCGGGTTGGAGAAGCCATAGAGCACCCCTGCCAGGACACTCCCTGCTCCCACACCCAAGAGAGTCACCCCAACACCGACGCGGACAAAGCGCCGGCGTAGGGCCCCGACGGCCCATGCAGCGACGATTCGTGTGATCAAAAACGTCCCCAAGGTCGGCCCCGCGATGGCAGCAGTCACTAAGCCTGAGATAAAGCCTGCACCCGCACCTATTGAGGCATCGGTGAGTAGTGCGACACAGAGGGCTAGTGTGAGTAAAAAATCCGGCTGGGCTCCTAAAAAGTTCAAATGAACTGCCACCGACGACTGTAGGCCAATCCCAGCGGTTAATAAGACCAAATAGAGTACCAGAGCGCGCCCGGAGATCACTCTCTCACTAGTGCCCCCCAAAGTCCCCTGGCTCATGGCTGAAGTGCCGCCAGCACCAGCACCTCACGCACCATCCCAGGTTGCGGTGCATTCGGTCGAATGCGGGCGATCTTAACGAGGTGTGTCTGATCTTCACGCACCGACTCGACAATACCAATCGGAATCCCTGGAGGAAAAATCCCTCCCTGGCCTGAGGTGGCAACCATGTCACCCGGCTTGACATCTGCCATCTTGTCCAGATGCACCAGCTCAATATTGTAGCGCCGCTTTAGCTTCCCTTGCCCCTCTTCAACACCCTTGAGTATGCCAAATGCTTTTCCCGCCCCCACAACCGCTCCAACACCAGAGTCAGGATCCGTTAGAAGGCGCACTTTTGCACTCAATGGCCCGACTTCGATGATCTTTCCCAGAAGTCCCTCTGCAGTTCGTACGACTTGGTCACGATGGAGACCATGGCGTGTTCCAAGAGCAATGATCACGGTCTGCTCTAAAGACGAAGGGAGCCAGGCTACCACTTCCGCAACTTGTGGCCTGGGATTCTTGGTAACGACAATGTCCAATAAACCCCGAAGACGGATATTCTCCGCCTCAACCGCTTCACGTTTCTCGACTTCCAGAGTCAGCGCAGAGACTTTTTGGGCCAGTGCCTCGTTCTCACGCTCCAGGGCGACACCGCCAAACCAGCCACGCCACGTCGAGGAGACGCCTTGCTTTGTTCGTGCGGCAGCAACCTGAGCAGGTAGTGCGATTGCCTGGGTGCCACTGACAATAGGATTGGACTTCCCCTGGGAGGTCAGGCGGTTGTTTAGGATTCCCAGCCCTACGGCACCGACAAGTAGCATACCGATGACAGTCCCTCGGGCGACCTTCAGACCGCGCCGCTCAACGCGGGGGTTCCAGCCCCCTCTCAGCCGTTTCTGCCCCATAGCCTACCTCCCTTTACTTTGGAGTTAAAGAGACCGACTTGACATCAGTGCGTTACGAAGACCAGGATGAGTCTCCACCTCTTCCAAGACTGCTCCCGCTCCCAATGCCACACAAGAAAGCGGATCCGGGGCAATCTTGACGGGCATCTCTGTCTCGACTTGAATGCGCCGATCCAAGCCTCGCAGTAGTGCACCACCACCTGCCAGGTAGATCCCCAAGTCCATGATGTCCGCTGCCAGCTCAGGCGGTGTCGCCTCCAGTGCCATCTTGACTGCATCCACGACCTGATTGACGGGCTCCGCAATCGCTTCCCGGATCTCCACACTCGAAATCGTCGTCGAGCGCGGCAGGCCAGTCAGTAAGTCACGCCCCTTGATGATCATGGTCAGCTCTTGCTCCAATGGAAACGCGGAACCAATCTGGAGTTTCACTTCTTCCGCCGTCCGATCACCGATGTAGAGATTGTACTGACGCCGGATATAGGCCACAACGGCCTCGTCTATCTCATCACCCGCCACACGGATCGAGCGGCTCGTGACGATTCCCGAGAGCGAGATTACTGCCACTTCGGTTGTCCCGCCGCCAATATCCACGATCATCGAACCGGTCGGCTCGGAGACAGGCAAGCCTGCCCCAATCGCTGCGGCCATCGGCTCCTCGATCAGAAATGCCTCGCCCGCTCCCGCTTTTTTTGTGGCATCAATCACCGCCATACGCTCGACTTCAGTCACACCCGAGGGAATTCCCACGACCACTTGCGGAAGATCAAAAGGACGACGGCGCATGACTTTTTCAATAAAGTAGCGCAGCATCCGCTCGGTTTGATCAAAGTCAGCAATGACTCCGTCTTTGAGTGGACGTACTGCCACAATGTGCCCTGGAGTGCGGCCCAGCATTCGCTTAGCCTCATCTCCAACAGCTTCAACCGTCTGCCGGTTTACATCGTAGGCGATTACCGAAGGTTCGCGAAGTAAAATGCCCTTGCCGTGAACGTGAACCAGTGTATTGGCGGTGCCGAGATCTATTCCCAATCGGCGACGCCGTGAAAAAAAACCAAATAAACGCATGGTGATGTTTCGCCTACCCGAGCGCTGCCTGAGTCACTCCCCCTGACATTGCAGAAAGACGCTACGGGACGAGACGCTAGGGGGAATTATACCATGTCTCGATCACCTTTCCGTTTCCAGATCCCCCTATTCTTGCCAGGGTCACGAGAAAAAGCCCCACCTGGCACGGTACACTAATACTTATGACATGGAGCGTTTTGGATCTAACGGTGGTAGCAGTCTTTATCGCCCAGCTTGTGGGCTGGTTTTGCGTGGCATGGGCTGCCTGGAAGATCAAACAAGGCCCTGTCACACGTCTCCAGAATCGCATCGCCCCGTTGACGGATGCCGGTAAACTCTTGGCAACACGCAGTATAGAGCTTGTCGCACGGCTAAAAGTTCAGGCGCTCTCGCTCGTTTCGCGCACCAAAACCATCCGAAAGCGGCTTCGGGTGAGCGAGCCCCCTCAGGGAATGTGGATCGAGCCTCGCCATCTGAAACAAGCCGCCGGATTTCTCGCGGCGTATCGGCAGCGGCCAATAGGCAAAAAGATAGTTCCAAAAAAGAAAACGCCTGCCTCAGTGGCCCAGAAGCTTGGCCTTCTCCCCCCCGTTTTGATTCGGCTTGCTCCTCTCGGTAAGATCGCTCGCATCGCGCTCCAGACTCTCAAACAGCTCCGGCGCTAGTTTCCCAGCTCCGCGCATATATGGGCTGTTGCCTTGCTTTTATTGAGGGTGTAGAAGTGAAGACCGTCCACACCGCCTGCTATCAGCTCACGGCACTGGGTAATGGCATGCCCAATGCCTACCTCGTAGACCGCGGCGGGATCGTTTTCAACGGCCTCTAGTTTCTGCAGCAGTGCCTGTGGAATTTTCGCACCACAGCGGGTGACAAAGCGCTTGATCTGGGCAACATTTTCAATCGGAATGATCCCCGCCACAATCGGGACGGTAATCCCTGCGGCACGACACTGATCCCTCCAAATAAAGAAATCAGCATTGTCAAAGAAGAGCTGGGTAATGATAAAACGCCCCCCCGCATCGAGCTTTGCTTTGAGCGTCTCAATGTCCCGCGTGCGATTCAAGCACTGGGGATGCCCTTCGGGATAGCCCGCCACGCCGATACAAAAGTCTTGGCGTGCCGCGACAAAGGTGGCTAGCTCATTGGCGTAGGCAAACCCATTTTTGGGTGCCTTAAAGACAAGCTGGCCGTTCTCGGGATCGCCACGCAGAGCCAAAACATTACGCACGCCACCCTCCCAGAGAGTCGCCAAGTGCGCCGCCATCTCGTCTTTATTGTGGTGCAGACATGTCAAGTGCGACATCGTACGAATCCCAAGCTCGCGCTGAATACGCAGGGTCAGCTCTAGTGTCTGCTCGGTACCGCCACCAGTTCGTGTGATCGAGATAAAGTCAGGTTTCAGGATTTGAAGCTGATGAATGGTCTGAAAGAGAGTCTCCGCACCCGCATCATTTTGTGGGGGAAAGAACTCGAAGGAGATGGTGGGGCGCTCGCCCCCAAGAAGCTCGTCAATCCGCATAGTTCTCCATTCTATCGCAGACGGTATACTGATGGGATTGTTATGCCTGAGTCCCCTTTAATTATCACGCCGACGTACAACGAAAAAGAAAACTTGCCCACGCTCATTGCCCAGCTCCGCCAGAGTGTTCCCGAGGCGCATCTCTTGGTTGTGGACGATGGCTCTCCCGATGGCACAGGAAAAATGGCGGATGCACTTGCCACGCAAGACCCCCATGTCCATGTCCTGCACCGCACCACCAAAGATGGTCTGGGGCGCGCCTACGTGGCGGGGTTTTCGTGGGGCCTGGAGCAGGGCTACACCCGCCTGGTGCAGATGGACGCCGATCTTTCACACAACCCCGCCGATGTCCCGCGCCTGCTGGCCGCAGATGCCGATCTCGTGATCGGCTCGCGCTATGTTGCCGGGGGTGGCACCGTAAACTGGGGATTGAGCCGTCGGCTGCTCTCGCGGGGAGGCTGTCTCTACGCCCGCACGATTCTCGGGCTGCCTTTGCAAGACCTCACAGGAGGCTTCAAGTGCTGGCGAAGAGCGGCGCTGGAGGCCGTGAACCTGCCCGAGATCCGCTCCAACGGCTACTCGTTTCAGATCGAGATGACCTGGCGAGCGCTCCAAGCGGGTTTTAAGGCCACCGAGGTGCCCATCCTCTTCACGGATCGCGTAGACGGCGTGTCGAAGATGAGCAAGCGGATTGTTTTTGAGGCAGTAGGAATGGTCTGGCGCTTACGCCTAGGCCGTGCGCCGTCGCCGCACCACGAGGCCAAGCGCCCCTAGTCCCAGAAGCACAAGCGTCCCTGGCTCTGGTGCCGCTGTCGCCGCCGGAGTGAACTGTAAGCGCATCACAGGTGCCACAGACGCATTGACACCAGTATTCGTTAGGGCGTTATAGCCCTGTGAGGCGACGGCAGCAACCTGGGCACTATTCGCCTGTGCATCCAGTCCAAAGTCTGTCGCGGAATTGCCCGTGTGGGTCAGCTCAATTACCAGATCACCGCCCGTGTAGCTATAGTTGCCCCCCGACAGGTTGAAGCCGATAATAGCCGCAAAGTCATTTGGCCCCGCCGGGTTGGTTCGTGGGAAGTAGCCTGCCGCAAGACTCAGTGCACCACCGCGCAGCTGGGTTTTCGTGCCAGGGATATAGTTACTGGCAAACGTATTGCTCAGCGTACTCGGCGTGGTTGCCGCCTGCCCAAGATAAATATCGTAGTTTGCAAAGTTAATGGCAAGGTCAGGGCGCGTCGCCACTTCAGAGCCATCAAGCCGAAATGTCAGCCCCGTGATCTGCCCATTGAGCATCGAGGTAAGTTCCGAGGCACTGATAACCGTCTGAAGAGTTCGCGCCTCAGACCGGATCATGGTATTGAGTCCAGCGCTACCTTCCACCGCTGCATTGGCACTAGGTACCGTGGTTAGCGACTGTGCATGTGCACTGGTGGCTACCAAACCTACCAGCGCTAAAAATACAATTCGTTTCATCTTTTCTTCTCCCACTCTACGGTGAGGGAAAAACGCAAGAATCATGCCAGACTCACTCCCGCTCAGATGCCCTCCTCTGGCTTCGCTCTTTACTCGATGGATGCCCAATGTAATTGAGCGGCTGCAGTAGCCTGCGGCTGCGAAGCGCCATTGCAGCCGCTGGTTTCCAACCAGCGGCTCTCTACGCAGGATTCGCGGTAAAATGCGCTCTGCATGAGCCTCATTACGATCTCCGATTTAGGGAAAGACTACGGCCCTCACACGATTCTCGATGGCATCTCGCTGCGCCTGGCGCGGGGGGAGAAAGTGGGAATTGTGGGCAAGAACGGTGGCGGAAAAACGACGCTACTAAGGCTCCTCCTGGGGATTGAGGAGCCGACGCGGGGCACTATCCGGGTGGCGCAGGGCGTGCGGATTGGTTATCTCTCGCAGATCGCGCGGCTGGACGACTCTAAGACCATCCTAGACGAGGCGGAGATGGCGCTGGCGAGCGTGGCCGATGCGGAGGCACGGCTACGGGAGGCGGAGATGGCGCTGGCAAGTGACCCCGAGAGCGAGGACTTGCTGGATGCGCTCGGGGCGGCGCAGGATCGCTACGAGTTCTCTGGCGGCGAAGCGGCACGGGCGTCGCTGCTGGCGTCTCTTGAGGCCATGGGACTCCCCGAGAAAGACTGGGACAAGCCGGTCTCGGTGCTCTCGGGTGGGGAGAAGACACGGCTCTCGATGGCGAAGCTACTGGCGACCACACCCGATGTGCTTGCTCTCGATGAGCCCACCAACCACCTCGACATTCGCGCCGTGGAGTGGCTCGAAGGCTTCTTGCAGCGCTTCCCCGGCGCCGTGTTGCTGGTCTCGCACGACCGGCGCTTTTTGGAAAACACCGCCAACGCGATCTGGGATGTCGAGGCGACCGGCGTGACCCCCTACTCCGGCGGCTACGTGTTCTACAAAGAAAAGCGCGAGCGGGTGCGCGCCGAGCAGCTAGAGCTCTACCAGCGCCAACAAGCCGAGATAGCACGCACCGAGGAGTACATTCGGCGCAACAAGGCGGGGCAAAACACCCGAATCGCGATGGGGCGACAGAAAAGATTAGATCGTCTGGAGCGCCTGGAGCGCCCGGACTCTGATCCGCAGGGCGTGAAGGCAAAGCTGGCGACCTCGGGCCGGAGCGGCGAGAATGTGGTGGTGGCGGAGAAGGCAAACAAGAAGTTTGGCGAGCAGCCGATTCTCGATAACGTGGACTTTATCCTGCGGCGCGACCAGAAGATTGGCATTGTTGGGCCAAACGGGACGGGCAAGACCACGCTGATCGAGATGCTGCTCGGCGAGCAGGCGCTTGACTCAGGCTTCCTAAAGTTCGGACATGGCGTAACCGTGGCCGTGCACCGACAAGATGAAGACGACTTTGAGGGCGACGAGATCGTGCTTGAGGCGTTCTACGAGCGTGCGGGTCTGAACATCGCCGAGGCCCGTTCGCATCTGGCGAAGTTTCTCTTCACAGGCGATGATGTCTTCAAGCCGATCTCCGCGCTCTCAGGTGGCGAGCGGAGCAAGCTTCGCATGGCGCTGATGGTGCTCTCCCCCGCGAACTTACTCGTCCTCGATGAGCCGACCAACCACTTAGACGTCTGGAGCTGCGATGCGCTCACCGATGCCCTGAAGTCGTTTCCCAGCACGCTGCTAGTCGTCAGCCACGACCGTGCCTTGCTCGATGCGGTCACGGATCACACTCTGGCCTTTGAGGGCAATGGCAAAGTAGCGCTCCACGAGGGCAACTACGCGCTCTACCGGGCCACCAAGAGCCAGCCTCTCCCCACGGCTCCCATCCCACGGCGAAAGAGCGAGCCGGAGCCGATAAAACCCAATGCCTTCCAGCTCTCCAAAGAGCGCGCACGGCTCCAGAAGCGGGTGACGACCATAGAGGAGGAGATTGGGAAGCTAGAAGCGGAGCTTGCCACCGTTGAGGCCGCGCTGGCGTCGGGCGAGGGCGATGCGACCACGTTGGCGGCGGAGCACACAAAGCTCAGCGGTCAGCTAGACGCAAAACTCGTCGACTGGGAACAAACCGCCGCCGAGGCCGAGGCGATGGTGTAACCGATTATCCGACCGCTCCCTTCGCGTGGACGGAGATCGTCCCGCTCTGGGGCGCTTTGCGCCGCCTCCTCCTTCCTCGTCGGTACAAGTGTCATCATCATGGAACCACTCCGCCGAAGGTGCGGCGACTTGTTCGCTCTAAAGCCCGACGATCTCCGTCGAGGCTACGGCGTTCCAGGGTTCGTCCCCGGCTTCGCCTTATTCACTCTTCATGCCCGTCGAAGCGTACGCGTCGGAGTCCTTTCCAAACTGCGCTACCACCCAAAGCGCGATAGAATGCGCCTAGGAAAATACTATGGCAACAGTCACTCTTGAAGAACGCGTCGCGGTTCTAGAGCAAAAGGTAGCAAGGTTTATCCCTGAAGAACCCGAGAGAACACCAAAAGGCCCCTGGTGGAAGAAGATCGTGGGGGTGTACAAGAATGACCCGGAGTTTGCCGAAGCCGAGCGCCTGGGACGTGAGTACCGCGAGTCGCTACGCCCTCAAGAGGATGTCACTCCGTAGATGTATGTGCTGGATACGGATCACCTCAGCCTGCTGGAGTGGGACAGCGCCGACTCTCTTCCCTTACAAATGCGGCTAGAGACGGTTGCTCCCGACCAGGTTTTTACGACGGTGGTCAACTATGAAGAGCAGATGCGTGGCTGGCTGGAGCGTGCTGCCCGCGCCGACACACGGGAGCGACTCTTGTCTGCCTACTCTCGCCTGGAGCTTCATATCAAGACCTTCGAAGGCATCCCACTTCTCTCGTTCGACACCGGAGCCGCCGATATTTTCGAGCAGCTTCAGCGAGCCAAAGTCCGGGTCGGGACGATGGACTTGAAGATCGCCGCTATCGCTCTGGCAAACGAGGCTACGGTTCTGACCCGCAATCTCGCCCACTTTGGGAAGGTGCCAGGGCTTCTTGTGGAGGACTGGAGCGGCACCTAGTCCGCTCCGATCCCCCTTCCTTGCGGCAGGGAAGGGGCTAGGGGATGGGTTCAGGGCGTTCCGGGGTTCGTCGTAGGCTTCGCCTTATTCAATCCCCGCCGATTGTACTCGCTCTCCTTCTTCACGCCCGTCGAAGCACGGGCACATAAATGAGCCCGCTGATGCGACAAGACCCATAAATGGGCCTACGGTGTGGGCGGAGCGCTTGCGGGTTTCGGCCCACGCTTCTTGTACTCGCTGGATTTCTTCAGCCCCGTCGAGGCCAGCTCATCGGAGTCCTTCCCGTACTGCGCCGCGTGGACGGAGATCGTCCCGCTCTGGGGCGCTTTGCGCCGCCTCCTCGTTCCTCGTCGGTACAAGTGCCACCATCATCGTGCCTACTCCGCCGAAGGCGCGGCGACTTGCTCGCCCCATAGCCCGACGATCTCCGTCGAGGCTACGGCGTTCCAGGGTTCGCCCCTGGCTTCGCCTTGTTCACCCCGCGCCACTTGTACTCGCTCTCCTTCTTCACACCCGTCGAAGCACAGGCGGCTAAAGGGACCCTATGAAAAACAAAAAGGGCCGAAGGCAATCGCCTCCGGCCCTTCCATATTCTCCCCCCGTCCGGTTACCCCACGAAGTG
>NZ_JANNYP010000205.1:0-1643 GCF_031410135.1 Armatimonas sp. | reverse complement strand
GTTCTGAAGCCCGTCTCCTGATGGTTTGGCATCAACTTCTTGGGTACTAAGTTGCACCTTGTACCGTCCGAGTTTGAGTCTCAGTTCGTCGAAAGCTTCGCGGAGTTGGCGATGGTTTTCACGAAGCTCAAGGTGCTCTTTAAAGAACTCCTCCTGCCCATCAAAGCCCGGAGTCACTGTAGATTCTGGAGCCGATTCGACCACCGAATCAAATGAAAGCGCAATGCACCCAATGATCGCCATCACGCTGGCCTGAATAAAAACCCCCGCCGTCATTGCGTTTCCAAAGATGAGGTTGAGTGCAGGGAGGGCAATCGCCATCGTGATTGAGACGCCTCCGTAAAGGCGGACTCCGCGAAACATGATGGTGGAGGCAGGAATAAGGGCAACGAAGCCGTATCGAGACAGGTAACCGCCAGGTGCGAGGAGCCCCAAAATCGCGAATGACTCAAAACCCACGAGCACGGAGTGCATCGTCTTATCAAGGGTTTCACGGTGGGCAAGCATCGACTGCATCGCACCACTGAGTGTCACAAGGATGGCCACGCCGATGGCGTGATCTACCGGAACCCAATTGGTGAGAAACGCGCTGGCCACGATGATGAGGCCAACTACTGCCCGAGAAATGAAATCGAACATAAGACTTACTGGCAATCTTCGGGGGAATCGCCTCCGGAAGTTAGGTCAGCTTCTTCACAACTTTTCGGAACGTCTCTCGCTCCATCTCTCGAATTTCAACCGTGATACTCGCCTCATGCTCGTCAATGCTAACGCGAAAGGCGTTCTGTAGGACGTTTATGATTTCGTCGGCGATTCTCTGCCGAAGCTCCAGCGGTCGCCCGGTCAGTACCGAGACCTGGCACTGGACCAAAACCCGCTGGCGCGCCCAAACCCATCTCCCAGGTCATCCTGAGCCCATGAAACGCCTTTACCGCCGCCGGATCGACGGTCTCGAATTTGCTCAGCGTCGCGACCAGGGCTTCTAAGATGTCTGGGATCACGGCATTCTCTTCGAGGTTCGCAGTGGTTTCGAGAAAGATTTGGGGCATCTGCCGTAAAGTGTACGCCCTAGAACGTCTGGCCTGTCTCAGCAAGCATCAGAGAATTTGAGTCATAATCACTCCTACTCTACGTGGCGGTTGTAGCTCAGGGGTTAGAGTGCCTGACTGTGGCTCAGGAGGTCGTGGGTTCAAGACCCATCAGCCGCCCCAATCCTTCCCTGTTGAACCTAGTTTGAACATCTGACTCACGAGTGTTCCCTCGGTCAGGGGAGTAACACGTGAACATTCAGCAACTGACACCACAATTCTCAAACGAATTGCCCCTCTCGGATGCGCAATCCGAATTCATGCTTCATCAGCGCACTTCGAGGCACACACCCAAGACCCTCGAATACTACGATTATGTCCTTGGCAAACTCATGAATTGGCTCAGAGCCCAAGGAATCTCGACGGTTCAGCAGGTCGAAACCGGCACCATGAGGAAGTTTGTGCTCTACCTCCAGGACAACCTTGGAGCGAACAGCGTCCGAACCGTTCTTCGAGGAACAAGAGCGTTCTTCTCATTCATGGTCAAGGAAGAGTTTCTGGAGAAGGACCCGATGGTTCGAGTCAAGACGCCCCTAGCGGATAAGACAATCCTTC
>NZ_JANNYP010000204.1:0-1053 GCF_031410135.1 Armatimonas sp. | reverse complement strand
CCCCCTCAGACTTGGGGCAAGCATCCGAGAGGTTTCGGATAAAGTGGGCTTGACATCGCTGCCAAGTGGCACCCGCGAAACTGCCTCCAATCGCTTTGACTAAGCCTGCATGATCGTCGGAGATGATAAACTCCACCCCGGTTAATCCCCGTGCCTTCAAGCTCGTGAAGAACTCGCTCCAACTCGCCTCGCTTTCCTTGTCTCCCAGGGCAAAGCCCAGTACGTGACGATAGCCCGCCTAGTCAATGCCACAGGCAATCAGCAGGGCACACTGGCGAACACGCCCATCCTCGCGTATTTTGACCACGATGGCATCTACCAGAACGAAGGGGAAGACTCCCAGAGGTCGCTCTCGCCAAGTCTTCACCAGAGGATCTAGCACCAAGCAGAGCTTAGAAACTTGAGACTTACTGACACCCTTCCCTTCGGGTGGGTACCCGGCTCCACAGAGCACCTCTGTGATAGCTTCCACTTTGCGCGTGCTGACTCCTTGAATCACCATTTCACACAGAGCCAGCACGAAGGCTTGCTCACTACGTTGATAGCGTTCCCATAAGTCAGGGCTGAACTCTCCTTCGCGTGTCCTTGGTACTTTAAGCGTGATGGTTCCGATTCGAGTCTGCATCTCTCGTTCCCGTGTGCCATTTCGATAGCCAACCCTCTCTTGAGTCCTCTCCCCTGGTTGTGCCTTGAGTGCTGCCGTGACCTGGTGGGCAAGCACTTGATTGAGCACCTGCTCGACCAGGATACTGAGTCCCTGCCCACTGAACAATTTTGGCAAATCTGCCTCGTTTACTGTAATCTCGAACTGAGCCATTTCTTTCTCCTCGGTTGTTGAAGTTTGTCACTCCAAGTATCGGGAGAGGGAGGTGGCTTTCTTGACTTTGCGGGCTGTCCCCATCTTTAGTGGGGCTTCGCCCGCCTCGTCAAGCCACCGAGCTATTTACACCATTATAAGGGCACGACCTCTCAGGAGCCTCGTGCCTCGGCTGCGAAGGGCGTGCCGCCCATAAGAATTCGGAGTTCCGTATGGCCCGAAGCGGCCTTTCTAGC
>NZ_JANNYP010000203.1:0-13772 GCF_031410135.1 Armatimonas sp. | reverse complement strand
CGGGCTACTCGGGGAGCAACCCCTCGCACCACGCCCCGTGGGTTCTCTGTAACACCTACTTGTTTTGGGGATTTTAAAAATCAAAACACCGCCGGGGAGAGTCCTCCCCGGCGGCGTTTTTTACGGCATATTGAGAGTATTCAGGTATTCCTGAGCTGCCTCGCGCAAACGCTCATTGGAGTAATGGGTCAGGACAAGCTGTGCGGTGGCTTCCGCACCGGGCTGTTTGAGGCTCGATAGTACGAGAAACAAGCTCACTCCAAAGTCGACTTGGCGCTGGGTGGGAAACTGGGGCGGCGGCACAAAGAGCTGGCGCGTGAGAAGAGTGTGTGTAAAAACTAGCCGCGTGAGCTGTACAAGCCCCGCCCGCTGCTCAGGGGTAAGCTGATGGAGTTCCTCCTCCGTGAGGCGGGGAAGAAGCCGGACAAGGGCATGGTTGATCTGCGCCCGGACGTGGTAGTCTGTGGGGCTGTTTAGGCGGCAGGTACGATCCAGAAGGAGGAGGGACGCGACCGCTTGTCGATCCGTAGTCGCCCCCACGAGAGCTGCCGCCTCATCAAGCGTGTGGCGGCGCACACGCCAGACCTCGCTCAGGGCGTTGCCAAAGATAAGGCAGACTACCAAGCCAAGAAGCTGGAGGATGCCGTGGGATAGGACGACCAACAGTGCCATGCAGGCAAATATCCCAAAGCCAGAGAGAAAGCGCTGGTTGAGGCGCTTGATAGTCACCGTCAGAGTAACGAGGCTGGTTTCAAGGGATGCTTGCTGTTGCATTTAGATACTCCTGAGCTGCCTCGCGCAAACGCTCATCGCCATACCGCTTTACGACAAGCCGAGCGCTTTTTTCGCCACCTAGCTCCTTCACGGTGGTGAGGGCGAGGAAAAGTGCGATCCCAAACTCGATATTCTTCCCGCTTGGCTCTTTGGAGGCTCCCATTAGGCGGGTGCGGACAAAGTGTGGGCCAAGGGTGATTTTGAGGAGTGAGACAAGCTCTTTGCGCTCCTCCGCCCCAAGTCTCTCCAGCTCATCCACGGTTGCCCGAGGAACCAGCTTGTGGAGGGGATTTACACACAGTGCTTGGAGCTTGCATTCTTCCTCCGTCGTGAAGACCAGTGCACGTCGAAAACGCAGAAGCGCTCCTAGCCCTGCCCGTTCTTGAAACTCTCCGAGTGGGATAATGGCTTCGGCAAGAACCTTCCGACGACGAGCTAGGCTAAATCCTTCCTGACGAAGGCCAAGCAGGAACGGGGGGACAAGGAGGAACCAGCCGGGGTGAATGCCTCGAATCGCCAGATATTGCCAGCTGAAGGTGATTATCAGGAAGCTCACCCAGGTGGCTAGTTTTAGATTGTACTTTATCCACTCTGCGCGTTGGTTTTCGCGCTGAAGACGTTCCGTGAGCTCCTCAAGTGTCTGGCTTTGTGTTTGCTGGAGCATGGCTTACTACAGCGCGAATGCGAGGTAGCTGTCGCCGGACTTGGTACCGAGTTTGCCGCCGCCGCCTGCCGCAATCACGACATACTGCTTGCCATTGACCGAGTACGTGGCGGGGCAGGCGTAGCCACCCGCGGGGAGCTTGTGCTCCCAGAGGAGCTTGCCCGTGTCTTTGTCGAAGGCCCGTAGGTGTTCGTCGCGGGTGGAGGCGATAAAGAGCAGACCGCCCGCCGTGACAATCGAGCCGCCGAAGTTCTCCGTGCCCGTGGTCTTGTCCGCGAGGTCGGGGTAGTGGCCGAGGGGGATGCGCCACGCAAAGGTGCCTTTGTTGAGATCCACCGCAGTCAGGCTGCCCCATGGTGGTTTCACACCAGGGCGACCGTCTTTGTCGCGGAGCCAGTTGTAGCCCTGGAAGTCGTAGCCGCCGCGCCCGTTGGCCTTGAGCTGGACGACACTGGGAACGTTGTTGGTATTGACAAAGAGATAGCCGGTTGCGGGATCGTACGACGCGCCGCTCCAGTTCGCACCGCCGTGAAAGCCCGGCGTGCAGAGCGTCCCCTCTAGGCTGGGCGGCTGACGCCAGCCACCATAGCGTCGCCCATTGGCAGGAACCGTGAGGTCGGCATCGGTGATGATCTGGGGCACGAGTGGGGGTGGGGCAAGCGGCATGGGCTGGGTGGGCCAGGCTTTCTCTCCGGGAATATCCGACGGCGGCGCGGCCTTCTCAACAATCGGAAACATAGACTTGCCCGTCTTGCGCTCAAAGACATAGACAAAGCCCGTCTTGGTGGGCAGCGCGACACACTCCTTGCCCTTCACGATGCAGAGAGTTGGGGGGCACGGGTTGTCGTGGTCCCACATGTCGTGATGCACCGTCTGGAAGTGCCAGAGTCGCTTGCCTGTGCGAGCATTGAGGGCGATGAGGCAGTTGGCAAAGAGGTTCGCCCCGTGACGATCCGCGCCGTAGAAGTCTGATGCCGCCGAGCCTGTGGACGCAAAGACAATCGCGTTTTTCGTGTCCACCGTGTAGCCCGACCAGGCATTGGTTCCCGAGCGCTCGCGCCAGGACTCACCCGCCCAGGTATCGTTGCCAAACTCACCGGGCTCGGGAACTGTGTGAAAGCGCCAGACCTCCTTGCCGGTGCGTACATCAAAGGCCCGAATATCGCCGGGGGCACCGGGCTGTCCCTCGGAGTTGATGATGGGGACGATCACGGTGTTCTCAAACAGCGCCAGCGCCGACGTGCAGCCATAGTTCAGCCCGGAGAGATCGCGTTTGTAGCCATCGCGCAGATTGACGATGCCGTTTTTCCCAAAAGCGGCATCAGGCGTTCCGGTCTTGGCATCGAGCGAGAGGAGCTTGCCATCGGGGAGGGCGGCCAGAATCCGCGTCGCTTTCCCGTCGGTCCAGTAGGTCAGCCCCCGGTGCACCCCGCCCGACTTGGGATCGTAGCTCCAGATCGGCTTGCCCGTTGCCGCCTCCAGCGCGACAATACGCAGCTTCACCGTGGTGAGGTACATCACGCCCGCCACCACGATCGGCGTACACTCAATCGTGGTGCCCGAGCCCGCATCGCCCGTCTTAAACTCCCACGCCAGCTTCAGCCCCTTCACGGTCTTCTTACTAATCTGCGTGAGCTTGGCGTGCCGCATCCGTCCGGCATCGCTCCCCGACTCGCGCCAGTCTACGCTGGTCTTGGGGTTCACCTGCGGCCACTTACCGGTCAGCTCCAGCTTCCACGCCGCCGCATCGCTTGTGCTTGATAGTCCATCCACTTTTTTCAAACCCTCGTTTCCCGTAAAAGTAAACCGTGCCAGCACTTTCCCACCGCTGGCAATCTGCACGTCTTCGAGCTGGCCGTTACAGCCCAGCCCTTGCGGCGGATAGCACCCTAGCCAGAGCGGCCCGACCGCCGCCGTGACATGCGCCATCCCAATCTGCGCCTCAGTGACCCGTTTCTCGTCCACAAAGAGCGTCACGCTGCTGGGGAGGTACTCAAAGCGCACGGCGTGCCACTTCCCATCGCAGATATCAGAATCGGCGACAACATTGGTCGGAGCCGCACCGGGCAGGTAGACCGCCAGCTTGCCCGTCCCGGCCTCCGTGTAGAACTCCCAGTGGCGTGGCGAGTCTTTATGGCTACTGGCAACCAAAATATTGAAGCCGCTCTTAGAAAACAGCCGCGCCCGGCACGCGACCGTCAGCGGTGGCTCCTGCCACCGCGCATCACCCTTGGCCTCGTAGCCGCTACCTCTCCCCAACCCCTCACCTAAAGGCAAGGGGCTAAGAACCCCTTCCTTGCCTTTAGGTGAGGAGGGGGCAGGGGGAGGAGAGGTTGGCAGCACCTCTCTCCCGCCGACCCAGGCTACCGCGCGGCGGATTACCTCCGCATGGGCTGGCGTACGTAGCGCTCCCGCATCGTGGCCGAGGAGGGTCTGGAAGATGCGCCCCTTGCCCTCGGTGTAGGCAAAGGCCAGCGGCTCGTCCTTGTCCGTGACCTTGGAGCGTGCGGTGAGGAGTGGCTCCACGGGACGCTCCCCAACTTGCGAGCAGTACAGCTCATCTGTGGTGGGGAAGCTTGCAGGAAGCCCCACCGTGAGCCGGTGCATCTGTTGCGTCACGTTGACGGTAAACAAACCGTAGGCATCGTGGTTGGCCTTTCCATCCACCCAGACCCGGCGTGCAAGGCCGCCAAAGTACTCGGGCCAGTCGCGCCAGGCTCCGTTGGCAAAGTGGATCAGAACCAGTCCGCCACCGCTACGTACATAGTTCAAGAGCTGTGTGCGCTTGCCTTGACTCAGGCTTGCGCTCTCCCAGTTGCAGTAATTCTGCACCAGCACATCGGTTTGGGAGAGATCGAGCGCCTCGGGGTTCTCACAGATCGTGGTCTGGATGCGCTTGTCGGTGCCGAGAATCTCTGCCAGCGCGGGCGTGGTCTGCTGCCAGTTGTGCGCGGGGTGGTGCTTGCCGGTGAGAATCTGCACGCGGAGGGGATCGGACAGCTCGACAAATTTTGGCGTGCCGCTCGCCTTGGCTGCCCATAAAATCCCTTGCGCGATAAGCCTCTGGTAGCTGGGAGTTGCCCAGTTCTGGTGCAAGTGTCCCCCCGTGCAGGCGAACCCACGGCCATCGTCGGGGCGGCTGACGCACCAAGCGACCGTTTCAGGCTGCGTCTCCCCCGGCGGCGTGACTTGCACCAGCGGCTGAATCGTCTTGGGGTTGAGCCGCATCTTGTAGTACCACTCCTCGCGCACCGTAAACGGCGCAATCCCAGAGGTGATTGGGTGCTCTACAAAGCTTGGCATGGACTCGAAGTGCTGGATCGCCGAGGCCCAGTGGTTTGCTCCGCTCCCCGACTCGTAGTCAAAGTGGCCGCCCACCCAGGCAAGATACTTCTGGCTGTGTTTGAGCGGGCAAAAAGTGGCGTAGTGCAATGTCACCAAGCCGCACCCCCGCTGCATCTGCCGTTCGATGATGTCCATGCGGTTGCCGAGGAGCAGGGGATGGTCGCGCTCGTTGTGATCAGAGCCATCGGCGTAGAGCACGATGCAGTCCGCGTCATCGAGCGTCTTTTCGTCTTCCGGCCAGCCGTAGAGGTGCACCTCGGTCTGAGCAAGCGGTATCAGCGCCTTTGCAAAGAGCCGCATGCCCTTTTCGTACTCATGGTCACCCGGCCCATGGCTCTTCGTGCCCGCCAGAAAGACGATCTTTGTCATGGAGACTAGTTCGGCGTGGCAGGGATTTTACCCTGCTCTCGCGAATGGTAGGGACATGAAACGTAAACTTCTCGTGGCGGCGACTCTGGCGATGGGGGCCAGTGCGGCCTCGGCCAATGTGACTCTTCCCAAGCTCCTCTCCGATGGCTGCGTGCTCCAGCGCAACCAGCCCGTGCGACTTTACGGGACCGCCGACCCTGGTGAAGCGGTGACACTGACCCTCAAGGGCAAGATGGTCAAGGCGACGGCAGGGGCGGATGGCAAGTGGCTGGTGAGCTTCCCAGCCCAGGGTGCGGGTGGGCCATTTGTGCTGCAAGTGAAGGGCAATAATACGCTCACGGTTAAGGATGTCTACTTTGGTGAGGTCTGGGTGTGCTCGGGGCAGAGCAACATGGAGTGGCCCCTGGCTGCCTCGTTTGAGGCTAAGCCGGAGATCGAGAGCGAACCCGACCCGCTGCTACGCATGTTCACGGTGCAGAAAGCCGTCGAGCTAACCCCACAGGAGGAAGTCGCGGGCGGAAGCTGGCAGAGCGCCGCACCAAGTACCCGCGCGGGCTTCTCCGCGGTGGGCTACTACTTCGCCAAGCAGCTCCGCAAGGCGCTCGGAGTGCCGGTCGGGATGCTGCACACGTCGTGGGGCGGGACGCGCATTGAGGCGTGGATGGCAAAAGACGTGAATCTCGGGCTGGGGATGAGTGCCAGCGAGTTCGCGACTCCCGTGGTTGCCACTGAGGCCAAGGCCCGCTACGAGCGCTTAGTGGCACGCTGGAAGGCCGCGGGCTCGCCGCAGGCTGTGGGGCTAGACGCGGGCCGCTCGGACAAGACCACGGGGTGGGAGCGTGGCGGGGGCGGCGATGTCTGGAAAACCGTGAACGCACCCGGTGAGTGGGACACTTTAGGCAATGAGGAGCTGCTTGGAATAGACGGCGCGGTCTGGTTCAAGAAAGAGGTCGAGATCCCGGAAGAGCTGGCAGGTAAGCCACTGAAGCTCTCGCTGGGCGCGATTGACGACCATGATGTGACGTTCTTCAACGGCCAGAAAGTCGGTGCGATGGGGCCAGAGACGCCTAACTCTTGGACGATTGCACGCAACTACACCGTTCCGGGTGAGCTGGTCAAAAAAGGCCGCAATGTAATCGTCGTGCGCGTCTTCGATGGCTCCGGCGGCGGCGGTTTTGTGGGCAGCCCTGCCGACCTGAAGCTGGGGACTATCGCGCTGGCCGGAGAGTGGGGCTACCGGATCGAGAGGGCCGTGCCCACCAACCCCGGCATGATGCCCGGTGCGAACCCCAACGGCGCGAGTGTGCTCTACAACGCCATGCTCTACCCGCTCAAGAACTACACGGTCAAGGGCGGGATCTGGTATCAGGGCGAGTCGAATGTCGGGCGGCACGAGCTCTACCAAAAACAGATGCCCGCCATGATCGCCAACTGGCAGAAGGACTTTGCCGCCGCCAGCTTCCCGTTCTTCATCACCCAGCTCGCCCCGTTTGGCAACGGCGGCTCGGAGCGCATCGAGTACGCCCAGCAGCGCGAGGCGCAGACCGCTGCGATGAAGACCGTGAATGGCGGCGGGATTGCCGTGATCTCCGACATCGGCAACGAGACCGACATCCACCCGAACCGCAAAGGCCCGGTCGGGGAGCGGCTCGCGTTTCTCGCCCAGAAGATCGCCTACGGCCAGAATGTCTACGCCGTCGGCCCCACTTATTTGGAGACCCTGGCGGGCTTTGATAAGCTGATCGTCCGCTTCGATAATGTTGGCGATGGCCTGGAAGTGCGCGAAGGGATTTGCTCGGAGAAGCCACTGCCCGCAGGAAAGCTTGTCGGTTTTGAAGTCTCCAGCGGTGATGGCGTCTTCTACCCCGCCGATGCCAAGATTCGTGGCAAGAACGAAGTTGAGGTTTCCTCCAGCAAGGTCAAAGTCCCACGCTACGTCCGCTACGGCTACCGCAACTTCGTCCTCACCAACCTCTGGAGCAAGAGCGGGCTCCCCGCCGACCCGTTTCGGACGGACAAGTAGCCTTGCCGAAGCCGTCGCGTGTTTTGGTCATCAAGCTCTCGTCGCTGGGGGATGTGGTGCATACACTGCCTTTAATCGAGGCGCTCCGGGCAGGGCTGGGGCCAGATGTCCATTTGGCGTGGGCGGTGCGAAAAGCCTTCGCACCGCTTGTGCTGGGCAATCCGCACCTGAGCAAAGTGATGGTTTTGGAGGAGAAAAGCCTTTTTGCAACTCTGGCATTTGGTAAGGCGCTGAAGAGCGAGCACTTTGACACGGCACTTGATCCCCAAGGCTTGCTAGTCTCCGGGTTGCTGACGTTTCTCTCGGGCGCGCCGCGCCGCATCGGCTTAGACAAAAACCGCGAGGGCAATAGGGTCTTTCTCACGGAGGCAAGCGTTGCCAGCACGCACCGGGCGCACCAGGTCGAGAAGCTGATGGGCTTCTGCGATGCGCTGGGGATTCCAAGGCTTGCGCCGCGCGTGCAGAGCTATCTCGCGGAGGGAAACGGCCCTACATTGCCCACGGAGCACCCGCTGATTGGGTGCATCGTGGGGGCGAGCACGCCGGACAAGACCTGGCCGCTGGAGCACTGGACGGCGCTGGCAACAGCACTAGAGGCGCGTGGAATGACCCCTGTCTTGCTAGGAGGGCCGGGAGCCGAGGCGGATGCGGCGCAAAAAGTGGCGACTCCAGGCAGCCTGGTGCTGGCGGGCAAGACCAACCTCACGGAGCTGGCCGCCACGCTCGCACGCTGCTCTGTGGTGATCGGAGCGGACACCGGGCCGCTACACCTGGCCGTCGCTGTGGGAACTCCTGTCATCGGCCTCTACGGCGTCACCGACCCGGCACGCACCGGCCCTACTTGGGGGGCTACACCTGCGATTGTGCTGGATGCCGTCGAAAAGGAAGCTCCTCCCGAGAGCCGCCTCCCACGCCACGGCACAATCCCCGATGCCCTCGCTCGAATCAGCGTCGAGATGGTTTTGGATGCCGTTGAGAGGCTACTCGTATGAGAATCTGTGTGGTGCGACTCGGTGGGATGGGCGATATTCTGCTGGCGACTCCGACTCTACGGGCGCTGGCGGCGCACTACCAGACCGACCAGGTTGACTTTGTGGTGGGGCCGGGCATGGAGGCGGCAGTGACAGGCGTGCCCTACGCGGCGCGTATCCTGGCGTTTGACCGTAAAAAGCACTGGGGAGCGGGTCTGCCCGGCTTTCTCAAGACGCTCAAGGCCGAGGGGCGCTACGATCTCTTTTTGAACTTCCAACCCAGTGTTAAGACGATCACTCTTGGAGCCCTAGTGCAGCCCAAGCAAACAATCGTCTTTAAGAAAGATCGCCGCAAGCAGCCGGATACGGGCCGGGTGCGCCATGCCATTGACGACTTCGCCAAGGAAATTCTATCTCTGGGAATCACGGTCACTGATCGTCAGCTTGATTTCTTTGTTCCTGATGAGGCGAGGCTCTCGCTGGCCCAGAAGCTGGACATTACCACGCCCTTTATCGCGATCAACCCGGCGGGGACGCGAGACATCAACCGCTGGCCCCCAGAGCGTTTTGCCCAGCTGATCGAGCGGCTTAATGCGACAGGGCATCGGGTTCTACTCTTGGGCGGACCTGGCGATATGGTGCTTGCTCAGGAGATCGTAGGGCAGACACAAGCGCCCGTGGAGAACGTCGCAGGCAAGCTGACCGTGAAAGAGCTGGGCGCGCTACTGGAGAAAGCGTCTTGCGTCGTGACGGGTGACACCGGGCCGCTGCACATCGCGTCGGCGGTAAAGGCTCCGATTGTCTGCCTCTCGGGTGCCGCCGACCCCGACCGCACCGGCCCGACGCGGCCCGGCGATCTGGTGGTCATCAACCGCGAGCTCAGCTGCGTCCCGTGCCAAGCCCGTTCTTGTAAGCGCGGCGATATTGCCTGCATGACCCAGATGCCCGTCCAGTGGGTGCTGGACACAATCGAAAGGCGGATGAAGTAAATCATGACACGCGACGAGTTTGCCGCCGAGGCGGCGCGACTAAAGGCGGAAGGCAAGACCGTTGTCTTTACCAACGGCGTCTTTGATATCTTGCACGTCGGGCACCTGCGCTACTTGCAGCAGGCACGGGCGCTCGGCGATGCGCTCTTTATAGGGGTGAACGCCGATGCTAGTGTGCGGCGTCTAGGCAAAGGCCCAGAGCGTCCGATCAACCCTGAGGACGAGCGTGCGGAGCTACTCCTGGGCCTCAAGTGCGTGGACGCGGTCTGTGTCTTCGAGGAGGACACGCCGATTGAGCTCATCCGCGCCGTAAAACCCACTCTCCATTGTAAAGGCGGCGACTACGCCTCGCCCGATGCCCTCCCTGAAACGGCGATTGTCCGCGAGTACGGCGGCGACGTGGTGATCCTCTCCTTGGTGCCGGGGCGCTCCACCACCAACGTCGTTAAAAAACTGACCGCTGCCCCCTAGCCCCCGCCAAGCGGGGGAAAGAGAGCAGGCGGGGAAGTTTATTAGAAGCCCAGCTTGTCGAGGAGGTCGGGGCGGGTGCGGAGGCTGCGCTTGGCGATGCGCTTTACCATGCTGACCCACTGGCGAAGCTCTTTGATGGCGCTGTTGCGCTGCTCGGTGGCGCGCTTGGCATCGGCGGTGGCTTTTCGTGCAGCGGCGATGGTGTTTTCGGCATCGGTGAGGTGGTCTAGGCGCGTGTCGAGGGCAGCGGGATCGTAGCCGGACTTGCCTAGGATGGTCTGGTACTGCGCTTTTTTACACTCGGTGTAGGTGGCACGCATGACGGTGATGGCTTTTTGCCGATCTTGTGGGAGGTTGCCCATAATTCCCAGTGCCCGTCGGTCGCCGCTACCCGTGAAGCGAGCGCGGAGGACTTCCCGAATGTCTACGGCCTCGGCTTCCACGGTGGGCCAGAGAGTTTTAAGGGTGTTGGTGGCACTCTCTTCGGCTCCGATGGCATCTTGACGAGCGTTGTAGCCTTCCTGAGAGGCGACCTGCCGTGCTTTTCCGGTGTCACATTCGTCGTCATCTATGCCTGCTGCATTTAAGAGTGTCTTGAGTTCGGTGTCGCTCTCGATGTTTTGCAACATAACGGCGGCTTCCGTGATGTCGTTCTGGATGCGCTGATCTTGTTCTGAGTTTTTCCGCTTTTTTTCTGGAAGGGCTGATTTTTCTTCCGCTACAACTTGCTGTTCTTCCATGTTGTTTCTACTTTCTTTTGTGTTGTTTTTTAATTTTTACGTCTTGTTTTTACTTTCTAAGATAGCGTGCATTAGCTCGCTGATATACGTGTCGGCATTGTCCTTTTGAAGCAAGACGTGGGCTTCGGTAAATAGTGTATCAGGTGCGTTTTTCGGGAGCCACTCTAGCTCGCGCTTTTTGGTGTTTGAGATCAAGAAAGAGTTTAAGATAAGCGTGGGGTCTTTCAGCTCGGCTGAGAGTGTGTCGCTTAGGTACTCAAAAAGTCTGGCTTTAGGGCCGTTTAATCCGCCTTCGAGGTTGCGGATTCCTTTGGGGTCTAGGAAGGTGACATACTGTGTGCTCTGGTCGAGTATCCAGAGAATAAAGTCAGGGTGGAAGTTATCGCTGGAGAAAAAGCCAATTCCACCGTCTCGGGTGCGGTTGCGAAGCAGATAGAGCTGCTTGTCTTTAAGAAAGCCGTTCTTTTCTTTTTCGATGTAGGTATGGAGGTCACTAAGAAACTCTAGCTCGTCGGCGTTGAGGGCGACCGTGGCGGGCTTGATACTAGCTCCTGCGCCGGGGTAGTGCAGAAGCGGCCAGTAGAGGTGCTTGTTAAAAACTTGGGCTTGCCAGCCGTTTGCTGCAATCTGGGTAGGCTTGCCTTCGGCGACTTTGTCTGCAATGGTCTTTGCCACGCTGACAGCATCGGTTTGCTCAGGTTTGATGATGAGTTCGTAGGTAAACTGGAAGTTGGGGTCGGTTTCGTCTAGGTTGCGGGTCTCAAAGCGCGTTTTCTCGTACTCATCGCGGTAGACTCCCCAGAGCCGGTCTAGGTGCTTGCAGAGGAGGGCGTAGGCAATGCGCTGCCACTCGCTGATACAGGTGAGGTCAGTAAACTCTAGGACTTGCGGGGGGCAAGTGAGCTTGTACCAGTCGTTGCGCTCGGTGAGAAGGTAGGTGATTGCCTTGGTGCTCAGAAGGAGCTTGTGATAGTTTTTGAGGCGCTTGTAGTCCTCTAGGTCACGCAGAAGCAGTGGGATATCGAGCCAGGCGATGTGCTGTTTTTTAAGCGTTGTCTCTTGTGCGCCGCCAAGGTTGGCAATTGCTGCATTCTCTGTTCCTGCATTGCGCCCCACGCGAGCGTACCAGTCAAGCGAGAGCGGGAGTTTGATAAGCCTTTCGGGAATCTCTTTGGTAAGCGCAACAATGGGGCCATCTTTGAGGAAGTTTACACCGTCTTTGAGGCGCAGGTTTTTGAGGTAGGGATTGGTTGGAAGCGGCGCGATGATAGGAGGAAAACGTACCTCGACCATTTTTTGCGTGGTGTCGGTCATTACGCCGCCACGGGCGAGGTCATCCTGAAACTTCATCATGTAGTTTGCATTGAGGCCGAAGATATGAAGGGTCTCTAGCATGGGAAGTTTTTCGGGGTGGGGGGCATCGGTGCGGGTGACATAGTGGCTGCGGCGCAAGCAACCGTCGAGTCCCATGAGGCGCACCCCGCGACCAAAGAGCTGGATGATCTCGGTGCCCTCGCCCTTGCCTACATTGAGCAGTCCCATTACCGAGACACGCAGGCTGTTCCAGCCGGTGTTGAATTTTTGCGCTCCAATAAGGACATTGATCGGCGAGTTTTTCTCGGCGATGCGCTCAAAGAGATTGACGGTGATGTCTTTTACTTGCACCACCAGCTCGCTATGGCCTTCGAGTAAGTCTTTGAGCTTGTCGCCATCTCCCACACTGATCATGCCAAAGTGCTCGGCCTCGCCCACACAGAGCCCTAGCTCGCCTAAGTCTCCCCGCTTGGGCTCTACTTTAAGTGCTCCTCCATTGGGGTTGTTAAAGACCGTGGCGCAGATATCAACCCAGAGCTCACGGCCCCGGCGCTTGCTGTCTCGGACATAGTCAAAGCGGTTGGCAAAGATACTGGCGGCGGTGGTGCCTGTGGTGACTAGCCCATCGGTGCCATTGAGCAAGCGATTAAGATTTGCACTGGCGGTCTCAGAATCACGCAAGAACCAGGCAAGAAAGAGGAGGATCTCTGCAATGTCTGAGGTATCTTTGCCGCCTTCTTTACGGACTGCATTGACCGTATCCCCTACAAAAATCCAAAGCGGAGTCTCAAGCCGGTAGCGTGCAAACTCGGGGGAGGCTTCTGTATCGGCGTAGAAGCGGCGCTGCTGGTAGTAGGTCAGAACGCACCCGGTTAGATAGAGATGCTTCGCCTTCTGGTCTTGCTCCAGCCCGGTGGCGATATTGAGAATGTCGTAGTCCTTGCCGTAGCCGTCGCCGTGGAAGTAGCGGTAGGAGTAGTCCATTACCACGGCGCGGCAGTAGCTCTGCACAAAGGAGGGCTTGGTCTTAATTGCCCCGCTCATGGCTTGCCCGAATGTGGCGCTGTACTCAAAACAGAAGCCGCTCCCTTCGACAAGCGCATCTCGATAGCCCATGAGAACGTCACCCGAGGAGCCTCTATGGCCTTCGTCCACAAAGACCAGATTATTGCCTTTAAGCGCGTCTACCGAGACTGTCACGGTGCCGCTGGAGTCTTTGAGCTTGCTAAACTCTAGTACCTCGACCGTTTCTCCTGAGAGCAAGTTTCCGCCGCGCTTAAAGACCTCTGCATCTATCCCTGAGTCGGCAAGGTCTTTGAGGTGCTGCTTGGAGAGATCCTCGCCGATGGTGAGCAGGATAATGTGGTCAATTTTTTGGTGGGGGCGATAGCGCTTCCAGTAATCTTTGAACTGAAGGAGATTGACATGAAACAGAAAGGTTTTTCCTGAGCCGGTTGCCATCCAGAATGCCAGCTTATTGAATCGAAAGTCTTTTCCTTCGTAGGGCAGCACTTGGCTTCCGGCATCTTTGCCAATGTTCCATTTATTGATGTACTCGTTTAGCTCCGCCAAAAAGCTGTCTGTGTCGGCGAACCAGCGGTCTAAGACGATCTCTGTGAAGAGCAAGGCCAGGTACTGAAAATAGGTGAGAGTAAGCGTATCCCCCCGTGGATGCACTTTGCGTATCTGGTTCCAGTGCCTCCCCACATTTTCATCGTAGGCTTGCAAGCGATCCCTGCCATTATTTTGCCTCTCCCCGCCGTTGAGACGGCGACCCTCTCCGGCTTCTTGCCTCTCCCCGCCGCTGAGACGGCGACCCTCTCCGGCTTCGCGAAGAGGGTGGGTTTCGTGATGGGTGTCCCAGCAGGGCTTGAGGGCGTGATAAAAGCCACTTGTCCCGTCGGGGTTGAAGTATTGTTTGTCAGGGTCATCTAGTTTGGTATGCGTGACTAATTCTTCGAGCGTGTGCTTGCCGAAGAGAGAGAGGAGCCACCCAAAGAGCACTAGCCGCTGATGAAACGCCAGCTTAGGCGCGGGGAGCTTTGCCATCTACTTAATCTCCTCGACGGTGTTCATGAGCCGTGCAAACTCGTGCTCGGTGCGGAGCACGCG
>NZ_JANNYP010000202.1:0-2779 GCF_031410135.1 Armatimonas sp. | reverse complement strand
TTTGCGCCTTCAGGGGTGCTATCGCCGCTAGAATCGCCAACAGTGAGGCCAGCGGCCTCAATCTGCTGCACCTGTCTCCCACCGATCAGACGCGCCGCCCGTGTTTCGTCTTGAGCTCTCTGGAGAGCTTCAGTAAGGCTCTCCGCCTGGCTTGCCCAGCGATCACGTTCCCCCTGAGTGTCAGTCAGGCTTTTTTCGAGTAGCTCAGCACGGGCTTCTGCGACCGCCGCCCGCTTCTCTAAGTCCGAAGCGCGCCGCCTCTCGGTTTCCAGCTCGGTGCGGATCAGATCCAATGCGACCGTGCGAAGCTCCGAAGCTTCAGCCGCGTGACCGTCGTCATGTGCCTCTGATGACCGCCGTGTGACCGTCATCGTATCGGGCGCGACGGTCATGTCAGAGTCGGTGACTGTCGATGGTAAATCCTCTATGCTTCGCTCTTGATGGCGGTCGTGTTTCTTTATGACCGTCGCCTCTCGAAGTGCCACGACTGCCGCGAGGCGAACACGTGACTGTCCTGAGGCGGTCGTGTCTCTGTCGGCGACCGCCGCGCGAGCCATCCACCGAGAAGCCTGCCTTGGGCTAATATCAAGAGCCCGTGCCAGCTCGGAGACGGTGACAAAGGATCGATCCTCGGAAGTCTCCATGCTCACGGATGGATATTGCCCCATAGATCGGCCTGGATAAACCTATCAATATGCTTGACGTTCGTGGTGGCAACGATGATCTCAGAGAGCGGGATTCCTTGAGTCGCTGCAAAGATACTGACCTGTGCGGCAAGGATCACGTCACCGTCAAGAGCTTTGTCTGAAGCTGTGGGCTGCATATTGTTTCGGATATTTGCCCACATATCTGCGGCCTGGTGCATGGCATTGGTGGAGATCGGAACGTAGCGACCGGGAAGCGCGATAAAGGCATCCAAACGGGCGACAGAGCCGCGCAGGGGTTGCCCCAGGGATTTCCGCTTGGCTTCCTGCCTCACCAGCTCACGCCGCAGCTCGTAGTCTGTCACCTCGGCCACGCAGACAAGCACTCCCTGAGACATAAGTCCAAGAGCCCAAGACTGACACGCATCATGGATAGGGTTGTCTCCTGGCTTATTCACAACCCAGGAAAGCGGTCCTTCGTCGAGAAAGACAGCGGATAGGCTCACGCTGCGTTTTCCAGCTCGGCGGAGGTTCGAACCTCCAGCTCGGGGAAGGGGAGACGCTCCCCAGTGGCTTTCCGGTTCTCGTTCATGGCGTGCTGAAGCTCCAAGTGTTCCTGTGTGCGCCGCTGAAGCTCCTCAGGGTCGTCTGTGGCATCTTCGGTGGCCCACTGGCTGAAGAGGGCTTTCGTTGCCGCCGCTTGCTCCAGGGCCAGGGCACGAGTGCGAGCACGGGCCGTATCAATCATGGCATCCTGATTCATTACGGCATCCTGACTGGTCCCTACAATCCTAACTCCGACTCTGCTACTCTCAGAAAGTCCTTTGATGGTTTCCGTAATGGCTTGAGCTAACAAAGAAGCTGAATCGGGATTTTTACGCCGATTGATCTTCTTGCGTTTTTTCAAATTGTCGATAACTGCTTCCATCATTCTCTTCCTCCTGTCACAGTGGACGCTGGTCCATAGAGTTCAAGCTCAATTTCTGAGATCATCTGAACTAGACGGTCATTCCATTCCGTACCGCGCCATCCGTTTACTGATTCGGCAAGCACGTTGCCACGGGCGATATCGAGATCTTCCGCAGGCTGTAGACAACCCTCCAGCGCTTCCCGAAGCGCCATTGCCTGAGAGCGGCTTGCCTCCACGCGTGAAAACTCAGCAAGGGGGTTGACCGGCTTTGCTACCGCAGTCTGGCTCTTGTCTGTGGCTCCCAGCACTTCAAGGCCACAGCAGACGATGCGCAGCGCTTCGGAGGCTTCCCCCGCAAGCTCGGTGCCTTTGGTGTTCCCAGAGCGGCGGTGTAAGCCTTCTGAGAACTTCGCGGCCACATGCCCCGCGCTTGCGGTCGTGAGCAGCTCGTCGAGCGTTGCGTGTAAAGTGCTCATACTGGCAACTCAGCAGCCACTTGAGCCCGACGGGCAGCAGCTATCTTTGCCTTCGTCTCTTCGCTTTGTTTCACTCCCTTAGGCCGTCCGCTTTTGGGGACATTCTCTTCGCGATCGCGCCGAATTTTCTCAACATCCGTGGCGCGTACAGCATAGGTTCGCGCAGTTACTGGGATCAGATCCACTTTTGCTTTCTGGAGAATGTCACGCGCTACGCGGGCCTCAGACACTCCAAGACGAACTGCCGCCTCACCCATACCAATGAATTCTTCCGCCATTTTTGAAACCTCCTCTAGTTATCTCATATAGGGTGGATATTACCGGAAAAACTTATCTCACGCAAGAGTAAAAAACTTTCCCCTATTCCTTGACAACTTATCTCATATGAGATAAGATATAGTCATACCAAGCAAGCAAGCTTGAACGAAGACAAGGAACTCTGAACTATGAAACCTGCCACCTCCGCAACCGCGATCAAGAACGCAAGCCGCGATGCAAAGAACTACTCCCTGAATGACCTCCTCGCCGCCGATGGAATGTGGCTAGTAGTTCACAAGACCGACAGCAACCGCAAGTACATCGTGGATACGAACGACGGAACCTGTGATTGGGGCTTTTTGCCCATCGCACCGGAAAGGTATAGTTGGGCGTTTCCCCACCCCTTGCGGTGACGGAAATCAGGTGATTTCCGTTGATCACAGATGGTGACATGATGTGGTTTCGGATTTCCTCACTCCCATCACGACCAT
>NZ_JANNYP010000201.1:0-1499 GCF_031410135.1 Armatimonas sp. | reverse complement strand
ACCAGCCGCATTCCCGCACCTGCGTTCCAATGCCACTCGCAGCCGTTGCTGTCGGTGAAGCAAAAGACTTGGTCATCCGTGTGGAGCACAATGACTTTGGGGCCATTCTTGAGAGTGGTCATAGGTCAATACTCCTCACGCAAAAGTGCTAAAGTCTCTTGCCAACCCGCTGAGGTGTTAATCCAGATGACGGTGCCGTCCTTTAGCGTGTAGCTGGAGAGCACTCGACCGCCGCGCTTAATCTCCTGTTCGTTGACGACTCGGTCGTCGTAGCACATCTCCGCGCCGTAGTCTCCTTCCCGATGCCGCTTGAGTAGGTGCATCAGCTCCTCCTCGTTACGGATCAGGGCCTCGACTGCTGCGGACGTGACGTATACCTTGCCCAGGAGAAACTTGATGGGGCGGGTATAACCGCTCATGAAGTCACCTCCAGCGGGCTTTTGGCTTCGTAAACGAAAGCCTCATGCTTGCGGCGTTTTGCCTTTTCCGGCACTTGGCCGGTAAGCCTTCTCACGACTTCAGCAGCGCCCTTGCGGTAGACCGTGACGACTACGAGAGAACCGGTATCGGCTTCTCGCACCGCCCAATGCCGACCACCTTTGTAGCGGGAGATCGTCAAGAGAGACACAGGGGCACCTCCAGTTGTCGCTGGAGAACGCGTGATGCGCTCTGCATGACCTGCTCGATGGTGACGGCTTGCCCTACCGCTTCCCAACGGGCAGCGCGGCGGGCGATCTCGACTCGTTGAGCCATGTGGAGTTTTCGCCAGCCTAGAACGTGCTTGCAGGAGTAGCGCCCACCGTGCTTCGCATAGAAGGGGCAAGTGCAGCTCTTTTCGGCGCGATCCAGGGTGTAGGTGGCTCCGTGCTCGGAGCGAATCAGATGCAGGTTCCCGTCGAGAGAGCGGATGCGGTATCCGTCCTCAAAGAGTCGCTGTGCCCGCTCGTTGACGTTGGCAAGTGTTCTTGCCTCGTCCAAGTTCATGGGGATGGTTTCCTTTCAGTTGAAAAAGAACCGAGCCATAACTTCCCGTCGCCGGGCAGCATAGCCCGGTGAAGTGGGGAATATTGAAACGGGGATTACCCGGATACTGATTGGCGTTTAGCGAAGCCCATCTTCGGCGGCGAAGGTTCGAACCTTCGCTCTACGCCGAATGAGGTCGCCGCTTTAGAAGATCCAGAATGTCTTGCAGCAACTCGGGGTTAGGAGCACAGGGTGAGGCGATTCCTCGCACACCTCGGCACTCTTCCACGACCCGCCCAAGCATCAGGGAGGTCTCCTCGACGCTTAGGGGCAGCGGTACGAGCTCTCCATCCTCAGGCTGTCCGATGTAGTCGTCCAGCTCAGGAACGAGAACCTGGGGCTTTTTGCCCATCGCACCGGAAAGGTATAGTTGGGCGTTTCCCCACCCCTTGCGGTGACGGAAATCAGGTGATTTCCGTTGATCACAGATGGTGACATGATGTGGTTTCGGATTTCCTCACTCCCATCACGACCAT
>NZ_JANNYP010000200.1:0-4535 GCF_031410135.1 Armatimonas sp. | reverse complement strand
CCAAAAGCTCCCGGACCACATCCGGCCCGAGGGATTGGCCAGTGCCCCTGGCTTGTGCCTCCAGAGCCCGTTCACCTTCAAGCAGTACGGCCAGTCGGGCCGCTGGGTCAGTGAGGTGTTCCCGGAACAGGCAAAGCTCGTGGACGAAATGGCGTTCTTCATGGCGATGGCCAGCAAGTCCAGTGTCCACGGCCCTGCCTCGTACATGATGAACACAGGCTTCATCCAGCCGGGGTTTCCGTCCATGGGGGCATGGATTTCGTACGCAATCGGGAACCTTCGCGACAACTTGCCGACCTTCGTGGTGCTCCCGGATGCGCGCGGCCTTCCGTACAACCAGCGCGGGAACTTCAGCAGCGGGTTCCTGCCCGTGGTGCACCAGGGGACGATGATCAACGGGACAGGGCCGGGCGCGGTCTCCGACCTCTTTGCTGGTAGCCGCTACAAGTTCGCGAGTCCTGCCTCCGACAAGGCGGGGCTGGACGCCTTGAACCAGCTGAATAAGAGCCATGCGGCATCCCATCCCGGCGACTCCCGGCTGGATGCCCGCATCGCCAGCTACGAGCTAGCGGCACGAATGCAGCTGAGTGCGCCGGAGGCGTTCGACCTCTCGCGCGAGTCGCAGGCGGTGAAGGACTCGTACGGAATCGGGTCGCCGCCCACAGACGACTTTGGCAAGCGCTGCCTGCTCGCCGCGCGGCTGGCGGAGCGAGGCGTGCGCTTTGTCCAGGTGTGGAGCGGCCCACAAGGCGCGGTGAACAACTGGGACAACCACGGGAGTATCAAGAAGGAGCTGGTGCCGATGGCGGCGCAGGTGGACAAGCCGATCGCGGCGCTACTGCGCGACCTCAAGGCGCGCGGGCTGGACAAGGACACGCTGGTGATCTGGACCACCGAGTTTGGCCGAACCCCAACGGCGCAGAGCGGCGACGGCCGCGACCACAACGGCGGAACCTTCGTGTCCTGGATCTGGGGCGCGGGCGTGAAGCCGGGCGTGGCGTACGGAGAGAGCGACGAGCTGGCGTTCAAAACCGCCGTCAACACTACCTATTCGTACGACTTCCACGCAACCGTGCTACATCTGCTGGGCATTGATCACACCAAACTGACCTGGCGTCAGAACGGCATCGACCGCCGCCTCACCGACGTGCACGGACACGTGGTGAAGGAAGTTCTCGCTTAGCCGCGCATGTCCATCCCGCCATCTACCGTGAGAGTCATGCCGGTAACAAACTTTGCCAAGTCAGAGAGCAGAAAGACCGTCGGCCCGGCGATATCGTCGGGCTGGCCGATGCGGCCCAGTGCGAACTTCTTGCCCTCACTCTCGCGGCCGAGGGCATCCAGCGACGGCGCGGCCATGTCGGTGTCTGTCCAAGCGGGGGCGATGCAGTTGACACGAATGTTGTCGCTACCTAGCTCCTTTGCCATCGAGCGCATGAAGAGAATCTGTGCGCCCTTGCTGGTGGCGTAGGCAGAGAAGACATCGCTTCCCCGCTGGCCTGCGGTGCTGGTATAGATCACGATGCTCCCGCCGCCTCGCTCGCGCAGATGGGGAACTGCGGCCTTGACGGTCAGAAATGTCCCGGCCAGGTTGATCTCCATCGTCCGGTTCCAGAACGCCAGATCCATCTCGTCGAGGCTTGCGCCCTCGAAGATTCCCGCCGAGACCACCACGCCGGTGAGTGGCCCCAATGTCGCGACGGCGGCGTCAATCGCGTGTTGTGCGGCACCCTCTTGCGCGACATCGGCCTGGAACGCGGCTGCACGCCCACCTGCCGCCACAATCGCGTCCACCGTTGCGTGTGCCGCCGCCGCGTTGCTCAGATAGTTCACCGAGACCGCCGCGCCCGCCTTGGCCGCCATGATGGCCGCTGCCCGCCCAATACCCCGCGAGCCGCCCGCGATAAAGACATGCTGTCCAGAAAGATCAATCATACAAGCATTTTACCTGCTGGCACGCTGCTTTTTCGTCGTGGTTTGCCAGACATAGAGCTGGTAGTAGCCAAAGAGCATCCCGTAGGTCCAGGGAGCCTTGACACAGGTGACCAGAAGAAGATAGCAGCCGGCACAGATCAGCCCCCACAAAATCGGTGAGCGGCGCAGTCCCTGCCAGCGCAGCTCCTTTAGCACACGCTCCGTCTCGCCAAACTTTTCGCGGGCAGAGATTTGTGCCTGCTCCGGCGTCTCTCCCAGCTCAACGTAGGCTTGCATCCGCTCAGCAAAGTGCGCTTCAAGCTCAGCTCTGTCCTCGTCACGGAATTTCTGCTTCATACTCGCTTCTTCTCCTGGCGAGCACGGAAGGCCAATCGCCAGCCAATCAGTGCGCCGTGGAGGGTGGGAACCAGGATCAGCCCTTCAAGGCCCGGGACGAGTGCCATAGGAATCACACTAAACACCAAGATTCCCAGCACAAGGGCGGGTATCTGCCGGGGGAAGCGCTCGCCTCCCTTCCAGACCACCAGCAGTGCCGCCGGAGCGAGGGTCACGTAGACGCGCATCAGCAAGAGAAGCCCCTCGGTTCCTCCTATTGGGAAAGGCTGGCGCTCATGGAGAACCGGAGCCACCATCCAGCCCGTGAGCAGGTGCAGCACTACTGCCGTCGCGAGCCAGCAAAGCCCCGCTAGCGCCCCGATTATCACCGGATGCCGTCGCATTCGTTGCCAACATAGTTGCCGCTTGAGCGTTTCCAGATCGCCGAACTTCTCCCGCGCCGAAAGCTGTGCCTGCTCGGGCGTTTCGCCTAGTTCGAGATAGGCTTGGACGCGCTCCGCGAAGTGCGCTTCAAGCTCAGCTTGGTCATCCTCAAATCGCTGGTTTTGCACCTTGTCCTCCTAAGTTGCCCAGGATGCGCTCGACATTTTTGGCGTAGCTGCGCCAGAGGGTGGCGCGGCGGCTGGCTTCGAGCTTGCCTTCATCAGTGAGGCGGTAGGTTTTTCGGGGCGGGCCGCCGCTCTCGGAGCTGGGCTGCCACTCGCCCACGATCAGGCCGTCGTCCTCTAAAGCACGTAAGGCGGGATAGAGCGCACCGTCGCGCAGGACAAGACCGCCCTCGCAGCGCTGATCAATCTCGCGTGCAATCGCGTAGCCGTGCGCCGGGCCGCTCTCCAAAATGGCGAGGACAAAGATCGGTATGTCGTTTCGTGGAAGCTCTCGTGCCATACTCTAAAAACTACCCCGAAAAGAGAATATCCTGAATTCGGGGTAGTGTCAAGGGATTGTCAAGCGGTATACTGCACACGAATGCGTAAGCCTGTCAGCAAGAAGAAGCCCGCCCCCAAGAAGAAGGTCAGTAAAGCTCCCCCGCCTCTCCATAAGGTGATTGTGATTATTGACCCCGGGCATGGGGGCACCGATCCGGGAGCTAGTGCGGGGGGAGTTACCGAGGCAATGCTGACCTATCGCATGGCGGCGACGCTGGCGGAGGTGGTTAAGCAGCTGGGTGCTGAGGTGCACTTCACGGTGCGAAGCGCGGCTCTCCGACGCAAGCCCATCGAGCCTCCCAAGCTTCCCAAGCCCGAGGCGAAGAAGCCCACACCCAAAGAGAAAGAGAGAGAGCTGCCTCGACATCCCGAGCCCGCTTTGCTGGCCCCGCGTGATGCCGTGCTTGCCAGTGGTCGTCGCCTCGACATGAACAACGATGTCCCCGAGTTTCTCCATGCCCGCGCGGAGATCGGAGCGCGTTTCTGGAAGCTCCGCAAGCCGCATGTGGTCTTTCTCTCGCTGCACTTTGATGTCTCGGAAGGCTCCCCTGACGACCACGGGGGCTTTACGATGTGGGATATCCGTGAGGATCACCCCCCGATGCTGGTGCGGGAGATCACGCGGCGTTTTGGAGCAGCGGGGCTCTGTGGCAACCGCCGCAAGCAGCCACGCCCCAATGATCTCGGGGTCACCAATCCCGAGTTCAACCCCGTGCCCCAGAAAACCCTGGTGGAGCTCGCGACGATCACCAACGCAGCCGACCGCAAAAACGCCCTCGATCCCCGCTGGCGCTGGCGCGTCGCTCGCATTTTAGCCGACTCGATTGTCGCTTGCAAAAAGGCGAAGATAATCTGACGGGGTATACTTTGCCCTGTGCCCAGCGAAAACGATGACTCAGATGACTCTATAGTCCGACTTCTCGACGACAACACGGCCAATCAGATTGCGGCGGGCGAGGTGGTTGAGCGACCATCGTCGGTGGTCAAGGAGCTTGTCGAAAATAGCCTGGACGCGGGTGCCACTCGCATCGAGGTGGAGCTTTTCGAGGGTGGCAAGCGGAAGATCGTGATCCGGGACAACGGAGCGGGGATGAGCCGCGCGGATGCGATTCTGGCACTCCAGCGCCACGCCACCAGCAAGATCCGTAGCGCCGACGATTTGTTTTCCATCCACACGCTCGGCTTTCGCGGCGAGGCACTGCCCTCGATTGCCTCGGTCTCAGACTTTCGGATTCTGACCAAGCGCCCACAGGATGAGACGGGCACGGAGCTGATCTCCTATCCCGGCTCCTCCGACCCGCGCCAAGCGCTGGCCGCGGTCTATGGCCGCGATGT
>NZ_JANNYP010000199.1:0-1178 GCF_031410135.1 Armatimonas sp. | reverse complement strand
CGTAGAACCCCACCCAGCCCCCTCTGACGCCCCCTACCTCCCACCCTATGGGCTTGGTTATTGGGAGTATGGGGGCTGGGGGGTAGGTGGGGAACCTACCCCGCGAAGACTTTTTTCTGAATATCGTCGAGGAGCGCCATGCCCGCGATCACTTTTCCGAGGCCGTCGCCGATCATGGGGATCATTCCCTGGCGCATGGCCTCGTTTTGAATCGCGGTCGTGGTGGCGCGCTTCATGATGAGCTGCTGGATACTCTCGGAGGCGACCATCAGCTCGTGGACACCGATGCGGCCCGACGTGCCCATGTTGTTGCAGCGCACACAGCCCTGAACCTGGCCAATTGCCTTGACGGGCAGAGGGGCACCGTACATCATGTCGAGGAGCTTCTGCTGATCGGGGGTCGCGGGGCCAAACGTGCGGCAGTGGGAACAAAGGCGGCGTGCGAGGCGCTGTGCCTGCGCTCCGATCAGGCCCGAGGCGATCATAAATGGCTCCACGCCCATGTCCATCAGTCGGGTGGGAGCGCCTGCTGCCTGGTTACAGTGGAGTGTCGAGAGCACCAGGTGCCCCGTCATGGCGGCTTTAAAGGCGATCTCTGCGGTCTCCCCATCACGAATCTCTCCGACAAGAACTACATCGGGGTCCTGGCGAAGAATGGCACGGAGCTGGGCGGCAAAAGTCAGGCCCGCCTTGGGGTTGACCATGCTCTGGCTGATACGATCCATCTCGTACTCCACCGGATCTTCACACGTCATGACATTGGTGGCTTCGTCTTTGACGGCGTTGAGGGCAGCGTAGAGCGTCGTCGTCTTACCTGAGCCTGTCGGTCCGGTTACCAGCAAGATACCGTAGGGACGCTTGATCAGGGTGTGGAATGCCTCTAGGTTGGGTTTGGAGAACTCCAGCTGCTCGACGCTTTTCTGGGTTGCTCCGCCATCTAGGATACGCAGCACCACGCGCTCACCGTAGAGGTTAGGCAGGGTCGAGACACGGAACTGCACCGTGCGGCCGTCAATTCCCAGGTTGATACGGCCATCTTGCGGGACACGGCGCTCGGAGATATCTAGGTCACTGAGGATCTTGAGACGGGAGACCAGAGCCGCGAACGAAGTCTTCGGGAGCACATGAAGCACATGCAAGTGGCCATCAATACGATAGCGAACCTGAAAGTCTTTCTT
>NZ_JANNYP010000198.1:0-13392 GCF_031410135.1 Armatimonas sp. | reverse complement strand
CGGTGGTGGCGGAAGAGACTCTCCAGCACGTCCGCAAAGCTCTGCGCTTGGTCTAACTAACGTGAGTTCGGGATAAGGTCGGGTCGGGATTCCGGTAAACTGAGTTAGCTTACAACACGGTTTTAGGAGTCCCAACCCATGCTTAGTCTACTCGATCTCTTCTGTGAAATTGACGATTTCTGCCAAGAATTTCTCCCAGAACTACGAAAATATCAAGTCACCTCTTCTCGATCAAGGCAACGAAAACGTAGCCTATGTCAAAGCGAAATCATCACGATACTTATTGCTTTTCAGCTCTCACATTATCGAGAATTTAAGAACTTTTATCTCACTCTCCAGAAAAAAGACTTTCCGGGACTGGTAAGTTACAATCGTTTCATTGAATATATTCCAAGCGTGCTAATTATAATGATTTCTTATGTAAATCGCCGGAATGGAAAGTGTACAGGAGTTTCATTTGTTGACTCCACTAAATTAGTGGTCTGTCATAACAAGAGAATTCATAATCATAAAGTTTTTAAAGATCAGGCGAAGAGAGGAAAGACTTCAACAGGGTGTTTTTTGGATTTAAGCTTCATCTCGTCTTCAATGATGAAGGGGAAATCATATCTCTGGCAATAACGAAAGGAAATGTTGACGATAGAGCACCGGTACCTGCTATGTTCCAGAAAGTTTTTGGAAAAGTGTATGGAGATAAAGGCTATGTCTCGCAGGAACTTTTTGAACTGCTTTTTGCTGATGGGATCGAGCTGATTACCAAGAGCAAGAAGGGCATGAAACCTCGGCTCATGCGCTATGTGGATCGGATTTTACTTCGCAAACGAGCCATCGCTGAGACGATCATTGACCAGCTCAAAAACATCTGCCAGGTGGAGCATACTCGGCATCGAGCAGCTTCGGGCTTCTTATGGAATCTACTTTCTGCTTTGATTGCCTATAGTTTCCTGCCTAAAAAGCCCTCGCTCCATCTACGAGACACTAAAGGACTCACCCCAGCTTAACCCGAACTCACGTTAAACCATTGGTGCGCATCTCACTGTTGAGATTTGCTGATATTTCTTGAGCCAAATGACTTGCGATAGGATGGGTTGCCTAAACACTTCCCGGAGCAAATCACTTGACCCTCACTGATTTTATCGCCACTTTGTTCTTTCATATCGACGAAGCCATGAAGAACGTACCAAAAGACCCAAGAGCGCAACTCTGGCCCAGCGAACTTGTTACCATCGGCGTCCTCTACGTCCTCAAGGCGCAAAGTCAGAGACGCTTTTGGCAGTGGCTTGAGGCCAACTATCTTCACCTGTTTCCGGCTTTGCCGGAACGCTCCCGCCTTTTCCGCTTGATGCGAGCCCACCAGGATTGGACAGATCGTTTCTTGGCTGACCCCGGTATGCTCCTCGTGAGTGACAGTCTGGGAATCGAGTTGATTCATCCTCGCAGACAAGGTCGAAGTGAGGGGCAAGTCGGCGAAAAAGGCAAGTCTAATGGCCAGTGGTACGTGGGAGTGAAGTTCTGCCCCCTTCTCAACTTTGATGGTCGCATCTGCGATTGGGACGCGGAAGGAGCCAGCCTTTATGATGGAGACTTCCAACGGATGCTGTCGGATCATCCCAACGAGCCCAAATTGGTGGACAATGGCTTTCATAAATCTGCCAAACGTGGCGGCGATTGTGAGAATCTGATCGTCTGTCAACGTGGCCAGCGAAACTATCGAATGATCGTCGAGACGCTCTTTTCCGGTTGGGTTCGGATTTTTGGGATGAAATCGATCACAGAGCGTGGTTGGCCCGGTATTGAGAGTCATCTTGCCTTTGCCTGTGCTGCCTGGAATTTGGTGACTGATATGGCCACAGCATTATTTGGTGGTGACAAAAAGAGCATCAGTACGGCTTGGGTGCCGATTTGAAATAGCACCAATGGTTAAATATAGCATATTTTCCGTTTCGTGAGCGGGGGCCTTTGTGTGCGGTTTTTACCTAGGAAATCCATGGAGGCAGGAGATAGGGGCCGTGTCGCCGAAGTGGTAGGGTGGAGGAACAACGGAATGATCCGTATTGGAATGATCGGGTGCGGCGGGATCGCGCGGCACCACTTAGGGCAGCTAGCACGCATTGAGGGCGTGCAGGTTGTGGCGCTTCAGGACCCGGACGCGGAGCAGCTCAAGCGATGCCAGACCCAGTTTCCGCAGCTGGTGGGTGAGGCGAAGGTGCTTAACACGGCGGACTGGAAAGAGCTGCTGGCACTCGACGAAGTAGACGCGGTGGAGATCTGCACGCCCCACACGCAACATGGACCTCAGGCGCTCGATGCCATTGCCGCCAAGAAGCACGTGCTCTTGGAGAAGCCGATGGTCAGCAATGTCCAAGAGGCGCACACGCTCCTCAAAGCCCTCGAAGGCTACGAGAAAGTCTTCGCCTTGGCCTACCAGCGCCACTCGATGGGGCAGTTCAAGCTGATTCGCGACAAGATCGCCAGCGGGGAGATGGGGCAGGTGACCTCGCTCAATGCGCTTCAGTCACAGAGCTGGAAGAACGGAACCAAGGGCTCCTGGCGGCAAGACCCCGCGCTCTCCGGCGGCGGCCAGATTAACGACTCCGGCTCGCACCTGGTGGACATCCTGCTCTACACCACCGGTCTGACGGTCGCCCAAGTGGCGGCATTCCAGGACTTTAGGGGCACACCCGTGGACATTGACTCCGTGCTCTCGATTCGCTTTACCAATGGCGCTCTGGGCAATGTCTCAGTGATCGGCGATACGGTTGTCGGTTGGCACGAGGATATCTCGATCTGGTGCGAAAAAGGCGCGTTCTTCTATCGCAATGGCCAGCTGACAATTGTAGATGACAAGAACGTGCGCACCATCATGGACGGCAACAACCTGCCGGGGACGCAGAACATTGACGAGAACTTTGTCGGGGCGATTCTAGGAAAGAACGATGTCGGTGCACCGCCGCTCTGTGGCTTGCGTACCATCGAGATGACCGAAGCCGCCTGGGAGAGCGCCAAGCTCGGTGGCGCTCCCGTGACGATGAACTAGCACGCTACGTTTCTGTGAGCATCGTAGAGACCCCGGCGGTATCGCCCTCCGGGGTCTTTCCCACCACATAGACGAGAATCTCTGGCCCGGCACCCAGCCGAAAAGCGCGTGTGTCCGACAGCGTAGCAAGCCGGGCAACCAGGGCCTGAAAGCGTGCTTGATCTGCCCTCGCCTCGTCGTCGTCCCCGTCTTGTGGCGTGACCATTGGGGCAAAGAATTTAGTTAGCTCCACTTCCTGAACGGGTGTCGCCGCGTCTTTTTCCAGGTGCGCCAGCAGAGCCTCCCCTGAGCTAATGACTACACCTTTCCAGACAAAGGGCTTGAGTGGTGCATCCGACTCGCTCAGAAAGAGTAGCCCTTTGGTGGCGGCGCGAAGCTCACTTAAAAGACTCATCGTCGTCCTCCTGCGCCAAAGCCGCCCGCATCACTCCCAAAGCTGCCGCCGCTACTGCGCCGATTGCTTTTCTTAAAGCCACTTGAGCCTCCCGCGAAGCTATTGGCTCCCTCATCTCGTTTTTGTTTGAGGATCTGCGCCACCGAGCTAGAAATGCCTTTTAGAAAAGTCTGCCCCGTTACCTTCTCTAGCTCCGTGACCGTGGTCAGGTACTTATCCCAGGGCTGGCGCGAGATCGTGGAGATATTGGGCATCTGGATGGTGATAATGCGGGTCTCTGCGGTGACACGCTCTAGGTCATTGCCGCTTTTTTCCGGCAGTACCAGCACGATCTTCCAGCCAAAGTCGGGGACTGCGATGCCATCACTTCCTATCGTCTTGAAGTCCTTATCGCGGAAGCCATGACCGCACATAATATAGAGCTCGTTGCCGCTATTGGCTAGCGTACGGCAGTAGGACTCCAAGCCTTCCCAGGGACCGGCGTTCATCCCATGTTGCTGAGGAGTGATGTTGGTCATGTAGAACACGACCTGGTTGTCCTCCGGGCTCGCCGTACGGTCTTTGCTGGGACAGTTGTGGCCACGATCATAGCCCGAGTTGCTATAGTCACGGGTGGTGATCGCCTCAAAGCCCGAGGGAAGATCGGGGTCGGGGACGAAGTTGCTGCGCTCGGTCTCGCCGATATCGCTCGCCTTCAGGTGCCAGGCGACCCAGTTGGGAAAGCGGAGCGTGTTATTATAGGAGAGCGTCATCTGAGGCCGCGCCATGAGAAAATGATCTTGATTCCGCGGCGACTCTGTAGCGTCGTCCGGGTTGCCCAGAACCGTCAGTGGATCGTCGGCAGGCGCATTGGCATCTACTGAAGGCCGCGAAGACTTCCCCAAAAATCCCCCCGGCTGCGAGTTCACCGGGCGGCTATCCGTTATCGTCGTGCGCGGCTGCGTCGGTGGCGCGGCAGGCTTGGGGCAACCCGCGAGGAACAGACCTAGTAGAGGCAAACAGAAAATATAGCGTTTCAAGGCATCTCTCCGTCTACAAGATACCTCAGAAGTGTATTGCTCCACCAATCAAAGCCAGAAACGTCGCCGAGGTTTTGTGGGGTGGTAATGCTTGGGCCAAAGAGTAAAAGCGGGATGTACTCGCGGCTGTGATCGGTGGAGGGCGTCGTGGGGTCGTTGCCGTGATCGGCGGTGATTCCCACCAGATCGCCGGGCCTGAGATGCGGCAGAAAGTCCGTGCCGAGCCAGGCATCGAACTCCTCCAGCAATCTTGCAAAACCAATCGGATCATTGCGGTGGCCGTAGAGCATGTCGAAGTCCTCTAGGTTGGCAAAGATAAAGTCCGCATCAGAGTGCTGAGCGGCGTTTGTCAGCGCGGCGCAGTGGGCAGGGTTATTGGTGGTTAGCTCGCGGTGCTGACCCGGCGCTTCGGGAAACAGCTCGCAGGTCTTACCGATAAAGTGCGTCGTCTTGCCTGCCTCCGAGAGCCGATCCAGCGTGGTGAGGTGTGGTGGCGGCAGCGGCCAGTCTTTGCGATTCTCGGTGCGCCGAAATGTCTCTGCACTCTCGCCGACAAAAGGTCGTGCGATCACCCGGCACAGTGGCAGAGTGGCCCGCGCAATCTCGCAGATCTCATAGAGCCGCTCCAGCCCGAAGTACGTTTCGTGCGCCGCCACTTGAAAGACCGAGTCCGCCGAGGTGTAGACAATGGGATAGCCCGTATGTAGATGCTCCTCGCCAAGCTGTTTGAGAATCTCCGTCCCTGACGCGGGGTAGTGCCCGATGGTTTTTGTTCCAATCGTCGCCTCATAAGCTGCGATTAGGTCGTCAGGGAAGCCGTTGGGATAGATCGGAAACGCGGGATCGGTAATCACGCCCATCATCTCCCAGTGGCCTGTGACGGTGTCTTTGCCCTTGCTCTTCTCCGCCAGCCGCCCCCAGTGGCTTGGCGCATCGGGATTCGCCTTCACTCCCCTGATCTCGGTGAGGTTACCCAGGCCCAGCCGCTCCAGTGTCGGCAGATGTACGCCACCTACAGCCTTTGCAGTATTGGCCAGCGTATTTGAGCCCAGATCACCCACCCCATACTCCAGTACATCGGGGAGCTCGCCGCAGCCGCAGCCATCTAAGACGATCAAGAAAAAACGACGCATATTCTAGGGTACCACCCGAACCCACCTAGCGAACCCACCCGCCTCGTTCCTCGGCACCCTCCCTCAGGGCAGGGAGGGTTAGGGAGGGTTTGCCAGCCCTCTCCCTCTCCCCCTTCCTTCGTAGAGGGAAGGGGGCCGGGGGGATGGGTTCAGGGACTACACCTGCGGCTTCTGCTGGCCGTTTTGCCACCAGTAGTACAGTGCGATAGCGGCGATCACCAGCAGCACCACGCCTGCGATCTTCCAGATGCTGTACGGACGCTCGCCTTGGACTTCGCCGGTGCGGGCGTTGATGAGTACCTGAAAGACCTTTCCCTCAAAGCGATAGGCCGCGATCCAGATGGGGAGCAAAATGTGCTTGAACGTCTCGGCGGAGTAGTCGGTTTGGATGCTGTGCACGCGCTGCTCGTCGCCACCAATATCAGAGCGCACATCAGAGTGGATCACGCCGGACATGATCTCCTTGGCGCTCTCAAAGCCCGTCCCCAGATCCACCTGGTAGCGCTGCGCCCGAAACCCCGCCAGATACGCAGGCTCGTACGGCACCAGGGCTTGCAGATCCCACGGCGAGAGGTCTTGCACTCTTGAGGGATTGACGGCGCGAGAGGCGGGAATGAGAAGATCGTCAAAGAAGCGTGCGACCGTGCCCGAGGCTGGGTACCAGCGGGTTTTCTGCACCTGGCGCTCCTTCCAGACAATTCGCCCATTCTGATCCGTCTCGCTGTAGCGCTCGGTTTCGTAGTAGTGCTCGCCCCGCTCGCCTCGGTAGCGGCTCTGGGTCTGGGAGTCGTAGGTCCAGTGCGGGAGATAGACCCCCGCAATGCCGTCTTGACGCGCCATGTTCTTTAGAGCACTCGGGGCAAACCAGCGCGAGCCTAGCCAGCGCTTGATTGCCACTTGGGCATCTTTCTTGGGAACCGCAAAGGGGAGCACGGCCTCAGGAGCGATGAGTGGGTGGGCCGCAATGGGCTGCGCGACGATCTTCGCGGCGCAGAACGGACAGAAGCCCGCCACCTCGGGGGGCGTGAACTCCGTGACCGCGCCGCAGCTCTCACAGGCAACTTCTACTGCGTTTTCGGCCAGACGCGCTAAACGCGAGGCATCGGGTGTGAGATAGAGCTGGAGGTCATTCTCACGAATCTCCCGCGCCGTGTTCTCCTGCGGAACCGAGACCTCAGAGCCACAGTACGGGCACTTGAGCTGCCCCGCTTTCGGATCGAACTCTAGGTCAGCGGAGCAACCTGGGCAAGGGTATCTCATGAACCAGCCCCCCTATCCCAACACCAGCAAGCTGGTACCCGACAGGGGAATCTAAGAGGTAATTCCTTATATTCCCCCCGCCGGGCGGGGGGTAGGGGGGACACTCTCATTTCGGCAGAGGCGGGGGGACATTGGCAAAGACACTTGCCAGCTCGGTGACTTCCCCAGCAGGCTCCCAGCCCGCCATGCCTTGTTTCCAGACTAGCGTCTCGCGGGAGATATTCTTCTGTGCCAGCGCTGCAAGATCAAACGGGCCTTCCTGCGCACCGTTCACCCCTACAAACCACGCGGCCTGTGGTAGAGGCGGTGGGGAGCCAGCGTTTGCCCCGCCGTTCATAGAGTTCTGGAGCTGGTTGCCCATGGCGATTCCCATGGCCAGATCGAGCGCGGGGTTGCCGCCGCCGGGGTTGTTGGCGCTGGCCTCGATAGCATTAGCGGCCTGGAACTGGGTGTAGCGGTTCATGTCGCCTAAGATTCCCATCTGGGTGCGCTTATCAATCGCGGCTTCGACTTCTGGTGGCAGGCTCACGCTCTCGATGAGAATGTGCATGACTTCCAGGCCGTACTGCGCAAAGTCTGGCTGGAGCGCGACCCGCATCGCATCCCCGATCTGGGTGTAGTGGGCCGCGAGGTCGTAGACCCCGATCTCGCCCTTGCCGATCCACTCCGCAAAGTGCGTGGTCATAAACGCCCGAAGCTGGTCGGCGGCATCGTCGGTCTCGAAGCTCGGGTTGGTGGAGATCAGCTGGCGCAGGAGCGTCGCGGCGTGGCCGATGCGCATGGAGTAGGTGGCAAAAGCGCGCAGGCGCACCGGGCCGAGCTCGGGATCGCGGAGAGTGATGGGGTGCGGCGTTCCCCACTTCAGGCCTGTGAACTGGCGGGTATTGAAAAAATAGACCTCGGCCTTGAACGGGGAGTTAAAGCCGTGCGGCCAAGACTTCAGTGTGGTCAGAATCGGCAGGTTCTGGGTGGAGAGCGTGTAGGTGCCCTCGACAAATTCATCGGCGACCTGGCCCTCATTAACAAATACCGCTGTCTGTCCGGGGCGAACGATTAATTTCGCACCGTTCTTAATTTCATTGCCCTGTCGCTCAAAGCGAAAGGCGAGCGTGTCTTGTGAGTCATCTAGCCACTCGATGACATCAATAAACTGGCCGCGAATGGCATCAAAAAGTCCCATATTGTTCTCCTGAGAGTGTGTTCACCAACTCAGACAGTCTTTCCTTTTGTCTGGTTGCAAGCCGTAACCACTTGGGGAGCTTTTGCGTTTCTAAGATATGGCACGAGCTAATCGAATAAAGACCGACTCTACGATGCGCCTGACAGACGGTACGCTGCGTTTGGTACGTCGCCGTTGGTTGCGCCAAGAGGTGCTGATCCGAGAGAACTACGTGGAGCACCGGGTTATCTTCCGGGGCTGGCGGCGGGTGATACGCATTACCGATGGCTGGGTCTATATTGAGAGAGTTGAGACAAAGGGCAACTGGCAGCGCTACCGGGTTCGGGTGCGCGGTACGGGCGGCGAGCTGGTCTTGACGGATCGTCAGTGGCTAGGCTGGGAAGAAAACGCGGTTCCTGAGGCTCTGGCACGACAAGCGGAGCTGGTGGCTCAAGAAACGGGCTGGCGGCTAGATGTGCCATACCTGCTCCGGCGTGGCTCCCATATTCGGACTGTTTAGGGTTTTTTAGACATCGGGCGGCGTGTTCTCGGGGAGAGCGGTGCGGATACGGAAGCCCACGCGCTCGCGGGTCTCGGTTCCGTGGCTTGCGGGGACATGGATCGCCTTGAGTGTCAGCGCCGCTACGCTACTGGGAAGGATAGTACGCGTCTTGCGGCCCTCGTCGTCGCGGCCATCGAAGTAGACAAAGTCCGGGAGCGCGGAGCCAAAACCGTCTACATCCAGAATCTCACCGGTGGGAGTAGTGACCAGTGCCTTCGTAGCCTCGTCCTCGTCTAGCTCTTTCTCAAAGGCATCTAAGAGTGTTGCTAATCCCATCACAACCAGCTCTGCGGGGGTGGGAGGAACTTGTTGTTGCTCTTCGTCTGTTAGTTCCGGCTCCCCGATGTGTTCTACCTCTGCGGATTCATCCATTCTGCGAGTATACTCACTAAGGAGGACGATTTTAACTATGGCGGCTTTTGATAGGCTCAATGATGGCTCAAGCCACGCTCCGCGCCTGCGGGTGCAGCAGACACTCTGGGGGATGGCGAAGCTTCCGATGAACGGAGCGGCGGAGTGGACGCTCGATGAAAAGTTTTCGCACTGCAAGGCGGCGGGGCTAGAGGGAGTCGAGTGCTGGCTCAGTGACGAAAACGAGAAAGAGGTCACGGAGGCACTTAAACGTCACGGGCTGCGGCTTGCACTAGGACACCGGCCCTATAAAGTTGAGGACACACAGAGGCTGATTGAGCGTGCGGTTCGGGTTGGAGCGGACTATGTCATGGCGCAGCCCGCCGATGCCTACACGCCTGTAGACACCGTCGCCAAGCTGGTCACCGAGGGCCGGAAAGTCGCCAATGAGGCCGGGCTCTGCTACTTTGTGGAGACGCACCGAGGGAACTTCACGGAGACGATCCCGCAAACCCTCGCTTTAATCGAGCGCGTCCCCGAGATTCGCATCACGGCGGATCTGTCGCACTTCGTGGTGGTCGGCGAGTTCTACGGCTGGGAGGACGAAAAAGCCCACGAGCGGATGCTGCCGATTCTGGAGCGCGTCGCGCATGTCCATGGGCGCATCAGCAACGGCGAGCAGGTACAAGTGGACTGCGGTGATGGCACCACGCCCTGGGCACGCTTCTTTGTGAAGCTCTGGACCCTGGCGATGAAGAGCTGGAAAGCGGGTGCAGATCCCGGTGATATTCTCCCGTTCTCCTCCGAGCTTGGCCCACCGCGCTACGCTATCACCACTCCCGACGGCAAAGAGATCTCCGACCGCTGGGAGCAGGGCCTCCTGATGACCCGCCTCGCCCAAGAAGCGTGGGATACGGCGTAGGCAATGCGGTACCATAATAGCCATGCCAAAACGTGCTGAGCCTATCACCGACCCAGCGGATCTGCTGCATCTGCTGGGGCGCTTCTTTCTTTGTCTCGTCGTCAATATCATGGTGGTCTTTAGCCTTGTGCAAAAAAGCTGGACCTCCGTGGTGGTACTCTCGCTCGGCTCGCTCTGGCTCCACCGGACGACCATCGTGCTCTGGAAAAAGCTGAGTGCGGAGCGTGTAGAGAAGCTTGCCCAGCAGCGGGAGGCACAGCGGCAATGATGCGCCCACAGCGAGCACGGCCAAAGCCCAGCAAGGGCGCGGATAAGCTCATTCTTACGATGTTTGCTCTGCGTATGGCCGTGGGGCTGGTCGCCTTTTGCACGATTATCACACTCGCCTTCCAGCTCCCCGAAAAGGACAAGCACTTCGCCTGGCTCGTGTTGCTCATCGGAATCGCCTACACAGCGGTCGCGGGCTCGATCCTGGTAAAGGCGCTGCGTAAGTACCGAACGCGCTACGGAGCGGAGAAGAAATGACGATTTCCTGTGCGGTTTTTGTGGACAGTGTACGACAGGGTCAGAACGGGATTGATCTGTGCGGACTCTCAGAGGGCTTTGGGTTTCCGGGCTTGCCGGTCACGCTGGAGAAGATGCCACTCTTTCTCAACTTAGAGCTAGACGAGGCCGATCGCGGTAAGGCGTGCCGCCTAGAGTTCCACTTGCTCTCCCCCCATGGCCAGGCGCTTGACTCCCCGAACTGGCTAGACTTTACGCTCCCCACGGACGACGAAGCCGTGACGGCTAAGCTCTTACCGACACTCGATCTGACTTTCCATAATTTTGGAATCCATACTCTCGAAATCCGTCACGAGGAAACCACGCTCCAGCGCCTCCAACTAACGATCACCCAGCAGGGACTACGACGATGATAAAAAAACTCGCTTTTTCGCTTCTGGCGACCGTTGCGGTCGCCTCGGTTTCCCATGCCTGGGGGGGAGTCGGTCATACCTATGTCGCCAAGCTCGCGGTGGACACGCTGCCTGCCTCCCCGCTCAAGACCTTGATGCTCCTCAATAAAGACTGGTTTGCCGCCGCTTCCTCACACCCGGATCGCTGGCGTAACCGGCCCGATCACGCCGAGGCAGGACGGCATTTTTTAGACGGTGAGCGCTTTGGCTTTGGCTCCGATCTCAGTAAAATCCCACAAGACTTCGCCGCCGTGCAGAAGATCAGCGACTACATGAAGCTGCGTAGCGACGGCATGAACCCTTGGACGGTGCGGCGCATCTACGGCCTTATGGTGCTGGCGATGCGCGAGAAGCGCTGGGATGATGCGATGGTGCAGGCGGCCTATCTCTCGCACTACGTCGGGGATGCCCACGTGCCGTTCCATGCCACGGAGAACTACGACGGCCAGCTCTCGGAGCCCTCGCAGAAAGGCATTCACGCCCGCTTTGAGTCCGTGATGCTGGAGAAAAGCGTGGCGTATTCCGAGCTGAAGCCGGGGAAAATCTCGCTGACGAAAGACAAAGACTCCGTCGCGACGATGTTCTCGATCTTGCAAGCCAGCATCAACGAAGTTCCCAGTATCCTGGTTATTGACAAGAAAGCCAGTGCGGCGGCGGCGGGGGATACGTTTAGCGATGCCTACTGGAGTGCTTTTACGCCCGCGGCCAAGCCGATTGCCATCAGGCGGCTCGAAATGGGCGGCGCGGCGCTGGCAAGCCTGCTCGAAAGCGCGTGGCAAGAGGCGGGTCGCCCTGCGCCACCAGCAGGCTTCCAAGCGAAAAACAGCAGCCTGCCCTACGCTCCCGAGTTCACTCCCCGCGGCCAGACACCACCCCCGTTTATGCCTGTGATCACGGAAGAGCAGAAAATCGCGGCGCGCAAGAGAGCGATCACGCTACATATCGAGTCCGAGGCGCTGGGCAAGTTTGTCCCATGCACCGTGCTCCTGCCCAAAGGATACTGGGAGTCGGGAAATACCAAGCGCTACCCGGTGCTGTACTTAATGCATGGCGCGTTTGGGAAGCATACGGACTGGCTCAAAAACGCAGGCACGGCGGCCTATCTCGCAGACCTGCCGCTGATTGTTGTGCTGCCCGACTCCCAGGGCGACTCGTTCTACCAGAACTCGCCCGGCTTTGGAAGCTGGCAGACGTACTTTGAGAAAGAGCTGATGCCCGAAGTGGAGGGCACTTTTCGGACGATCAACAAGCGCGAGGGCCGAGCGATTGCGGGGCTCTCGATGGGTGGCTACGGCTCCTGGCACTTGGCACTCGACAACCCCGGCAAGTTCTGCGCCGCCGCCTCGCTTTCAGGTGTTGTTGAGTGGGGCGAGGGCAAGCCCATCCTAAACTTTGTCCAGAAGATGTATCCGACCGACACCGAAAAGCTCTATGCCACGAACGCGCTCTGGCCCAAGATCGAGAAGCTCACCGATAAAAAAGGCGCGTGGCGTGGCCCGACGCTCTACTTCGACTGTGGCAAGGACGATTTCTTAATCCAGACGAACCGCGATATGGAGCGCCGTCTTCTGGAAAAGGGACTTCCGTTTGAGTTCGCGGAGTTCGATGGTGCCCACACCTGGCCCTACTGGGACGAGCACCTGCGCGATGTCCTTAACTTCACGATGCGCCACGTGGCGGCTCCCACAGAGAAATAAGAGAGATTGTGGCCATGTATGCTTTTAAGTTAGAGCCGAAAATAGCTCCTGAGGAGTATCTGGAAGCCGAGCGTCAGGCCGATAGCCGTAGCGAGTGGCACGATGGCATCGTGATTCGCATGGTAGGGGCCTCCGAAGAGCATATTGATATCGTTGAAAACATCTCGGGGCAACTCTACATAGAGCTACGTGGGAAGTCTTGTCGGACGGCGACGCATGATCTACGGGGGAAAACTTCGAGATCGTATGTCTATCCGGATGTTGTCGTTACTTGTGGCGACCGTGTCTACAATGACCAAGACTGTCTGACAAACCCCCAGGTGCTGATTGAGGTACTCTCTGACTCGACGGAGCGGGCAGATCGGGGCTGGAAGCTCACGGAGTATCGCAGTATTCCCTCGGTGCAAGAGATTATCCATGTCTACCAGGATAGAGTTCAGGTGGATTGCTACAGTCGTCCAGACAAAAACGAGACACGCTGGCTTTACGAGGCTTATATTAGCCTGGAAGCGGAGCTGGTGATCGCGAGCCTGGAAGTCACTCTCCCCCTTCGGGAAATCTATGCGAACGTGGTTCCTGAAGGCGATGCAGATCCCGCCTGAAGTTTTGCAGCGCTACTCGGAGCCACACCTACGCTACCACACGGTGCGGCACCTGCGGGCGGTCTTGGGGGCGCTCTCTCGGTGGTGCGGCCCAACACTTCCACCCTCGCTGTATCTTGCTGCCCTCTGGCACGATGCCGTCTACGACCCGAAGGCCCACGACAACGAGGAGCAGAGCGCTGCACTCGTTTCAGACCGACGGGCGCAGCGGCTTATCCTTGCTACGAAAAAACACGAGCCGCTGGACGAAGGCGAGGACATGCGCCAGCTTTTAGATGCAGATCTCTGGATTCTGGGAGC
>NZ_JANNYP010000197.1:0-16513 GCF_031410135.1 Armatimonas sp. | reverse complement strand
AGTTGGATTCCTTTTTTGCCTTTTGGAGTCGCCGCGTTTTTCAGCCTGCTACCTCACCACTTTTATGACCTGCACCCGGTTCCCTGGCCCAGCGCACTGGCAAACGAAATTTGTCCGCCGTGTGCCTGCGCAATGCTTTTGCAGAGAGCAAGGCCCAAGCCGGTTCCGCCGTCGAGCCGGGCGCGAGCGCGGTCAATGTTCTGTAGAGTCGCGAGTAGGCGCTCGGGTGTTAGGGGGCGAGGAGTGCCATGCTGGCCATACCTTTAATACGCCTCAGAGGTGTCTTTAGCTTATGGCTCACATCTGCAGTGAAGTGTTTTTGTTGCTCAAAGGTAGCCTAAACGTCGTCGCCAGAGTCGCAAAAAACAACATAATCTATGGTTCTCGCTATCAGTGTCGTTGCCTCTACTCAGTCCCTGACCTGCTTGCCGGAGGGGGTGGCATTGGGCATGACTACGGCTTGAGCCAACGCACAAGCCAGTTCACCAGGAGCTGACGTTGCTCGTCGGTGACTTTATGGGCAACTCCTGCGGCAACATCAATTTCCAGGCAGTCACGCTTGGTTTTGTAGGCATTCTCCGCGGCAGTGAAGGCGAGCTTGGCCCCCTCCAGCGGGCAGTTCGGGTCGTTCTCGCCGCTGAGGATGAGCAACGGACGGGGCGCGATCGCCGTGAGCATCTGGGGGCAGTCGAACTCGTCTAGGATTCCGGGGAGCACTTTTCCCCAGAGCGCACGGCAGACCTCAGCATCAATCTCTTTCTTTCCCAGCTCCCGCGCCACCGAGAGATGCGCCTCTTTGACCGTACCCGCCCGTGCCTGCCACTTCTCGTTCTCCAGGCTCCAGCGCAGTGATTGCACGGCGATCGCGGGAACGGCGACTTTGATGCGCTCATCGGCAGCCGCGGCGAGCCAGGTCTCGATCCCTCCCTTGCTAAAGCCCACCACCCCGATGCGCTTGCCGTCTACGGCGGAGTGTTTTTGCAGAAAATCTATGGTGCGCATCACGTCCCAGACCGTGTCGAAGTAGAGTGGATGGGGACGCGGCTCCGGCTTCTGGTAGGCCCGAAAGATCGCCTCGTTGTACTCCTTGGTGCTCTTTGCCCCGCCCGGCACGCGTTCGCCGTGGTAGCGCCCATCTATGGCGAGCGCCACAAACCCACGTTGCGCCAGCTCAGCCAGAAGCGCTTTATTGCCCTCTTTGCTTCCGCCCGTCCCGTGCAGCACCAGCACCGCAGGCCGCTTGATCTTATCCTTCTCTGAATCTAGGGGGCGCTGGAGCAGAAACGGCACCCGCTCACCCGGCTCACTGGCAAACGTCCCCTGCTCGGTTACAAGCATTCCACTGACACTTCCCACCATCTTGACATCAAGAGATACCCGGGGCCGGTCAAGGAGCTTCAAAAAACGTGCGCGTCGCTGCGCTGGAGTCAGATTATCTCGTTTCATCGTTCCAATTGTACACACTTCTGCGGGGCATTCATACGGGACTTCATTTTTTTCTACTGTCGCAAATCCGGTGATGCATTTATGAGTGGTTGCCTCTAGGTCTTGTGCTTCTTCATGGAAGCTTCATCTCTTTCCAGGATAATAGCGACTATGAAACCAAGACTCTGGTTGTTCGCAGCGCTCGGGCTGGCGGCGGTGCCGGTGATCGCGATTGCGTCGCACCGTCAGGCGGCATCGTCGTCCGCGACGGCAGAGGCGATTGCGGCAAGCTTTAAGCCTTTTGCGCCAAACGTAAAGACCCGCGCGGACGCGAAGAACTTCTATGTCGAGTCGGATGGGATGCCAGATCACCCGCTGATGGTCGGGATCACGGCGTGGCAGCAGCAGGTGCCGATTCCCCAGCGCTATGTGGGTAGCAACGCCTGGCAGTTTCCGCTGAGGCCAGTACCTGCCGCCAATCCGCTCTCAGGCAAGACCCACTTTTTCCGGGGCGCGATGGCCCTTGCTGCCGATGGTGTCCCGATCTTCAATGCACTCAATAACCGGGGCGTGGACTCATTTAAGATCGGGGAGCTGGATGAGTTTGGCGGGCACTGTGGCCGCGCCGACGACTACCACTACCATATCGCGCCGCTCTATCTCGAAAAAATTCTAGGGAGAGGCAAGCCGATTGCCTACGCCCTCGATGGCTACGCGATCTACGGCCAGAGTGAGCCCGATGGCAAGCCAGTCACTGGGCTGGATGAGTTCAACGGGCACACCACGGCGGCACTTGGCTACCACTACCACGGAACAAAGACCTACCCCTATCTCAACGGCGGCTTTCACGGCGAGGTGCAGGAGATTGGAGGGCAGGTGGATCCACAGCCACGTGCTCAGAGCCCGCGCCCGGACACGCCACCTCTGCCCGGTGCCAAGATAACGGCGTTCTCGCGCCCCAAACCGGGCAGCTACTCGCTGACCTACGTGATCCAGGGCCAGACGTGCCTTGTGAACTACAAAGTGGAAACTAACGGCAGCTACACCTTTGACTATGTCAACCCGGAAGGTAAGGCGATCACGCTTAACTACCCACAGCGCGGCCAAGGTGGCGGAGGCAGGCAGCAAGAGCGTCCCGGGCCGTCCATCACGCCTGCCAAGCCCACGGATTTTCAGCTCATCAGCTCAGTAGTGGAGAATGGCGGGCTTCTTCCTAAAGCCTTCACTTGCGATGGGGAGAGCGCTTCACCGCCGGTGGCGTGGAAGAATGCGCCTGCGGGAACCAAGTCCTTCGCGCTGGTGATGCACCACTACCCACCCGGTGAGACGGAAGCGCCCCATGTCTACTGGCTCGCCTACAATATCTCCCTGGATATCAAGGCGATTCCGCAGAACGATAGGACAACTGGAGCACGTGGGGTCAATACGGTCAACCGCCGCAGCCAGTACGCGCCGCCGTGTTCGCAGGGGCCGGGCAAGAAGTGGTACATCCTGACGCTCTACGCCCTCTCCGATCAAGTCAAGCTCGATACCTCGTCGGGTGTGACTCGTGATACGCTCTTGAAATCCCTGGAAGGCAAAGTACTAAGCGCGTCGGTGCTCAATGTCGCCTACGAAAGACAAAGGTCAGAATGATGAATATTAAGAGATACGTTCCGTTTTTTCTGGGTGCTCTGGTCGGTGCCGGGAGCCTTGCTCTGGCACTAGCCCAGCCGCCGCGTGGTGGCGGGGGTCAGGGAGGGATTATCAAACCCGAGATGGGCGATGTGATCCAGGCCAATGTCTATGCCGACAACTGGTTTGCGATGTATATCAATGGTAAGCTCGTCGCCGTGGATCCGATTGACTTCCTGCCGCATAATGTCGTCAATATCAATCTTCTCCCCGAGTACCCGATGACGATCGCCATTATCGCCAAGGACAACGCCGACCCGAAAACGGGTTTTGAGTACGGCGACCGTATCGGCGATGGCGGCTTTGTGCTGAAGTTCAGTGATGGCACGATAAGCGATGCCAAGTGGAAGGCAAAGCGCATCTTCAGCGCTCCCCCTATCCAGTACGAGCCGATCCCGACGAGCTGGTATCTCCCCAGCTTCGATGACTCCAAGTGGGACAACGCCACCGAGTTCACCACCGAGCGCGTCAACCCTAAAAAGCCCTACTACGACTACAACTTCGAGGGCGCAAAGTTTATCTGGACCCGCGACCTAGACAAAGACAACACGGTGCTTTTCCGAACCAAGATCGAAAAACCTGGCTGGAAAGCCCGCTGGACAACCAAACCCGATCTGGATGTCTCCGGGTTCCCATTGCGCTAATTCGAGGTAGAATCTCTTTGGGAGAACCCGAAGATGAAACGTATCTACGGACTGGGAATCGTCACTCTGGCCGTGGCCTCGATGGCTGCGGCCCAGCAAGCACTAAGCCTGCGGATCAATGGCAAATCCATACCAGCGGGCGCAGTCGTGGTCAAAGGGACGACGTATATCTCGGCAGATGCACTCAAAGCCGCAGGAGTGGGCGTGCAGTACACCCGTGGCGGCGTCGAGCTGACACTGCCCACGGCTTCCACAACCACCGGTGCGGGTGGAGCGAACCAACAAAATGCCGTTGAGGGCAAGGGGGGCGAGTGGCTCTTCAATGGCATCTGGCGCTTTCAAGTGATGAGCGTCGAGAAAGCCGATCCCACCACCGAGGGAATGGGCTGGAAAGTAAAAGTCGAGATTCGTAATGGCAGCAAATCCGGCGGTGTTGCGCCTGCGGGAACTGGCTGGCAGGGCGTGACTCTGGTACTAGAAGACGGCAACTCGATCCCTGCCCGCTCCGATGCCCCCGAGCTACGCGACTCAGGGCTGGCACAGGGAGCAGGCAACGCCCAAACACTACTTTTCGAGACAGAATCAAAGAGCAAGCCGGTGCGATTGATCCTGCGCTTCGATCCCAAAGGGCTTGCCGGAACCGCGCTTCGCTTTAGCGTCCCCGACCCAACTTTCCGCGTGGATGTCAAGGCAATCGTCCGCCCCAACTGCAACTAACACGATGCACTATCCAGACATAGGAAAACCAATCAAGACATTGTTTCGTGTCAAAGGAAAACTCATTATTGATATTCCTCACAATCGTCTACCTGGTTTTCCTCTTGAGGCATTTGTAAAACTTTATCTTGAAGAGGGTAAGCAGCGTACAAAAATCACCACGCTTGCTCAGCTCAAAGACAAAGTTGAGGTTTCTTCACCGGAAGCCGCACTTGATTTTGTCCGCCTCAGAACAGCAACACAAACCTGGTACTTAATGCAAGACTTCCTCAGAACACAAGCTTGGGCCGAGGTAATTCCTTCGGGAATGCGCGAGTCCTCTGGGTACTTTGGGGAATGTACTCTCGCGATCTTCGCAAAATTGGGCCTGACCAAGACAACTACTCAGGTAGTCTCGGGAGGCTTTCTGGTACGGCGCAATATCATCCATGACAGCGATAAAAATCCAATCACGGATGTCTTTATGATAGAGGAAAAAGTCACCCCGAATGGTGGCTACACGATTCTCAACGCCCGACGAATCTCGGCAAAACCTATCCAACGGAAATTTTATTGGTTCTTTTTCCCGCGCTTTGAATAGGTTTGCTCTACAGCTTATTCACTTCATGACTTCTTCATTGGGTCGGCTTAAAATCAGAGCACGATGAAACGCAACACGCTTTTTCTTATCACGGGCCTCGCAACAACACTGACTGCCACTATCGCGCTTCGGGCACAGAGTCAGACAGCGGGGGGCTTTAAGAACGAAGTCAAGATCGAAATTCGGGACGGCTTTCGCTATATCACGGCCAATGGGATTCCGGACCATGTAACCGGGCAGTTCCCCAACCGTGGCAACCCGAACGCCATCTCGCCCCAGCGCTATACTCTCAAGGTGCCTGTCAAGCCGACAGCCTCCGACGAGAACATCAGCACTAACGGACAAGACTTTGGGATTGCGGTCAATGGCGTACCTTTCGATCCCTCCACCGCGGAGTTCTGGAACGGCAATCGTACGTGGCGCTATGAGGCGATGACCGGCGTGATGGGGGCACAGGGTGGGCTAGGAGTGGACGAAAACCTAGCACATGTGCAGCCGACGGGAGCCTACCACTACCACGGGATGCCGATGGGCCTGCTCAAGAAGCTTGACTGGCAGCGAAAAATGGCGCTGGTGGGCTGGGCCGCTGATGGCTACCCGATCTATGGAAACTACGGCTACAGCAGCGCTACCAGTGCCAAATCGCCACTGAAGAAGCTCAAGCCGAGCTACAGGCTCAAGAGCGGCGCGCGCGAAAGTGGCGATGCCCCCGGCGGAGCCTATGACGGCTCGTTTGAGAACGACTTTGAGTTTGTCAAGGGTAGCGGCGACCTCGATCCCTGGAACGGACGCTACGGGATCACGCCGGAGTTTCCCGAGGGCACATATTACTACGTTCTCACCGACTCGTTCCCCTTCATCCCCCGCAAGTTCCGTGGCCAGCCCGATGCCAGCTTCCAGCGACGTGGTCCTGGTGGCCCTCCCGGCGGAATCGGAGGTTTAGATGGAACAAGTATGGCAGGTAGGGGGCAGTTTCTCTTTATCCAGCGTGGCAACACGCTCTACCAGTACAGTGCCGATGGGTTAAAGCTACTCGGGAAGACGGAGCTTCCGCCCCCGTGAGACAGCTCGTGCTCGCTCTCCTAGCGCTCTTTTTCGCACTTCCTGCGCGCGCACACGATCCGATGCTCTCGGGGCTACGGGTGATTGTCGGAGAGGGGAAAACCGTGGTGAGTGTTACGACCCACCTCAGCCTGCTCACGGAAGCTGAGGGGAAACCGCTGGAGCCGCTGACAATGGATCTGGCGTTTCGCAAGCGGGTGCGGCTACGCTTTTCGGGCACGGACTTTGCGCCGCAGAAAACCAACCTCCTGCGCGACGATCCCAATGATCTCGTGACCTGGCAGGCAACATTAGACAAAGAAGTGACCGATCCCGAGGTGCTCACACGTCTCTACCCAGAGGATGCCACATCGAAGCTCGTGGTATCGATCTTTCGCGACGGCCATTCGGAGATCGAGACGCTTCTGGATGCCAACCACCCCACGCTGGAGCTGACGAAAGAGACGGTTCGTGAGAGCCGCGGGCAGGTCTTTCTGCGCTTTGTACGCGAGGGAGTCGCGCATATCTTCGGCGGCCCCGACCATGTCTGCTTCGTGCTGGGCTTGCTGCTACTCGGTGGCGGCTTAAAGCAGCTCCTCAAGACAGTCACGGCCTTCACTCTGGCGCACAGCATCACGCTCACTGTGGCTGCACTGGGGCTCTGGAATCCCTCGCCACGTATCGTCGAGCCGCTCATCGCACTCTCCCTTGTCGCCATTGCGGTGGAAAATCTGCGGCCTCGTAACCCTGAGCTAAAGCGGCGTGATGTACGCCCTTGGTTTGCTTTTGGGTTTGGCCTAATCCATGGCTTTGGCTTCGCAGGCGCACTAGCGGAAGTAGGGCTACCCAAAGACGCGCTCGGCGTCGCGCTGGCAGCGTTCAATGCGGGCGTTGAGCTCGGCCAGGCACTCATCGTGATCACGGTTGCGCCTGCCCTCGCCAAGCTCGCTGAAGACAAGCCAAAGCTTCACCCCAAGCTGATCAAAGCACTCTCGGTGGGTATCGGGCTTGCAGGGCTCTATTGGCTTATCACACGCCTCCCGTAATAAATGGGCCTTTTGCATCAGGTAGCCTCTTTGCCGCACGCCCTAGAATGCCAGTGGAGGTAGAAGATGCGACAAAAACTACTCTGGGCAGCATGGGTGCTGCTCATGATTCCTGCGATTTCCTATGCAGGTGAGTTTCCGGGATTGGTGGAGACGATTTTAGCGGTGCTGACCGGGATTGCGCTGGTTCTGGGCTTCCTCACCGAGGGAGTGCTCTCGCTTTGTCAGCACCGAAAATTCCGCTGGCAGCGTGGCCTCGCCTTCACGCTTCTGTGGATGGTGGTGATCTATCTGGTGATCGTGCTAAAACGAGCGTAGCATATGGCGTAAAATAGCCGTATGGAAAGCCGGAAAAACTGGGCGGGCAATCTGACGTATAGTGCGGAGTGGTTGCACAAACCAACGAGTGTGGTACAGGTACAAGACCTCGTCTGCCAATGCGGACAGCTACGCGCCCTCGGGACGCGCCACTGCTTCAATGCGATTGCGGACTGCCCCGAGGACATGATCTCGACCGAGAAGCTCACCAAGATCCTCGGGCTGGATCGGGAAAAAAGAACCGTCACGGTTGAGAGCGGCGTGCGCTACGGTGAGCTAGCGAGTTTTTTGCACGCAGAAGGCTTCGCGCTCCCAAATCTCGCCTCCCTACCGCATATCTCCGTGGCAGGAGCCGTGGCAACGGGCACGCATGGCTCCGGAAATCACAACGGCAACCTCGCGACATCTGTGGTGGGGATGGAGCTGGTCAAGGCCAGCGGCGAAAAAGTGTCTCTTTCCCGCGAAACCCACGGCGATGATTTCGACGGCGTGGTGGTCCATCTGGGCGCACTGGGCATCGTCACGCAGCTCACGCTTAAAATTCAGCCCACCTACGAGATCGCGCAGACCGCCTACACCAACCTCCCGGTCGAGGCACTTCTCGCCCACTTCGACGAAATCACCAGCGCAGGCTACTCCGTCAGCCTCTTCACGGATTGGCAGAGTGCGTTTGTGAACCAAGTCTGGGTGAAGTCAAAAACCGGCGACTTTCCCGAGACGCTCTTTGGGGTGCAAAAGGCTACCGAGAACCGTCACCCGCTCCCCGATCACTCCGCCGAGAGCTGCACGCCCCAGTGCGGCATCCCCGGCCCCTGGCACGAGCGCCTGCCGCACTTCAAGCTCGCCTTTACGCCCAGCAGCGGCGCGGAGCTCCAGAGCGAGTACTTCGTGGCGCGGGAAAACGCCCTCGCGGCTTTCACCGCCATCGCTGCACTTCGCGAAAAACTCGCGCCGCAGCTCATGATCTCCGAGATTCGCACCATCGCCGCTGACAACCTCTGGCTCAGCCCCCACTACGGGCGCGACTCGGTCGGCTTTCACTTCACCTGGAAACAAAGTATCCCCGAAGTACTCGCGCTCCTACCGGTTATTGAAGAAGCTCTCGCCCCGTTTGCCCCGCGTCCCCACTGGGGCAAAGTCTTCACGATGAAGCCCACCGGCTACCCCAAGCTCCCCGACTTCCTGCGCCTACGAGGAGCCTTCGATCCGGAAGGGAAGTTTACAAATGCGTTCTTGAAAAGTACGATCCTGCCATCAGAGCCACTTCCTGCTTTGGACGAACAGCTCTCCAAAGAATTTCGCGACGCCTTTCGGGCCAAGTTTGCCAGGGCACAAGCACCACTTCTCCACAATCAGAGTAGCCCTGTTATGAATAAAGCGACGCAAGCAGCAATACAAAAATGGGAACAGGACAAAAAAAGGAGCAAGCCAAGTGACACCTAAGACCTCTCACCACGAATTTGTCTTTCCCAGAAGCACCATCCTAATCGCCCCCGACCCTCTACGTCGCCACACCTACTATGCCACCGACGACACGATTTTTGAGGTGTCGTCTGGCAAGCGACACCATTTCTCGTCTCCAAATTATCCTGAGGTGATCTTGATCTCCCCGAAAGGAGATCGTCTCCTGATAAATAACGTTCTCATGGATGCTGCTACCCTCCGCCCCCTCCACCGTTTCGAGACCGATCAAACTTGGTGGGAGGGGCAGAAACCACGCTCACTTCAATACACCGATGACCTTCTTATTGCAGACACACATGGCCGATACTTTCTTGCTGCAAAACAAGTGGACGCTGGAAACGAAAGCAATGGCGGGTGCCCTAAGCATCGCCTTTCTCTTATGGAGCACCTGCCTTCGGGTAAGCGATACCGACACAAAATTGGCGAGGCAAGCTTTGACGGTGGAAGTACAGGGGTTCCCTCTCATTTCGCTGCCTGGGATGCTCAGTCCGCTGTTTTTGGCCTTCCCCGAGGTGGAATGACTGGAGAGGACTTTTTCTGCTATATGCTCCAAGGCAAAGTTCATCAATGCCTCAAAAATAAAAACGGCTTTGATCTCTACTTTGAAAAACAGCCTCTCCGCACCAAGAATGCAATTGTCGGTTTAGCCTGTACCAATGATGAAGGATTGAGAGAGCAAGCCAGCTATCTCTACCACCTAAACACACAGAAATTCACCATTGAGCCTGTAGACAAACGCACGGTTTTGGTGACAACGGGCCGACAGGACGAAGTCCTTCTCGGGATTCGCACGACCAAAGGTGTCATTTTAGAGAAACCAAAGGGGAATCGGTGAGTCCAGAGGCAACACGCACACGGCTAGTTCTTCTTGGAACAGCGGGCGGGCCAACACCAAAGGCGAACCGGGCACCATCGGCGTATGCGCTGGTGCTGGGCGAGGAGACGTTTATCATTGACGCGGGCAATGGGGTGGGACAGCAGCTTGCGAAGGCCAAGATCGGGATCAATAGCTTTCGGAATGTCTTTCTCACTCACCAGCACTCCGACCATAGCGCCGATATTGGGACGCTCGCCTTGCTGGCGTGGGCGACTAACCCTACAAAGCCGATTACGCTCTGGGGGCCGCCACCGCTTAAGGCCATGCTGCGCCACTTCCAAGCGTTTCAAGCACTGGACATCAAAACACGAATCGCTGACGAAGGCCGTCCGCCGTTTGAGAACTTTGTGAGCGTGCGAGAGTTCACCAAGCCCGGCGAGCTTCTGAGCGAGAACGACGTGACGGTGCGCTGCACGCTCAATGCCCATCCACCGCTCAAGCACTCGTTTGCGTACCGATTCGACACCCCCGATCGGTCTTTCGTCTTCTCCGGCGACACGACCTACAGCAAGAGTGTTGTGGAGCTGGCACAAGGAGCGGATGTGCTCGTTCATGAGATCATGCTTCCCAGTGCCCTAGAACCACTCATCGCCAGCGAGCCCAACGCCAAGACCCTCCGCGAGCACCTCCACGCCAGCCACGCCACACCCGAGCAAGTGGGCCGCGTTGCCACCGAAGCGGGCGTCAAGACTCTCGTCCTCTCCCACTTCGTCCCCGGCGGCGCCCCCCTCCCCGACTCGGCCTGGCACGATACCGTCAAGCCCTACTTCAGCGGCACCATTATCGTTGGTCGGGACTTACTGGAGCTATGATCGCGTCCATTGCCCAGGTGGAGCGCCTCCTGCCAGGCCAAGCAACTGCCGAAGGTCCTGATCCGCGCTGGCAAGCGATCATCACACTGGAGCCTTTGATTCACTCCGTCCCGGAAGTGCTTTGGCCGTTCATCGCACGCTGGGGCTCGCACCCCGACGAAGACCTGCGTACTGCCATTGCTACCTGCCTTCTCGAACACCTCTTGGAATACCACTTCACCGAGTATTTCCCACGTGTCGAGGCTTTAACAAGAAGCAATCCACTTTTTGCAAAAACCTTCCAGGTCTGTTCGAAATTTGGGCAGACAACCCAACCCCAAAATAAGAAACGATTTCTTAAGCTTCAGAATCTGCTCTTCACAATGTAGAATTATACGATGAAAAACCCTCTCACCCTCACGGTTCCTTCCGCTCCAATGTTTCCCTCTGAGACCTATGCCATGGGCTCGTCGCGGCGCCCGGATGGCGCGACGCTCACGGTGACGCGGCAGAGCTTACAACTCAATGGCAAGCCTTGGACGCCGGTGATGGGCGAGTTTCACTACGCCCGCTACCCCGCAAGTGAGTGGCGCGAGGAGCTTCTCAAGATGAAAGCGGGCGGGCTGGAGCTGATCGCCTCGTATGTTTTCTGGATTCACCACGAGGAGACCGAGGGAAGCTTTGACTGGAGCGGGCAGCGTAGCCTGCGAGACTTTGTCGCACTCTGCGGCGAGCTGGGGTTGCACTTTGTGGCGCGGATCGGCCCGTGGTGCCACGGCGAGGTGCGCAATGGTGGCCTGCCGGACTGGATTCTAGGCACCAAGACCCGCACCGACGACCCACCGTACTTGAAGAAAGTGGCGATTCTCTATGGGGAGATTAGCAAGCAGTTTGTGGGGCTTCTCTGGAAAGACGGTGGCCCGGTGGTTGGGGCGCAGATTGAGAACGAGTACGGCGGTCGCGCGGAGCACTTGCTCACGCTGAAAAAACTAGCGCGTGAGGCAGGAATTGATGTGCCGCTCTACACCCGCACCGGCTGGCCGGGTCTGGCAAGCCCGATGCCCTTTGGTGAGCTCCTGCCGCTCTTTGGAGTCTATGCCGAGGGGTTCTGGGATCGTGAGCTTAAACCCATGCCGGGCAACTACTGGTCCGGGTTCCACTTCTCCCACCTGCGCACCGACAGCGCGATTGCGACGGATATTCTGGGCAAGCGCGATGCCAAAGACGATGCCGATGCCACGCGCTACCCCTACTTAACCTGCGAGATCGGGGGTGGGATGCCCAGCAGCTACCACCGACGAATCGCGCTGGCTCCCGCTGATATCGAGGCGACTGTTCTGGTTAAGCTTGGCTCGGGGAGCACGCTACCAGGCTACTACATGTACCACGGCGGCACCAACCCCGAGGGCAAGACAACCCTGATGGAGTCTCAGGCGACAGGCTACTGGAACGACCTGCCGGTCAAGACCTACGACTTTGGTGCGCCGCTTGGGGAGTTTGGCCAGGTACGTCCCCACTACCACCGGCTCCGTCGTCTGCATCTCTTCCTCCAAGAGTTTGGCGAGAAGCTCGCCTCCATGCCCGCGTTCATGCCCGACCAGCGCCCCACGGGCAAAGACGACCTCTCCACTCTGCGCTGGTGCGTCCGCAGCGACAGCAAGAGCGGCTTTGTCTTTATCAACAACCACCAGCGTGGCACCACGCTCGCCGCCAAAGAAGGCATCCAGTTCAAGATTAGCTTACCCAAGGGTGAGCTGCTCTTCCCCGATCAGCCCGTGACCGTGCCCGCTGGGAGTCGCTTTTTCTGGCCCTTTGCGCTCAATCTTGGCAACAGCCTGATCCTAAAGTGGGCGACCGCACAGCCGCTCTGCACGGTCACCAAAGGCCCCAAGCGCACGATCTTCTTCGCGGAGACGCCTGGTGTTCCCGCACGCTTTGCCTTTGAGAAAACCATCAAGGCGCTCAAGCCGGGTCAGAGCCTGGATCTAGGGAGTGTCCAGATATGTCTTCTGAGCGAAGCGGACTCGCTCCAGCTCTACAAGCTCGATAAGAAAGTCTATCTTAGCCCCGCGAGCCTCAGTGCCGAGGGGATCTTGCTACACCTCCGCGCCGACGATCCCAAGCTGCTTGCCGTAAAGTTCTTTGATGGCGAGAGCTTCCGTGGCGTCGAAGTCAGCAAGCCCCGTGCGCAGAAACTTACGGTCGGTGCAGAAGTGATCCGTCCCGCCGGGCAGCCTCGGACAATCCCACGGGGCAAGATCAGCACGCCGGTCGCTACCGCACCTGAGGACGCCGACTTTGCGCAAGCTGCCCTCTGGAAGATCGTCCTGCCACCGAGCCTTGACCTCGCACTCGACCCGCTCTTGCGCATCCACTACACCGGCGATGTGGCGCGGCTCACGCTAGGCGGCAAGCTCCTCACCGATAATTTCTACAACGGCCAGCCCTTCGAGATCGGTCTCCAGCGCTTCGGCCCCGAGATTCTCACGGGAGCGCTAGAGCTTGCGGTTCTCCCGATGCCGCAAAACCCGCCCATTCTCCTCCCTGAGTCGGTGAGCGGCGCAAAGCTGATCAAGATCGAGCTTCTTGCGCGCTACCACGCGACGGTGCCCTGATGTTTCTGCATACCGCCGCCAATGGGCACTTAGCTCTAGAGTTTGACGACTCGCCCGAGGAGCTCTGGGAGGCGGCCCTAGAGCGGCTCAAAGCGGAGGCCTTTCGGGAGACCGGCGAGTCCGTTCTTGGCCCCGGTCAGAGCATCTTTCCCAGCTACGTCCGCTGGTCTATCTTGCTGATGTCTGGCTGGGACGAGTGGTCGGGCAACTACCTGCTCGCCACCTGCGAAGACGGCGATGCGTTTCTGGAAAAACTCCATGCCACGCTCACTGGTTAGCCCGGAAGAACGAGTCTTCCGGCTTAAGAGGGCTACGGCTGCCTTCGCAGCCAAGAGAATCTACTGCGTCCGAAGGGACGCGTCGCCCTCTTAAGCCCGGACACTCGTTGTCCGGGTTATCGGGTAAAGTAGAGATATGAGTCTGCTGGAGCTTTCGGGGATCGTCAAGAGTTTTGTTGGAGTAGAGAAGCCCGTCTTGCGCGGGGTGAACCTGAGCCTTGGTGCGGGCGAAATGGCCGCGATCGTGGGGCCATCGGGCTCAGGCAAGAGCACCTTGCTCAATATCATCGGGACGCTGGAGATACCCGATAGTGGGAGCCTCGCACTCGACGGCACCAGCCTGATCGGCCTCGACGAAAATGCCCTGGCGCGGGTGCGGAGCCAGAAGCTGGGGATGATCTTCCAGCTCCATCACCTGCTCCCGCAGTGCACGGTTCTGGAAAACGTTCTCATCCCGACACTCGCAGAAGGCCCCACGCAGCGCAAAGAGCCCGCCGAGGCCCGCGCCAAGCGCCTGCTGAATCGCGTTGGTCTAGGCGAGCGTTTTTCGCACCTCCCTGGCCAGCTCTCCGGCGGAGAACGCCAGCGCGTTGCCGTCGTGCGGGCGCTCCTCAACGAGCCCAAGCTCCTCCTCGCCGACGAGCCCACGGGCGCGCTGGACCAAGACTCCGCCAACAATCTCACGGACTTGCTGATCGAGCTCAACAAAGAAGAAGGTGTCGCGCTTCTCGTCATCACCCATTCGCCCGAGCTAGCCGCCAAGCTGGGCAAGATCTATCGCCTCGACGAGGGGATTCTGGTATGAAAACCACCCCCCTAACCCCCGCCGAGCGGGGGGAATGTAAGGAATCCGATTCGACTTTGTCCCCCCGCCGGGCGGGGGTTAGGGGGGAAACACCATGACTCTCCTCAAGCTCGCGCTGGCGGGGCTAAAGTTCCATAAGAAAGCCCACCTTGGGGTATTTCTCGGTGCGGTGCTGGCGGCGGCGATCCTCACGGGTGCCCTTGCCGTCGGGGACTCGGTGCGCTACAGCCTGACGCAGCAAGCTCTGGCGCGTATCGGAGGGATCGAGCATGCGCTTTACAATCCGGGGCGCTTCTTCCGCACAGAGCTGACGGGCGAACTCGGTGTGGCAGCCCCGACCTCGGCCTCAATTCTACTGCGCGGGGCGGCGGCCAATAGCGAGGGAACGGCGCGTGCGGGGCGTGTGCAAGTGGTCGGGGTGGATGAGGCGTTCTGGAAGCTAGGCGGCGCGGGCACGGTCAACATGGCCGAGGACGGGGTCGCCCTCAATGAGCGGCTGGCGAAGTTCCTCGGTGTGGATGTCGGCGACGAAGTTCTCATCCGCGTGGACAAACCCAGCCTACTCTCGCGCGATGCCCCGCTCTCCAAGATCGAAGACGCCACGGTGGCTCTGCGCCTTCCCGTGCGCTTTGTTATCACTGAGCAGCTCTTTGGCAACTTCAGCCTGGATGCCAACCAGATCCCACCCTACAACGCGTTTATTCCCCGCGCCACGCTCCAGAAAGCCATCGGGCAGGAGGGCCGCGCCAATCTCTTGCTGGTCGGCAAAGGAACGGCTACGGACGCGCTTACCCGTGCGCTCTGGGAAAAGTGGAAGCTCACCGATGCGGGCCTGAAGCTCAAGCCCGTCCCCGCCACGGGCGAGCTTGAGCTACGCACCGACCGCGTCTTTCTCGAGCCAGAAGTCGCCAAGGCCGCCGAGACTGCCCAGCCCGGAGCCCGTCGCATCCTCACTTACTTTGTTAATCGCCTGACGCTCGGCACAAAATCCGTGCCCTACTCCACGGTCGCCGCGCTAGAGGGTGCCCCCTTGCCGCAAGGCATGGCCGACGACGAAGCACTCATCAACCAGTGGCTCGCCGATGACTTGGGGGCCAAAGTGGGCGACAAAATCGCGCTCAGTTACTGGCTCGTCGGCCCGCTCCGCAAGCTGGAGGAGCACACCAGCGAGTTTAAAGTCCGTGGCATCGTCCCGCTCTCCGGCCCGACGCTCGATCCCGCACTCATGCCCGATATCCCTGGTCTCTCGGATAAGAAAGACTGCCGCGACTGGGAGCCAGGCGTCCCTATTGATCTGGAAAAAATCCGCGATAACGACCAAGCTTACTGGACTGCCTACCGAGGAACTCCTAAGGCCTTTATCACCCTCAAAGCGGGCCAAAAGATCTGGGACAACCGCTTTGGCAACCTCACAGCGATTCGCTATAAATCCGACAGTGCGACCGTCGAGGCGTGCGTCCGCCAAGCGCTCAGTCCCGCCGCTCTGGGGCTTTTCTTCCAGCCCATCCGTGAGCGTGCGCTCTCCGCGAGTGCCAATTCATGGGACTTCAGCATTCTCTTTCTGGGCTTTAGCATCTTCTTGATTATTGCCGCGCTTCTGCTAGCCGCGCTGCTCTTTGGCTTCGGGGTCGAGCAGCGTAGCCGCGAAGTAGGGACGCTCCTCGCCCTCGGAGTCACGCCACGCCATGTCCGTACCCTACTCCTCCTCGAAGGTGGCCTCATCGCCTTTCTCGCCAGCATCGTCGGTGTCTTTGTCGCCACGCTCTACACCCGCGCCGTGATCGCGGGGCTGAGTGGAGTCTGGAAAGATGCCGTTGTTGGCTCACCTCTTCAGTACCACGCCAAACCCGAAACACTTCTCGGCGGCGGCATCGGTAGCTTTCTTGTCGCACTCCTGGTGATCTGGCTCGTGGCACGAAAGCAAGGACAGTCCTCGGCACAAGCGCTCCTCATCGGAATACCCTCTTCCACGCGAAGCGAAGATGGGAAGAGGGTCGCCGTCTCAGCGGCGGGGAGATGGCCCGAAGGGGCGGGGAGATGGCTTCCTCTCATCCTTGCAATTCTCGCCCTCGGCCTTGCTTTCTTGGGCATCGGTAAGCATGGCGAGGAGGCGGCAGGGATTTTCTTTGGCGCGGGCTCGCTGCTACTCATCGCCGGGATTCTAGCAGCGCGACAGTTTCTCCAAAAGCTAGAGCGCTCGGAAGGGGCGCTAAGCCTGACGGGTGTCGGGCGGCGTAA
>NZ_JANNYP010000196.1:0-1919 GCF_031410135.1 Armatimonas sp. | reverse complement strand
TTGACCGGCTTGCCTTCCACAAACGCCTGCCGGACTTGGGTCATAACCTCTAAGATATCGCCATTAGTCACAACCAAGTTCGCGTCTTTTCCTGGCTCGATACTTCCCAGGCGACTTCCCGCCCCGAGAATCTCCGCCGCGCCGAGGGTGATGGACTTGAGCGCCTCTTCCCGGCTCAGTCCAAAGGCCGTCGCCATCGCCGCGTGCTGGGCCAGGTTACGGACTTTCTGTGAATCCCCGCCACCGGTGATAGCAAACCGCACCCCCGCCTTCGCCAACCGCGCAGGAAGTGTGAAGGAGTCATCGTAGGGGGCATCTTGCTTGCGCGGTAGAGCGAGTGTTGGGCCAAGGAGCACGGGGATGTTCTCTTTGACGAGAAGCTCCGTGCACTCATCGGCCTGGTTTCCTCCCACAATCACCAGCGGGAAGCCCTCTTTCTTCGCCCAGCGCACCGCCGACTCGATCTCTTTCTTGCTGTTGGCGTTCACAAAGACGGGCACTTTGCCTTCGAGCACGGGGAACATCGCCTCAAACTTCAGGTCACGCGGGGTCTTGGGGTTGGTGTTGCGTGCCTGGTGGTAGCGCCGCGCCTGCTCCAAGAAATCGGCGACAGGCTGGAGCGGGTCACTGACCGCAGGAGCCGCTCCGGGAGCCCCTGGACCTCGTCGGCCCGCAAACGGTGGCTGGGCAGCACCCGCTCGGTTCAGCTCGTCATCTGCATCGTCATTCTGGCTATCGTCGTGATGGTGCGCACCAAAGCGCCGTCCACCGCCACCGCCAGGAAGAGTGGTCAGAAGCCCCGCGAGCGGGTCGAGAGACATCTCTTCCCATGTCCAGCCATCCAGGTTGATGAGCGCTCCCATCCCCGAGAACGTCCCGCCCGACGGTGCCACCAGCGCACTCAGAATCCCCTCGGCCCGTGTGACTTTGATCGCCTCAGAGTCCGGGTTAATGACATGCGCGGCAAGAAGCTCGGGCTTATAGGTTCCCTGCTCGCTCAGATCCTGGGTCTCGCGGCGGGAGTCAATCTCGTTGGCCCCAAGCGTGGTATTGGCATCAATCAGCCCCGGATAGACATGCTGCCCGGAGATGTCTATTCGCGTCGCGCCCGCAGGAACACTCACCTCGCCCGCCTTGCCCACGGCGAGAATCTTGGAGCCTTGCACCACGACCACGCCACCGACAATATCTGCGCCGCTGACCGTGTGGACAGTGCCATTCACCAAGGCGGAGATGGGGCCGGTGGGCGTTGCACCCGCTGCCCCCACCGGGCGGGGGGGACGCTTAGGTAGGGCTTCGCCTGCTTTCTCTGGTTCCCCCGCTGGGCGGGGGCTAGGGGGTTGGCCGGAGCTTAGCTCCTTCACCAGCCGCGTTTTCTCGGCTTCCAGTTCCTTGCGTGCGGCGAGATCTGCTGCACGATCGAAGAGGAGGTTGCCGTCCACGAAAGTCTTCTCGGGCATCGAAAGCGGCGAGAGTGGGTCGCCTGTCCAGAGCACGATATCGGCATCTTTTCCGGGCTCCAGTGAGCCGGTTAGCTTGTCAATATGAAGCTGCTTGGCAGGGTTGATGGTCACCATTTTTAGCGCCTCGGCAGGCGACATATTGCCCCAGCGGATGGCCTTGGCCGCCTCAACATTCATCCGGCGTGCCAGCTCGTTGTCGTCGGAGTTGAAGGAAACCACCACGCCGCGCTCGGTCATGAGGGCACCGTTCCAGGGAATGGCATCAATGGCTTCGAGCTTGTAGCCCCACCAGTCCGCAAAGGTCGAGCCGCCCGCGCCGTGCTTGGCGATCTCATCGGCGACTTTATAGCCCTCTAAGACATGCTGGAACGTGGCCACTTTGAAGCCAAACTCATCGGCAAGCCGGATCAGCATCAGAATCTCACTGGCGACATAGCTGTGGCAGTGCACCAGACG
>NZ_JANNYP010000195.1:0-2121 GCF_031410135.1 Armatimonas sp. | reverse complement strand
CTTTAAGCATCTCTACCGCTACAAGCAAGACGGCACTCTTGTGGCACAGGTAACCAAGGGTGCGTACGACATGAAACGTGTCACTCGCCTCGATGAAGAAAAGGGCCTGGTTTACTTTGATGGCAATGGTGTAGATGTCTCTGGGAGCCACCTCTATCGGGCACGACTGGATGGAAAGACACCTCCCGTTTGCCTGACCCAAGGAATGGGGACGCACTCCGTGAGCTTCTCCCCTTCCGAAGAGTTCTTCTTCGACACGTACTCGACTGCGGAAAATCCCGGGATGATCCGTCTTTGTGAGGGAAAAACCGGCGCGGTTCTCAAGACGGTGGTCAAGTACAATCCGCCCAGGGCAGGAGAGCAGTACAAGCTCGGCACCGGCAAGTTCGTGACGATAAAAGCACGCGATGGCTATGTTCTGGAAGGTACTCTCTTGCTTCCGCCGGGCTACGATCCCAAGAAGCGCTACCCGGTTTATATGCCCGTCTACGCAGGCCCCAGCGCCCCGACGGCGCGTAATAGCTATAGCGCTGTTAATGGTAGCGTTCGGGATCAGTTTCTGGCACAGAGCGGGATCATTGTCTTCAAGTGTGACAACCGTACGGCAAATCCACGGGGCACGGCGGCGCAAAAATGCAGCTACAAGCAGCTCGGCGTGCGTGAGCTCCAGGACATCGAGGACGCGCTGAAGTCTCTCATTGACCAGGGCTACGCCGATAAAGATCGCCTGGCCATAGAGGGCTGGAGCTACGGTGGTTTCATGACGGCCTACGCGCTAACCCACTCCAAGATGTTTAAGTGCGGGATTGCGGGCGCTCCCCCAACTGACTGGCAGTTCTACGACACGATCTACACCGAGCGCTACATGAGCACCCCCCAGCTTAATCCTGAGGGCTACAAGGCAGCGTCGTGTTTGGAAGGAGCAGAAAATTTGCATGGCAAGCTCCTCTTGGTACACGGCATGATGGACGACAACGTGCACCTTCAGAACTCCGTGCAGCTTGTTTATCGGCTCCAAAAAGCGGGGAAAGACTTCGAGATGATGTTCTACCCCTCGCCCACCAGCCGACATGGCATTGGAAACCCTCAGCAAAGCCAACACTCGCGGAGGCTGATGCTGGGTTTTCTGCTCAAAAATCTCTGATGCTTTCCGACTACCCTCTCGTCACGCACTCGGTTGAGTGTGCCGGTCGTGTCTGGGAGCTTCTCTGCGTGACGGATCAGGATGCCCTTATCCGTCCGTTACAGACCGACGAAGACCTGGCGAACTTTCCCTTTGGCATCCTCCTCTGGGCGTCCGCGCACGCGCTGGCGCTACGCCTCGCTGACGATCCCGCTCTTGTCCAAGGCAAGCGAATTTTAGAGATCGGAGCGGGCGTGGGCTATGTCGGGCTCGTGGCGGCACACTTAGGCGCGGCGCAGGTTGTCCAGACTGACTACCACGACGACTGCCTGGCACTCTGTCGTGAGAATGCCACGCGCAACCAGATCGCCAACCTCACGGTGCAAAAAGGCGACTGGCGCAGCTGGCCCAAAATGCTCACCGACTTCGATCTCGTTATCGGTGCTGATGTTCTCTACGAGCGCCTGCTCCACCCCACCCTCACCGACTTGCTCCCTACCCTGGGCAAAGAAATCCTCCTCGCTGACCCCCTCCGCCCTGCTGCCCTAGAGTTCTTTGAGCAGCGCGAAGCCGCAGGATGGCAGATCCAAACGGAGGCAAGACGCCTCCACTGGGCCAAAGAGTGGCGCGATATCATGCTCTTGTGGATCAAACCCTCTGTTCATCCTTAACACAACCTTGACTGAAACTGCGAACCGGGATATAATTGCCACCGGCACGGTGTGCGTCACACCGAAAATTATGCAATTTACGATCGGGAGGGGGTGAATTATTCATGGCACAAATCAATCTGAAACCAGGTGAGCCGCTTGAGGCGGCCCTCAAGCGTTTTAAGAAAGTCCTCCAGCAGGATGGCGTCCTCAAAACCGCCCGTACCCACGAGTTCTACGAGAAGCCCAGCGACAAGCGCCGTAAGGCGGAAGCCGCTCGCAAACGCAAGATTCGTCAAGCAAACGAAGAGAAATAGCCCTCTCCCGATCCCCTGCGCGCACCGTGCC
>NZ_JANNYP010000194.1:0-3387 GCF_031410135.1 Armatimonas sp. | reverse complement strand
GTCAAACCTTGCGCAAAACTGTCCAGCCACTGACTAACCAACGCCGATGTCACCCCTTGGCGCGTCGTGCGAAACCAGCAGGCATTGCTTCGGCTCAACAGAGCGAAGCAGTTGACCACACTTCCGCTGGTGCTGGGCATCCCTACTTTCTCATCAGAGAATTGCCAAGCATAGGGAACACAGGGCAAAAGCGAAACACCGCTCTCGTCGCCGTAGAACAAATCAATGTGTCCTTGCTGGGACAATTGTTCCAAACGGGCTAGACTCGCGACTTTGAAGGCATATTCCTCAGGATCAGGAGCTCCTTTTACTCGCCTTCGAAGTCGCTTGTATCAGCAACAATGTTTTTTAAAAAGCGTTTCAAGGTCAGAGTACTGAACTCTTTGCCCAGTTCGTCTTGTAGAGCTTGCTGAGCCAAGCTAAGACGCTGACGATTTGCCTGGACAGCCCGACGCACTGCAGGTAAATCTTGCTGTGCATCGAGAATGGTTTTTCGTCCGCGTCCTTTCTTGATCTGCAAGCCTTCGATGCTCTCTGCTTGGTAGCGCTTCACCCAGCCATTGACTGCCATCATACAGCATCCCAGTTCCTGGGCGACCTCATGGGAGGGCTTGCTCTGGCTCTTGAGCAAGATCATCTGGCAGCGTTGTCGAAAGCCGTGACTTTTGCCGTATTTGAAGCCCTTTTCCAGAGCGTTACGTTCTTCATTTGTTAGGTCGAGGCGAATCAGTCGGCTCATGATGAGCTAAGTATAGCCTATTTCTGAATTAGTACTTAGCTGCTTCCCACCATCCTCTGAGGAGTATCGGCTTACTACTCGCGCGTCGGTGGTGCTTTTAAGTGGTGGTGACGACGCCTTGGTTGTGTACCTTTCTGCCTTGCCTGTCGCAATCATCGCCTGGTCGCTCCAGTACGTAGAACAAAAAAGCCGAGTGACGAACACCCGGCTTTGAGGAGAGGGAAAAGGTAAAGAAACTTACTTCCGACGGCGGCGGATTGCAACCATAACGGGAGCTAGTCCTAGGCTAAACAGAGCCAGTGTCGCTGGCTCAGGGATAACACCAAGATAGGTGATCTGGACAGGCAAGTTTAATGCTGCAAGACCAGGATCTGCAGGTGCTCCCGTTGTTGCAGTACCCAAAACGAAATTAGAAGAAACTCTAGCTGAGAATAAATTAGTTCCCGCTAAACCGTATGTAAGTGGGCTAGCACTAAGATGACCAAAGTTAAAATTTGCACCCGTTGCATCTGATGTGCCTGTAAATACCAGTCCTGTCCAGCTAAAACTTGCTGAGCCAGCACTTGTAGTAAGAACTAGATTCAAGTCAGAATTGACAGTTTTAGTTGTTGAAGGAAGACCACTTATAAAATCAGCACCAATAGCACTGGTAAAAGTCGAGGTTTGTAAACTAATTGGCGGACCGAACACAGGAAGTGCTACCGGGTTTGTTGTACGTCCGTAAACAAAAAAGTCGAAGCCGGAACTGCCAGACTGAGTTGTCAGACTTGCTGCGCTTACTGTCGGAGGCGTTTGTGCTATGGCCATTCCCGTTATGCTAAATACTGCTATGCCAAGAGCGGCTGATGTTAGTAATCCACGATTTGTTCGCATCTGTTTTACCTGTTCCCCTAAAAAATCCGAGAGCTTTTTGACGATTGGCATGCTTTTTGCATACCTTAATTATTACATTACCCGTCCACCTAGATCTTACCCAGATGGCAGGTTTTCTAAACCTGTTTGGCCAAAACTTCCGACGCATGCGCGATGGAAGCGCTTCGGCACGCTTGGCACACTCTACCAATTTTCTGTCTGAATGTCAAGTATTTCCCACAGTGAAGTTTTAAGACTTGACGATGAGGTTGACCGGATAGTTGGAGCCTGAGAGAGGAAGGGTGCGAACGGGGATGGTTTTTCGGGCGCCGGGAGCGAGCCGGAAAGTAGCCAGAACCGTCTCCGTGGGCATGTTGGTCTGGGGGATTTCTTTGCGCTGACCGTCTATTAAAAACACCGCCCCCGCCATGCCTCCCGCAGGCTCGAAGATCAGGCGGACATCCGCAGGCGCGGACGTGGGGTTATCGAGCGTGAGTTGGATGTCATAGAAGACGCCGTAGTTCCCCTCAAGAACCTGGCTGGAGTCCGTTGCGCTAATCGGGGAGCGGCCCACGGAGAAAAATCCCCAGCGTCCGCCCACACTGTGCTTCGCCGTCAGGCTAACTGAGGGCTTGGGATAGACATGGGACGACTGCCGATCTACCTCGCGAAGCTGGGTCTGGAGGCTGTCCGAGAGCGGTGTGGGGACAAGAATCTCCGCGAGGGTGATGGCGGAACCGGGAATGTCTGCCCCGACACGTACTAGGGGGGCACTGCCGGAGAGAAGTCGTAGCTGAAAGAGCCCTGAGATCGTCAGGTCGTTGGGGAGCCGGATGGTCTGGAGTGCCATGCGGCTATGGGCAGGGATCTCCACCACCATTCCTGAGTCGCTGGAGAAGGCACTCATGAAGTCGGAAGCGGCTCGGTAGCCCACCCAGACCGTATCGCGCACCGGCCCTGCATCGCCTCCCAGAACCTGAACCCGCGTTGGGGTGTCGCTGTCGTTGACTAGCTCTGCCACAAACCAGAGGTTCTGCCCGGTGTTATTAAGATGATGGTAGAGCAGGCGGGCTGTCCCCATGCTAAGTCGTGTCACAAAGAGAGTCTGTGGCTCTTTGATGCGCTCCGGGTTGTTGGAGAAGAGGAGGGCGTTGGTCTCCGCCTTAGGCAAGCTACGGGCAACCACGGGGATTTTCAGTGTCTGGCGCACGGGAAGCATGTCCGGGCCTGTGGCGGTGATCGCAATGGGCACGGTTAGCGACTTGCCCTGAGCGGGCGGGGGCACTGCCGTAGGCTCTGTTTCGATGGTGAAGCTGGCTCCCTTAAGGGTCTGCACCGAGGCGCGTGCACTGGCAAGCACGAGCCGTGAGACCTTCTCCCCTTCGACCCCTGAACCGGTGAGCACCACCGGCTGTGGAGCGAGGAGATTCGCGGCGTAGGGCTGCACCGCGACGGTAAACTTCGCACTCGCCCCCTCGCGGGAGACCACCAGGATATCGCGGCCCACCGACTTGCCCAGAAGCGTGATGGTCTTGGCCGTCAGATCCACACTCGCCTCCACGGGGCTGCCCGGCCCGCTCTGGCGCTGGATCGTCACGGGGCCACGCGCCGCGCCGCTGAACTTTAAAACGCGCTTCTCCATCCAGGGGACGATCTGGCCGTTATCACTCACCTCGATGCCTGGCACAGCCAGCGCCCGCCGCAGCGACGATGCCCAGCTCTCGACCAGGCTAGAGGGACGGCTCAGGCTAGAGGCCCTGGCCTCCGTTGGGGTTGCCATGGCAATGACTTTCCCT
>NZ_JANNYP010000193.1:0-11125 GCF_031410135.1 Armatimonas sp. | reverse complement strand
ATACTGGCTTTATGAAATCGTCCGTACAGTTGCAGATTCGTCCCCGTGGGCACTCAATGAAGGGCCGCGTCAACGACGGCGACTTGGTAACCGTCGCACCCTGTGAGCTATCTACTCTCTCGGTAGGCGATATTGTGCTGGTGCGCTGTGGTGGGAAAGACTACCTGCACCTCATCAAGACCATAGACGGCGAGCGGTTCCAGATCGGCAACAACCGGGGCGGGATCAACGGCTGGGTGGGAAAGCATGGCATCTACGGCAAAGCGACCAAGATCGGGGAGTAGACCTGCAATGCAAGATGAGAAACACTGGTACGTGGCTCATGTTCTCCTCGCTACTGAGCTGCTGGAGGGCGATTTGGGCTACTACCCCGTCTGGGAAAATATCTATCTTATCCACGCCGCGAGTGGAACCGAAGCCTGGGAGCGTGCAGAGGAGCTTGGGCATGAAGAGGCGCGGGTCGGGAGCGAGGGGCTTACCTTCGATAATCAGCCTGCCCGGTGGCGTTTGGTTGGCGTACGAAACTTAATTCAACTTTTGGAGGCACCAGGCGATGCAGCTGAGGTTACCTGGATGCAGTACTCTGTCAAAGACAAGGCCGATCTGGATCGTCTGATTGGTGGCAAGCCGGTGTGTGTGGTTTTTGAACCCGGCGGGCCGGACGAAGAGGGCGACGCGTACCACCCGGAGCTTCTGAGGTAAACGTGTGTAAAGGAGACGTTGATGAAGTTCGATGTGGACTTGCGACCTGAGGTGGCGAAGCTTAGGATGATGGCGCGCTCGCAGGGGAGCCGGGGGACGTGCAGTGTGTTTGCGATGACGTTCTGCATTGAGTTCCTGCTGCGCAAAAAGCGCAAGCTCTCCGAGCCGCTCTCGGTGGAGTTTCTCAACTGGGCTAAGAACACGGCGACGGGGCAGAAAAAAGACGGCGACTTCTTTGATCGGATCGCGGCGGGCTTCGAGCGCTACGGGATGGCAGGAGAGAGTGCCTTGCCCTACGCCCCCCGCTACAACGCCGAGCTAACCCCCGAGCCTCCGTTGCTGGAGAAGGCTAAGCAGACACCGCGCCTCAAAGGCCACTTTATCAAGCCCTGGAGCACCCAGGAAGTCATCACGGATAGGCAAGTTGGAGAGATGAAGGCAATACTTCGGCGCGGAATTCCAGTCGCGATTGGCCTGCGCTGGCCCAAGGGCGGTAAAGGCAAGGACGTGAGCATCGAGGGGCTTTCCGTGATGGACTATATCCCCGCCTCAGACGTTTTTGATGGTCACTCCCTCGCCCTCGTGGGCTACTCCGATGAAGGTAAGCTCTGGGTTTTTGCAAACTGGGCCGGGCCGAGCTGGGGGGACAAGGGCTTTGGCTACATGAGCGATGCCTACTTGCGCCCCTACATCAACGATGCTTATGTCTACGAGTAGGTTTTTTCTCTACCGTACCAGAGTGCGGATTCCAGAGAGCTCAGTGCCATCGGGGAGCTTGAGACGCAACTCTAAGAGAGCCTCGTGGGTGATCTCTTCGATCGCCTCACCGGTTATCGGGTCGGAGATGGCGATTAGGAGCGGCGTGACATCGGGTGCCGTGGACTCTAGCAGTCCGGCGAGCCAGTGGACAATCACTGGCGCTTTGTAGGTCTGGCTCTCGTAGGTCGCAGTGGAGAGCAGGTCTTGGGCAGTGTCCAAGAGATAGGCAAGGAGTTTTTGTGGTGACATTATCTTCTAAATAAAGAATACCTTGCTTAGCTGAAAATTCAAGAACTGATCACGCCCACTGAGCACATCTTGCCCAAGGAGAGCTGTAACCGACAGGTTCTCTTCAGAAACATCATTGGCCAGGCTACAGAAAACACCTTTTCCTATGGAAACACCTGAGGGCAGGCAGACAGGCTCCTTTTTGAAGTAGTAACCGGAATGAAGCGTGCCTAGGCCCAACATCCGCTTGAGTTCCCAACGGTCGGGGTGTTGATCGATAAACTTTTTGTTAACCCGTTTTTTGGCAGAATCGTGTAGATAGAACCCGTATCAAAGACAACATTTGACAGCTTGACTTCCAGGCCCGGAATATCGATCGAGACTCGCATAAACTGATCTTTGGCTGTGTCTAGGAGAAATGGAAGCTCAGGAGCCGAGGCAAGGATAGGATACGGATCTTCCTGGGCAAAGAAAGAGAGCTGCTTTTTCTGGTAAGAGATGAGGACATTGAACAAATAGAGGAAACCTAGCCCTAGAATGCCTCCAAATCGCTTTTCTTCAAAGTAGGAACCGACGTTTTTCTCCGTGAGGATCATCGCTCCGGGGAGGTCATGCTTGACCACATCCGCACTGCGCCGATACGCTGTCTCCGCGAAGGAAATCCTGGTCGGCTCTGATACCATCCCATACTTTGTGAGTGCACTTTGAGCATTGAGGGGCTTTAGACCAACCTGTTTGGCGAGCTGCTGTGTGACGACAAGTGTATAGGGACAGCCGGTATCTACCATGAAATCCATAGGCGGGCCATCTTGTAGACTGAGCTTTACGTAAATATGATTGGCATTCTTCTTGAACGTGAATGGGGCGCTGAAAAAAGGTAAAGGATCACGAGCGAACATGAGCGTACCTCAGGTATAAGTGGTGCTGTTACTATACCTGAACATGGTCAGGATTCTGGTACACTGTTAGGCATGTCAACTGTTACGACGGCCTCTGGGCTACAATATGAAGATGTGGTTGTGGGTACGGGAGAGTCTCCTGTGGTAGGGCGTGCGGTCTCGGTGCACTACACCGGAACCCTGCTCGATGGCAAAAAGTTTGATTCCTCGCGGGATCGCAATCAGCCGTTTGTCTTTACGATCGGGGTAGGCATGGTGATTAAGGGCTGGGACGAAGGCGTGGCGTCTATGAAAGTGGGCGGGCGACGAACCCTGACCATCCCTAGCAACTTGGCCTACGGCGCGGCGGGTGCGGGTGGCGTTATTCCCCCGAATGCGACTCTGATTTTCGATGTCGAACTGCTCGCGGTAAAATAGGCTCACATGCGACGACCCGTTTTTCTGGCTGCTCTAATGCTCGCCACCCCTCTCTTTGTTCTGGCTGGCTGTGGAGGAGGGGATAGCTCCTCCACCACAGCGGCCACCACGGCACTCAAGCTCGATATTGCTTGGGCTGCCCGGAGCCGTGGCGTCAATGCCCTTAGCTCCGCGCTCTCCGCCGTTGTCTCGGTCAAGCAGGGGAACTTCCCGGCGATTGATCGTACGGCAGATGCCGCAGGCTACACCCAGAGCTATGTCTCACCTCAGCAAGTGGCTCCTGGCCCGAATCTTCTAACCGTGACGTTCTATGCGGGCAAAGGGGGGGCTGGTGCGGTGGTGGGGACAGCCAGTAAAGCGATCAACCTGGCCGATGATGGAACCGGGGCCGGGGAAGTGCTTCTGGTAGGGAAAATCCAGAAAGTGGCAATCACGAGCCCGGCACGGCTCACGGTGGGCCAGAATGCGGATCTAGTGCTCTCCGCGATCGATGGAAACGGGGCCGCTGTTGCGGTCTCGGCGGGCTCCGCGACTTTCACACTGCTGAGTGGAAGTGAGGCGGCGACCCTGACACCCGATGGTAAGCTCACGGCCAAAGCAGCGGGAGTTGCGCGGGTAAGCGCTGCCCTCGATGGCAAGACCAGCGATCCCTTTGAAATCGAAGTGCGTGCTCCCGGAACCGCGACGGGGGTCGTTGCCGCCGGTCAGAGCGTCAAGATCGGGGAGGACAAGCCGCTGGAGTTCAGCTTCACCGATGCTGATGGTAGCCCTATCAGCTACGATCCCGCGCTGCTCACCTTTGAGGTAACCAGCGGTGCCGATACGGGCAGCGTGACCAATACAGGGCGCGTGACCGGGGCAAAACTGGGCGTGCTCAAAGTGAAGGCAAAGATTCCCGGCCTGGAGAGCGCTGTCGCAAGTGTTCGGGTGATTCCCACCGGCAATGTGACGCTGACGATCCCCCAGCTACAAAATCTTGCGGTGGCGGAAACGAAAACCGTGGCAATCACGGTAAAAGATGCCAGTGGCGCCGATGTCCCCGTGGGAACTGAGGGCGCAAGCTTCTCGGTGACCCGTGGCGGTGATGCTCTGACGATAACGCCGGCAGGAGCCGCGACCGGTGTGGTGACGGGCTATGCGGTGGTTCAGGTGACTGTCGCAGGAACCAGCGTCTCTCAGGCGGTCTTTGTGGGCAGCATTGTCACCAATTCGAGCGGGCTCAAGTACATTGAGAAGCTCGTTGGAACGGGCGTGTCCCCGAATAGTGGGCAGATGGCGACCGTGAACTACACGGGTTCACTACTCAACGGGAGCATTTTCGACTCCTCGCTGAACCCGGGACGAACACCGTTTAGTTTCAAAGTCGGCGCGAATCCGAAGCAAGTCATTGACGGGTTCGATGAGGGAGTGGCTTCGATGAAAGTGGGAGGGAAGCGCCTGCTGATTATTCCTGCTGATCTTGGTTATAAAGATAATGCACGGGAAGGAATTCCTGCCAACAGTACGCTTATCTTTGATCTTGAACTTTTGGAGGTAAACGGATAACGATTATGAATACTAATCCTATTGTGAAACCCATTGCGATTGCCCTGGGAATTCTTGTCGCACTTTTTATTGTGGGAAAATTCTTAGCCCCAAAGGATGCTCCGCCACCTGCTGACCCTGCAAGCGCCTCTAGCCCGGCTCCGGCTGCGGCGAGTACACCCGATGGGCCTAAGGCAAAGCTCGGCTCAAAGGCAGTTACCATGGCCAATGGGCTCAAGTATGAGGATCTCCAAGTTGGAACCGGTAAAGAGGCAAAGAACGGAACCAGTATCGAGGTGCATTATTCCGGCTGGCTCACCGATGGCACCCCGTTCGACTCGTCTAAAGATAGTGGGAATCCATATCCCTTAACTCTGCCTGGCCAAGTGATTGCGGGCTGGAATGAAGGGATTCCGGGCATGAAAGCGGGTGGAAAGCGCAAGCTTGTGATTCCCCCCGCACTGGGGTACGGTGAGCAAGGTCAGGGCAAGATCCCTCCTGGTGCCACACTTGTCTTTGAGGTTGAGCTTGTGAAAGTCAACTAGTCCATGTCCACAGGAGCCACCAGCCCTAAGTCCGCAGGCAGTTCTCGGAGATCAAAGCCACGTCGCGGTCGTGGGGGCTGCTGTGGCTGCCTCGTGGTGCTCGTTCTGCTGCTGGCAGGCTCGCTCTGGTTGGCCCGGAAGTGGGCTCCCAATCACCTGAACCGGGGGCTCGCTTGGAGCCGAACCCAGGTTGTGACCAAGTACCCAGTGCTGGATCGCTGGCTCCCCCAGGCTCCAGGAGCGCATCCTCCCACGGTTTTTGAGCCACCCGCACCTGCCCCACTTGCGTCGCCCGCTCCCGCGGCTTCTCCCTCGACTTCTCCCTCACCCCAGCCCTCTCCCGCCCCGATTTCGTCGCCGGAACCACTCTCCGGCACCGCGACAGATATTCTCGTCGGAGCGGGGGCTGAGGTGACACTGGGGCAGACGGTGGTGGTTCGCTACGTCGCGGCAAAGCCGACAAACCCGGCGGAGATGTTCATGGTAGGCTCTGGTGAGATAGATCCCACGCTCGAAGCGGCAGTGAAGGGCATGAAAGTGGGCGGCAAGCGCAAGCTCGGTGCGATTGAGATCGAGCTGATAAAGATTCTGTAAGTGGCGATCTTTGTACTGACGATTGCAACCGGCCAGCGTGATGAGCTGGGTGTCTACCTGCAGCCCGGTCTTGCGATGGAGGAGCTGGACTTCCGCCCTGAACTGAAGCGCCTCAAGCCCGGTGAGATCTTGGAGCTTCGGTACCCCAGTGGAACCATTATGAGCGCCCAGCTCTTGGCCTTTGGGATTCCCGCACTGAGACTTGCTGATGGATCGGCCCTGGTAAGCCCAACGGACTCGGTGCACCTGACCATTTCTTACCCCTTCGACCCCCAAGGTCTCCCCGCAGGCACCGAGCTTTGGTGGCTGCAGGGAGATGCATGAACCCTTTAGCGAGGAATTTCTGCGGTTAAGTTAATTGGCTCAATGTCGCTGACTAAAATATCATCCTCAATACGGAAGCCACCCGGTATAAGCCACTTGTCGAGCGTGGGCCAGTTGACTTGTGCGGCGAATTTCTCGCGGTTAACGGGATCGTTGAGCAGGGTGGGAATAAAGTAGATACCGGGCTCGACGGTCACTAGAAAACCGGGCTCTAGCACGAGGTCGCAGCGGGGTGTGACACCACAGCAGCGGCGCTTCTCGCCTCTCCCTGGCCCCACGCCGCTGGCATCCCGAACTCCTAGCCCGACCAAATGCCCCACGCCATGCGGGAAGAACAGGGCAATCGCCTCGGTTTCGAGCGCCTCGTCGGGGGAGCCACGGAGTATCCCGAGCTCGCCTAAGCCCGCCGCAATTCCACGTGCGGCCATTCGGTGGATCTCGTGCCACTCTACTCCCGGACGGCAAGCATCACAGCAGGCGCGTTCCACACTGTCGAGCAGGGCGTAGAGCTCCGCTTGCTGGCTGGTGAAGCCGCCCGGGCCGGGGAGTGTGCGCGTCACATCGGCACAGTAGCCCTCGACCTCCGCTCCCGCATCTATCAAGACCTGTTCGCCAGGTTTCAGGGCGCGGCTGCCCGGCTCCGCATGGAAAATCGCCGATGTCGGGCCGAAGCCGACAATGGTATCGTAGGCGACTCCCGTGGCTCCGTTTCGGGCAAAGGCGGTCTCGATCTCAATCTGAAGCTCACGCTCGGTGAGCCCTTCTCGCAAAATATCGCGTGCCGCAGCGAATCCGGCAGCCGTGGCGGTGACTGCCTTATGCATCAAGAGAAGCTCGGCTTCGTCTTTGGGGCGGCGTGCCTCCAGCAGGCGCTGCTCCAGCGGGCTCATAGTCTGATCATGGCCCGCTCCTAAATGGGTGATGGCCTTGCCCTGCCTCTTCTCCAGCCATGCCGGGAGCTCACTCAGAGCACGACCACGGTTAAGCGGCAAGAGCCCCTCCCAGACCGTGTCCATAGGCGTGATCGTGGGGAAGAACTCCGTCCAGCCCTCACTCGGATCAAAAGCGAGCACGGCATCCCGAACCGAGAGCTCTGTTAGCCAGCGGAAGTGGGGATGTGCTCGGTAGGGGTAGCACTGGTCTTGACCACCAGGTCGCCCAAGCTGGCCCCCCGCGTGAATCAGCACAATCTCGTCGTGAATGCCCCAGGTGGCAGCGGTGCGCACTCGGCGCGTCTCAATAATAGATTCCATGTCAGAGCTGATTTTACCGAAGATAGCCCGATGATTCCACAGGAGGGAATTTAGGCCACCTTGACGAAATTTCTCATAGGAGATTTTCCCATGCCATTTGTTCCCTTTGCCCCTGTCTCGCCTGTCTCTCTTTCCCAACCGAGTGCCGTCACGGCGCGTGCTGCTTGGGACTTACTTCTTCAAGGGAAGCACCCCGAAGCCAAAGCGGCTTTCGTTGCGGTGCGCCAGAAGAGTCCTACCGATATCGAGGCTGCCCGTGGGCTAGGGCTTCTCCAGCACCTTGAGGAGAATGAGTCCGCATCGGTCACAAGTCTCCTTCCTGTTTTTCTGAACGCACCAGGCTCTTGGCAGGCCGTGGCACTCTGGCAGCCGTTTCTGGACATGTGTCACCGGCAAGCCCGCCACGATGTGCTGATGAAAGCCGCTCTGTCGGTTCGACAGAGCAAGGCCGCTTCGGTGCCTCAGCGTGCCTCGGCGCTCCACACCATCGGAGATTTGCACCACCGCGAGGGGCGGCTTGTCGAGGCGCAGAAGGCGTGGGATGAGCTGGGCTATGTCCGCAAGTGGCACACCCTCGGCTCGTTTGACAATGTCTCCCGTTCAGGCTATGCCAAGGCATTTCCCCCTGAGCTGGGGATGAGCGCCGGCGATCAAGTCACGGGGAAAAACCGGCTTTCCATCCGCTGGCAGCCTCAGGCAATTGTTACCCCTGAGGGGTATGTCTCGGTGGCAACATCTTTGGGGAACAATAAAGACAATGTTTTTTATGCCACGACGGCGGTCTTCGCCGAAGCGGAGCGTGATGTGGTGATTCGCTACACGGCGGATGGTGCAACCAAACTCTGGCTCAATGGGCTCCTGGTTGCCGAAGACCCGATCTACCGCTCGTCGCAAATCTGCCTCACCGACACATTGAGTGTTTCCGTGCATCTAAACAAAGGCTGGAACACGGTTCTTCTTAAGCTGGCCGACGATGAGAAACACTCGGCACACTTTCAGCTTCGCTTCACGCTGCCCGGCGGCGAGGAGCGTGGCCTTGCGCTTCAGGCCGATCCCACAAAAGCCGTGCTGGGGGCTGTTAAGGCACCCGCCACGCCGCTCCTGCCTCTACAGCCTGCTAGTATTCAGGCACTAAGAGCCACCGCTCTTGCGGCAAACCCCGAAGCACAGACCTGGTTGGGTTTTCAGCTCAATGAGTCCGATGACCACGAGCAGGCTCTGGCCGTGCTCAAGCATGCGGTGGAGCTGGCTCCCAAGTCCGCCTGGACACGCTGGCAGCTTGCCCTCGCGCTCAATGCGGACGAGCGGCGCGACGAAGCCCGGACAGAGCGGGATGCCGCCCGACAAGTCTGCAAGTTCCTGGCAGGTGCGGAAGCCGCCGCTGCAGGAGAGACACTTCGAGGCAAGCCGCTTGGAGAGCAGGTGGCTACCTGGAAGAGCCTGGCCACACGGTTTCCTGCCAGTGCGCGCATCCCCTGGCAGCTCGTCGCGCTTCATGAGAAAGCCAAGTCGCCCGATAGTGCCTTGGCCGCTGCAAAGCAGGCGGTCGCACTGAGCGGGGAAGGTGATGCCCTCGCAAGCTACTCTCGGTGGCTGGCGCACTTTGACCGCGATGCCGAGGCCGCGCGTGTGCTGGCTCAGGCGCTACTACGCTATCCGACGAACTCGGACTTACTGGAGTTTCAGACAGAGCGCACCTCCGAGGCGGGAAAAACAGCGGAGGCAGTCGCGGCCTACACAAAACGCATCCAGAGCGACCCGACCGATCAGAGCGACTACACCAGTCTGGCCAAGCTCTACCAGGGAGCGGGAAATCTGACGAAAGCAGCAGACGTTCTCACGCGGGCGCGGCGCGGCTGGCCCAATGACAGCGATATCGCAGCGGAGCTGGGAGAGCTAGAGAAGCAGCGTGGCAACAAGCCGCAGGCCATCGCCCTCTTGAAGGAAGCGATACGGCTAGACCCCTCTGCCGTTCAGCTCCGTGACAAGCTCCAGACACTCTCAGGTGCCCAGCCCGTGATCGCGCTTGCCGCTGCCACTCCAACGGCACCCCTTATCGCCAAGCGACCAAAAGTGGGAGAGCTGGCGGGAGTCTCGACGGTTACCCTGCTAGATGAAGGGCGCTGCGTGGTCTATCCCGATGGTGCGGCGCTGCACTATCAGCACAATATCATTACTGTGCTTGATGAAGCCGCCGCCAAGCGCTACCAGAGCTATGGGCTTCAGTACTGGACGAACTCCAGCCGCCCGACCGTGGAGATCTCGCGGATCATCAAGCCCGATGGTAAGAGTGTGGACATGCGGGAGCACCTGGCACAAGGTTACGCACAGTTTCCCTCCCTGGAGGCCGGCGACACCATCGAGATTCTTCAGCGTGTCGAGGACTTCCCCGATGGTGGGCTTGCGGGCAAGTTCTGGCGCAACTGGTACTTCAGCAGCCAGGGAGCGGATGTCCGGCTCTCTCGCTACGTCCTGGTGACCCCCAAGGCGATGACGATTCAGACCAAGCTGCACGGGGGAGAACTAACTCCCGTCGTTCAAGAGCGGGGAGAGTGGAAGATTCAGGAGTGGAAAGCGACCGACCTTCGTGCCCCCAAGCCGGAAGCCTTCTCCCCGGGCAGCACCGACAGCGGGCTCTGGCTGGATATTTCCTCGTTTGGCTCCTGGAAAGAGATCATTGACTGGTACCGCGATCTCTCGGGACCACTCTGTCTGCCGGAGGCGGTGATCAAGGCCAAGGCGGAGGAGCTGACCAAAGGGAAGACCACGGAGCGTGAGAAGCTTCTCGCCTTAGTGCGCTTTGTCTCCGATAAGATCCAGTACCAGTCCGGTGCCTTTCGGATGAGTGCTTTTATTCCTACCGAGGGCAAGAAAGTGCTCCGCGAGACCTACGGCGACTGCAAAGACAAGGCTGCACTTCTGACAGCGATGCTGGCGCATGTGGGAATCAAGAGCCGGATGGTGCTCCTCAGTGGGCGTGATGACGGCCTGACTCCGTACTTACCCTCGCCGCGCTTCAACCATGCTATTGCCGTGGTCGAGACCGAAAATGGCCCAATGTTTATTGATGGCACGGCCAACCGGCTGGCCTTTGGGAGCCTGCCTCAGGCAGACCAGGGTGTCTCTTGCCTGATTATCGGGGAGGATCAGACCCAGCTCTCGCTTATCCCGCTTCTCCCCGTGGAGCAAGAGGGGCTCACCGATACCCATGTCATCTCCCTGGCACCCGATGGCAAGCTCACAGGATCTCTGGAGCTGGATACCTTCGGAAGCTCGGCAGGAGGTCTGCGCAATGGCTTTCTCGCGATACCTGAGTCGTCGCGGGATGAGGCCGTCAAGCGAACCATGGCGCAGTTCGTCGAGCGGATGCAGGTAGAAAAGTCCGCTCTCATACGGCTTAATGAGACGGAATCATCGGCGGGCCTGTCCTGCACCTACTCGGTGGATCGCTATGCACAGGGAGCGGGTAACTTCCTGCTGGTGCCCCTGCCCTGGAACAAAACTTCCCCGCTCAGTCGCGCTGCCACGGCACTGACGGAGCCAAGTCGCACACAAGACATTGAGTTTGCCAGCTACCGAGGAACCTACAAGAGCACCGTTCGCCTGACTCTGCCTCCGGGCTACTCGCTGCAAGAGGCGCGGCCCACCGTGACCGAAGAGAGCCCGTTTGGCCGCTTCACGCTGACATTCAAGCAAGAAGGCAGCACTCTCACTGCCGAGCGAAGTGTCGTTATAACGGCGACCCGTATTCCCGTGGCCCAGGCGGCGGCATTCCGAGCCTTTATCGAGAAGTTAGAAAAAGAGGGGCAGACCCCTCTGGTTTTGAAGAGGAACTAAGATTTGATGCGTTTTACTTTTATCGCGTTGGCCGCGCTCTGTG
>NZ_JANNYP010000192.1:0-2472 GCF_031410135.1 Armatimonas sp. | reverse complement strand
GCATCAATCCCGGTGACTACGAGGAAGCAAAGGTACTACGATGAAACAGGCGATTTTTTTATGCGCGACAACACTTGCGCTGATGACTCTTGTGGGTTGCGGAGGAGGGAGCGGTGCACTGTGCGTGACAAACAGTTTGCCTTTCAAGTTTTGCATGGGATGAGGGCCTGAAGAAACCAACGGATTTCAAGATCGGATGGCGGCCCCAAAAGCCATAGCGCAACGCGGTGAGCTACCTCAAGTCCTTGCCGAGCAATACTTTTACGGGCACGTTTGGTCGCCTTACAGAGGGTCTGAGGTAAAGATTGGCCGATGCAAACGCACAAAAGATAAGCCAGCACCAGCAGGCCAAAGAGACGGCTGACACGATCCGGATCCACCACACGAGTCTCTTCCAGATGAAAACCGCGACCCTTGAGAGCCTGAAACAGGCATTCGATACTCCAACGGTTGCGATAATCCTCCAAAAGATTGCCTGGATCACTGCTTGCCACTATCAGATGCTCACCCCCAGAAAGTGGCTTTCCTCCCAAATAAACCCAGGTGCCCCAGAGCAGAAATTGACCTTTACGGCATTGCATAGAGCGGCTAAAGAGGGCAGCCACTTCATAGATTTTGCCTTTGCGATCCCGCACCAAATCATCTACACGAAGGCGTAAACGAAAAGGGATTCGAGCACGTTTGAGCCAAGCAATCCAGTCCGCGCCGATAAACTCGCGATCCCCCGTCAGGTAGGCAATGCGTTTTGAACCCCATAAATCCAGAAATTGTTTCATCAGGGCAATGCGTTGCCCCGTGTCGCTTGCCCCATCCCTTGGCAGAGGCTCCCAGAGCAAAGGGATGGCCACACCGTCACAGTAAACAGCCAAGACCAGCAGATTGATGGGAGACTTTCCCCAGAACCAGTTGGTGCGATCCATCACCAGAATCCACGGGCAGGAGGGCAAGAATCGGACAATGATCTTGGCGAAAGCTATTGGAGTGACTCGGGCATCGTCGAGGAACCTCTGAATTCTCTTTCGGTTGGATTCTTCTGTGGCTCCCGTTGGTAAGACACTTGCGATCCAAGGCAAACTGACGGTTCTTTCCGCCAGCAGTGCCAGGAGAAACAGGGTGATGAATTGGCAATAGGGTGCGAGTTCTCCTATACTTTCTCGCATCAGCCTTTGGATTTTGTGGAGGGAACTCTGTGAGTTCTGAAGGTTGGTCGGCTCGGTCATGGGCTCTCTTTTCGGTGTGGTAACCTCAAGATAGCCTTCTTTGGCCGAGCCGTCATCCTGTAAAATTTAGCGGGGCAAACTGTTTGTCACGCACAGTGGGGTGCAAGATGGCATTGGTACTTTGGGTGACTCCTTTGACCCGTAGCTGGCCGGTTGAAGGATGAAACAAACTTAATAACTTGGCAGTTCCCCCTCGCAGGTAAGTATGAACCATTGGTGCTATTTCAAATCGGCACCCAAGCTGTACTCATGCTTTTTTTGTCGCCGCCAAATAAGGTAGTGGCCATATCCGTCACCAAATTCCAGGCAGCACAAGCAAAAGCAAGATGGCTCTCGATACCAGGCCAGCCACGCTCCGTAATCGACTTCATCCCAAAAACACGAACCCAACCCGAAAAGAGCGTCTCGACGATCATTCGATAGTTGCGCTGACCCCGTTGGCAGACAATCAGATTCTCACAATCACCGCCACGTTTGACAGATTTATGGAAGCCATTATCCACCAGTTTGGGCTCGTTGGGATGGTCCGAGAGCATCCATTAAAAGTCACCATCGTAAAGGCTGGCTCCTTCCGCGTCCCAATCGCAGATACGGCCATCAAAGTTGAGCAGAGGGCAGAACTTCACTCCCACGTACTACTGGCCATTGGATTTGCCTTTTTCACCGACTTGACCCTCACTTCGGCCTTGTCGGCGAGGATGAATCAGTTCAATGCCCAAACTGTCGCTAACCAGAAGCATGCCGGGGTCAGCCAAGAAACGATCTGCCCAATCCTGATGGGCTCGCATCAGTCGGAACAGGCGCGATCTCTCGGGTAGAGCGGGAAACAAGTGAAGATAGTTTGCCTCAAGCCACTGCCAAAATCGTCGTTGGCTCTGAGCCTTGAGAACGTAGAGGACGCCGATGGTAACGAGTTCGCTAGGCCAGAGCTGTGCTCTTGGATCTTTGGGCACGTCTGTCATGGCTTCGTCAACATGAAAGAACAAAGTGGCGATAAAATCAGTGAGGGTCAAGTGATTTGCTCCAGGAAGAGTGTAGATAACCCATCCTATCGCAAGTCACTTGACTCAAGAAATATCAGCGCCTCTCAACAGCGAGATGCGCACCAATGTCAAGTCCTTATAATGGTGTAAATAACTCGGTGGCTTGACGGGGCGGGCATAGCCCGCAGAGTCGAGAAAGCCACTTCCCTCTCCCGACAATTGGAGTGACGAAACTTCAAGAATCGGGGAGAAAGAAATGGCTCAGTTTG
>NZ_JANNYP010000191.1:0-7192 GCF_031410135.1 Armatimonas sp. | reverse complement strand
TCAGATGGCAATAACTACGAGTCGTCGTCGGAGGCGATGTACGCGTGGACGGGCATGTTCCTCTGGGGTGAGCTGACGGGCGATAAGAAGCTCCGCGACACGGGAATCTATCTCTACGTCACCGAAAAAGATGCGATTGACACCTACTGGTTCGATGTGAACAAGCTCTACCCCAAGGCCTTCACGCGCTCGCTGGCCTCGATGGTCTGGGGCGCAAAAGCCGTCTTTGCGACCTGGTTCTCAGGCGACCCGATCCACATGCACGGGATTAACTTGCTGCCCTTTCAGAGCGGCTCGCTCTATCTCGGAACGCACCCAAGCTATATCTCCGAGAACCTCACCAGCCTTGCCATGGAGCGCATCGCCCATGATAAGAAGCAGGCCAAGTTCGATCCGAGCAAGCCGCCGCGCACGGGGAAAAACTGGGGCGGCTGGGGCGATGTGATCCTGATGTACCAGGCGCTGAGTGATGCCCCCAGCGCTCTGGAAAACTGCGACTTTGAGACGCAGGAGATCGAGCAAGGGAACTCCCGTGCGAATTTCTACCACTGGGTCAACTTTCTCAACAAAGCCGGGCAGGTAGACACAACGCTCTCTGCGGACACGCCGCTCTATGCGGTGCTTAAGAAAGGCAACAAGCGCACTTATCTTGTCTACAGCGCCAGCGCCCAGCCGCGCAAAGTCACGTTCTCCGATGGCACGGTGATCGTCACGCGCAAAGCCGGGCTCAGCGTCAAGTAAGGATTAGTGGCTGACTCCCGCCTTGGTCAGCGCTTCCTCAATCCGAGTATCGTTCTCGCGGTAACCATTGAAGGAGGCCGCTACTTTACCGTCTTTGCCGATGATGTAGGTCGTGGGAATGCCGCTGACTTTATAGAGTGTGGAGGCAATGGACTTCGATGTTTCCTCACCTGCAGGATCGAAGACAAAGGGCAGGGTGTACTTTGAGCGATTGCCCGGCACCCACTTCTGGTAGGCCTCTTTCTTGTCCCAGACACAGACCGCCAGGATCGTGACGTCGTCGCGGGTTTTGAGCTTCTTCCAGAGATCTTCCAGGTGAGGCATCGCCATCATACACGGGCCACACCACGTCGCCCAGAAATCTAAGACCACAGCCTTACCCCGGAAATCGGAGAGCTTTACTGTCTTGCCATCGAGAGTTTGCACGGTAAAGTCTGGCGCTTCTGCTCCCTCGGCGAGGAGATGAGGCCGAACACGGGACGTGGTGACGGGAGGCTTGTAGGCAGGCTTGTCGCTGTTAAAAAGAGACAGGCTCTTCCCATCGGGAGTTAGCTTCGCCTCGTAGACTTTTCCGCCCAGCTCAAAGGGGGCACGAAGCTCAATACGGTTTTTCGTGTCGCCATTGAGGAAGAGCGTGACGCCCGGCTCGCGGCGCTCAAACGCTCGGTCAAAGACTCCCGACTGGGTATCCTCGGTGATGGCGAGCTTATAGGCTTGGCCATTGAGGCTCAGCTCTCCGATTTGCGCTCCGCTATGGTAGAACTGAAGAACAGGGTTGCCCTCGTAGCGGTAGAAGGTCAGGACAAAAGGCGCGGTGAGAGTCTCTTTATCCGCCGTGCCGTAGGAGGCCCGAACCGTGATATTGGCTGCCGTCGCGTACTTTTTCTTCGTCTGGGTACGGAGCTCATCCACCTCTTTGTGCTCTGTCCACGCATCCCCCCCATCGTCTGTCAGATCGCCGTTGGCATTGCGGTCTATATAGAGCCGCCAGGGCTGGTTTTCAGGCTCATCGAGGGCAATCAGATGCGCTGCCTTGGGGCCATTGCCGATAGTCAGCGTGCCATAGAGTCGCTTTCCGGCGACAGCGGGCTCTTTCTTGAGCGTGACAGGCTTCTCCGGCTTGAGCACGAGTACACCCGGACGGTAGCCAACTTTAAAGCTCGGGTCATAGGCAAGTTTTACGAAAGCAACCGGGGTTTGTGGAGGGAGCATGTCTTTATTATCCTTTGGGGTCAGGGCCAGAAGGCGTAGGTCGGCACTTGGCGGGCGATCCCGGTGAGGTTCCAGAAGCCGCCCATGAGGCAATCCCCGAGAATCACGCCTAGAAAGAACGGGACACACTTTCGGTAGGTGGCTAGGCCGCCGTAGCGCAGGATCACGAGCTTGATGACCCAGGCGATGAGCATCGGAACCCAGAGCACGCTCATCCCCCAGCTGGAGGCAATGGCGTAGCCGACCGGGTGAAACGGGAACCCGATCCAGCGCCCTCGGATCATGTTTAAAAGAAACGTAAAGCCCATCCCCACCAGCACCGCAGCGCCCTCGCTGTAGTGGGGAGGCTCAGGGATTCCGGTCCAGTTGTTGTAGCGGTTCCAGGCCTCGCGGCCAAAGATCTCCATCACGTTAGGCGGTGCAATCGCTCCGGCGGCTCCGTAGGCATACGACAGATGCAGCAGTGCCCAAAACGCGCAGAGCGGCCCGAGAATCGCGGCGGCGCAGAGGGCAAAAAACATCCCGCGCGTGCCCAGCTTGGTCTGCTCTGCCATTTTTAGGGACTCGATCCCAATAGGCATCGTGTGGCCACGGTAGGCGCGGTTAAAGCCCCACCAGAAGCTCAGGCCGATGTGCTCGTCGCGGGAAAACGCCGTGGGGCCGAAGATCTTGGGGAGCATGGTGTCTGCGCCCGCGTGGTGCAGGTCGTGGACAGGCGGCCCCAGCTCGGCGCGCATGCGGGTGATGGCAATGGCGATCCCCAGGTAGATCACCAGCCCCGCCCCGATCACCAGGAAGCTCAGCCCCGAGAACCGAAAGAACGTTACCAGGAGCACCAAGCAGATCAGCACACCCCAGACAGCGGTCTTTTGTGGGATCGGGTCGTTGGGATCGGGTGCCTCTTTCTCCTCGTTGAAGAAGACCCGCGCCAGCCAGGCAAAGTGCCGCCGCGCCGCCCAGAGCGCCCCAAACCCAATCCCCAGATAGGCCCCGAGTGCCTGCGCATCGGTGTAGGGGAAGTTGGGCTCCTGATCCCAGGCCATCCATGCTGAGACGACAAGCTGGAGCTTGTAGAACAAAAAGAAAAACCACGACGAGAAGATCAGATCCACCGGGAGCAGCACGCCTAGCGCGATGCCAAAGGGATAGAAACCCACGGGGAGCCAGCCCATGGCACTCCACGGGCGTGTGGGGAAGTTTGTCGGGCCTTGATCCACGTACTTAAGCTGGATCAGGGGCACCTGCGGATTGAGCACCGCCACCCCGTTCCAGAGCTGAAGCACCACCGCAATGGCCACCCCGGCCCACAGTACTTTGTTCTTGAGCAGAGGCGCTCCCGGTGCCGTGAGCTCCAGCGGGAGCTGGATCAGCGGAAAGGCAAGCTTCTCACTCTCCGTCCAGCGGCGGCGCAGGAGGACATTGAGAAACATAAACAAGATCACAAGAGTCGCCAGAAACCCGCACCAGCAGAGCGTGGGCACGAGCCAGGCCTGGATATGGCTGGCCTGGTAGAGGCTGGAGTGCCCCTCAAAGTAGGGCTTGAGCGCGTCTTTATCCGTGACAATGAGGTGCTTGGGGATCTTGGGGATCAGGTCCTGCTCCCAGTTGTTGGTGGCGTTGGCGCGGTAGACCGGGTAGGCCAGGATCGGCAGCAGCACCTCGATACTGTCATGGCCTGCGATTCCGGTGCAGATATTGACCACCCCGTAGAGCGTCAGCAGCTCCAGCCGCGAGAACGTGGCTTTTGGGAAAAACCGCCCGATGAGCCCATTGAGGGCAATCAGGGCACAGAGCCAGAAGATCGTGTTGTAGAACAGCGAGATCGTGGTCGGGTGCCCGGCGTAGCGCATCACCTCCGACTGAATGATCCAGAAAGCATTGATTGGAATGAGTAACGCCGCCGCAAAAAAGAACCGTCCTCGGAGCTGCATGAAAGGAGATTCGACAGCCCCCCTCGCTTCCCCTGCTTAGAGCTTTGTTTCGGCGTCCAGTAGAAACGGGGCTGGGACATGATCGGTGAGCCAGACGCCGTTGTCGGAGCAGTAGAAAAGATGCCCCGCAGCGTGCATGGCCTGCGTGTCAACCACAAAGAGATGCGGCTTGCCGTGCCGCGCCCCGACCCGACGCGCGGTCTCCCTATCCGCCGAGAGATGGACATGGTGCCGCCGGAGCTTGAGCAAGCCCTCGCGACGGATCGCCTCGACACTGCCCGCGCTGGTGCCGTGGTAGAGAGTCTCCGGCGGCGTCTGAGGAACCAGTGCGAGGTCTACTTCTACCGAGTGTCCCTGGTTGGCGCGGATCCGCTCACCACTCTCATCAAAGCCAAAGCGCTGCTTGTCGTTTTGCGCCACGACGGCATCAAGCTGGTCGCGGGAGATGGGGAAGCGGTTGCGGGCACACGCGGCCAGTAGCTCACTGACCTCCACCCAGCCGCCGGGCTGGAGCGTGAGGCCGAGGCGCTCAGGCTGATGACGCAAGTGTTTCGAAAGGTACTTGCTAACCTTGACGAGCTGCTCGTCGTTCATGTTTTTTTCCTAGCAGAGGCAACGCGGTGCCTCAGAGTTTTATTTTTGAATTTATGTTCGTGTTAATTTACGACAAATTTCGATAAAGTACAATGGCGCCATGCTCACTCTTGAAAAACTGGTAGCCTCTGACATTGTCGAGATCGCGGCAGCGTTTGCTAAGCTGGGCTGGAACAAGCCCGCCTCGCAGTACGAAGCCTATCTCGCCGAGCAAGACGCTAGGGAGCGCAGAGTGATTATCGCTCGCTGGTCGGGTGTCTTTGTGGGCTACGTGACGGTTGTCTGGCACGCACACTACGCGCCCTTCGCTGCCGAGAACATCCCCGAGATCGCGGACTTTAATGTGCTGCCCGAGTGGCGCAAGCGCGGCATTGGCACGGCACTGATGGACGAAGCCGAGCGTCTTATCGCCCAGCGCTCGCCCGTGGCGGGGATCGGAGTCGGGATGACGGCGGACTACGGCGCGGCGCAGCGGCTCTATGTCAAGCGCGGCTATATTCCCGACGGGCGCGGCCTTACTTATGAGGGCAAGGTGCTCACCTACGGGGAGAGCACCACCAACGACGACAGCCTGGTACTGTACTTTACCAAGAGCCTAGAGCAGGTCTCGCAGGGTGAGGGTTAGCTCGCGCTGCTCGCCGTCGGACTTGCGGCGGATCACGAGGCGGAGAGGTGTTCCTGGCTGCTGCTCCATCAAGCGACGGAGCGAGGAGACTCTGGCGGTGAGGAGGAAGCGGTCCGCCGCAATCAGCTCGTCGCCGGGGACGAGTCCCTGTTCCTGGGCGGGGCTCTCCGGCTGGACGGTGCGGACAAGGAGCTTCTCGCCCCAGGGGAGCGTCTCAAACCCGGCGCGGTTGTGGGGGTAGGAGCGCGTGAAGTCCCGGCTCTTGCTCAGGTGAAGTCGCTTCTTGCTGTAGTCAAATGTGAGCAGGAAGCGGCTGAGAAAGCCCATCCCGATATTTCCGGCCCGGTCTGTGGAGTCACTGCTGTTCAGGCCCATCGGAAGCTCGATCAGAGGGCGTGGGAGCGCGAACTCTCGTGCCTTGTTGCCCTTGTCCGTAAAGACAAATGACTCCGCACGCACCCGCTTGGCTCGCTCGATCCCTGCCACGCCTGCCGCAAAGACCTCCTGGGAGCGGGGGTAGCGCTCCAGCAGGCGGTGCTGCTGGGTAAACTTGGCCCCCAGCGTCACCGTACCGCTGGAGCCGGTGTCTATCGTGAAGGTTCCGTGGATGCTGTCCACGCGCGCGTCCACCACGGGGATACCCGAGTGCTCCTCAAATACCAAAGGCAGGGCTTGCTCGCCGCGCTGTGGGGAGAGCTTGCCCGGCGGGGCCAGCGTGACCAAGCCGCCTACCGTGTCGAGCCGCACCAGCAGCTTCTCGAAAAACGGGTAGCCTAAGATCAGCTCACAGCCCAGCAACTCGGGGAAGGGAAGCACCACCACGGGGATGTCCTCCAGAGTCAGAGTGCCCAACGTGAGCCGCTCCAGCCGCGCGTTGCGCCCCGAAGCCGTTCCTCCAATGCCGGTCACTTCCACGCTGCCCGGAAGAGAGCGCACCGCGAGGCGCTCCGCCGCTTTGGGTGAGAGCACCATCACGCTGGCTCCGGTGTCCAGAAGAAACTGCGCGGGCTGGTTCTGGTTGCCAAGCCTACCGGCGACAATGCAGTGTCCCGTGGGCGAGGTCTCAAGCGGGAGGGTTATGGTAGAGTTCGGGGTCTGGAAGTGGAGACGCATACCGCTTTATAGCACGAGCATTCCGTTTTACCTACTCCCGGCGAGCAGCGCCGAACTCGCGGAGTCGGAAATGACATCACGGCCCCTTCAGCATCGTCTGGGAGCATCGCAACCACTTGCCGCCCGTTTGGGGCTGGCGGCAGGGCAAACACTCCAGGAATTCGGTCCTCGCTCCGAAACCTTCGTCAAACGTCGGCATGAGATTGTTTTTCTTTGATTTCTCTTTCCTTTTACTATGCGCGCACTAGAAGTAGGCCGCTCTTTTTCTTGTTTGCAAAACTATCGTTTGCGTCCTTAAAGTTTTATTTTAAGACACTACTATCAGGTAGTGATGAGCGGCACCTAGAACACTATAATGGTCAGTCAAAGTGTCCAGAAAAGCGCCTGGTTTACAGGAAGTAGCACGGCGCAGGAAGTAGCGCAACCAAAGGGTAGGGACAGCACTCCGCGCTGTCCCTACCGCCCGTGTGGTATGTGGACGAGGACAAGGGTTAGCTGCCGGGAGGGAGGCCCTTGGTATCCTTGTCTTTAATGATTTCACGCAGATTCGCCCCATACAGATTCGCCCCAGTCAGATCCGCCCCACTCAGATTCGCCCCACTCAGATTCGCCCCAGTCAGATTCGTCCCACTAAGATTCGCTTTAGTCAGATTCGCCTCAGTCAGATCCGCCTTGGTCAGATCCGCCCCAGTCAGATCCGCCCCACTCAGATCCCTCCCATTGAGATACGACATACGCAGATCCACCTTGGTCAGACTCGCCCTAGTCAGACTCACGTTACCCGGATTCATCCCACGCAGATCCGCCCCAGTCAGGATCTTCTCTCCCGCCTTTATTTTTTTCTACGTCAGCAAAACAGCCTTGAGTAGCCGCTGCTCTAAGTCTGTCAAATATGCCTGAGGATCCTTGCGGAAGAGACGTTGCTGGGAACGTTCACCGTGACGAGACTTTAAATCCTGGCGCAAACTACGCCACT
>NZ_JANNYP010000190.1:0-9994 GCF_031410135.1 Armatimonas sp. | reverse complement strand
CTGCGCGCACCGTGCCACCAACGCGCTGAGTACTTTTTTTCTCTGAGATCGCCACGGAATCGCTTTATGAAGATGCGCTGGCGTCTGCCTTTCGAGCTTCAAATCAGCTCAACGAATCCCCGCCCTCGCCGTGCCTCTGAGCCGCGAGGAAAGCTTACCCCTGCGCCTCGCATTTCGCCTTTGCGCCTCGTTCTTGCCTTGGCAACGGCGGCTATTCTCTCACTTCTTCTTTGTATTCACTTGCTCCCCAACCGGGTCAATGTCGAGCTAGAGATGGTCTCACACCAGGACGTGACTGCCCCGCGGACGGCACGCTACGAAGACACTGAGGCGACACTGCGCCTGCGGGAAGATGCGATCAGCCAGATTGACAAGCGCTACCAACTCATTCCCGATGCCAGCCGCAATGCACAAGAGGCGATTCGGACAGTCTTTGAGGCCATTGCCACCCCCGTTCGCGATCATCCCGAGCTCGAAGACATTCGGCGACAGTCCGGCCTCAGCCTGACTCAGCCCACTCTGGATGCCCTCAGTGCCGCCTCCCCAGAGCTATTTCAGAAAGCACAGAAGGTGGCGACAAACCTGGTCATTCGAACCATGGAGGGAACTCTGCGGGACGATACCAATGACCTCACCATCGCACGCCGTGGCCTCGTCGCCGACCCCATCTTGCTGGATCTCCCCGAGAACCTTCGCGCCCCCGTCGCCGCCCTCTGTAGCGAGTCCCTGACGGAAAACCGGCACTACGATGCCCGCTCTACCCAGCGTGCACGGGATGAAGCGGAGGCCCAGGTACCGCGCCAGACTCGCCGGATTGCCGCAGGTGAGCTGGTGCTGCGAAACGGTGAGAAGGTAACCCAAGCGCACCTGGATGCACTGACCGCACTGGGACTTCGCAACGCCACGCTGGATGCCCTCTCGATTCTCGTGATTGTCCTTATGGTCAATCTCATCGTGGCATTTGTGACGGTCTACCTGAAGGTCTTTCACCGGGATCTCTATCGGAACACCAAGCGGCTCTTTCTGCTCGCCATTTTGACGGTGGTCTCCGTGATGGGGATCAAGCTCGGCTCAACTCTACTGGGTCTACCCTTTACGGGGGTCAATCTCTCGTATCTGGGGATGATGTGCGTGGCCTCTGCGGGGATGGTGATTGCACTGCTCATCTCGCCCTCGGTCGCGACACTGGTTGTCGCACTCCTTGCGGTGACGAGCGGTGTCGTGCTCAACAACGAGCTTCGCTTTACGGTCTTTACTCTGGGCTCCTCGCTAGCCGGGATTGTCTCGGTGGCCTCGATGCGCAACCGAGGTGACGTGTTCCGGGCAGGAGCCGCCGTCTGTGGTGCCAATGCCATCCTCAGCCTGCTCGTCGCCCAGATGGAGCACGATCTGCCCCGCGAAATTTTAACGGGTGTCCTGATGGGAATCGGCTCTGGCCTCGTGGCTCTTGCCCTGTTCTATCTAGGTGTCTGGTGTCTGGAACGTCCCTTTGGAATCACCACCCACCTGCGCCTCTTAGAGCTCTCGGATCCGGCAACCCCGATCCTGCAAGACTTTCGGATGGCGGTGCCGGGAACGTATGCGCACTCGCTCATGGTCGGCAACCTCGCGCACGCCGCCGCCGAAGCGATTGAGGCGGATGCGATGCTGGTTCGCGTGGCGGCCTACTACCACGATCTGGGCAAGATGAACCGCCCAGAGTTTTTTATCGAGAACCAGTCCAACGCCGAGAATGTCCACGACCGGATTAGCCCCTCGCTCTCCGCGCTGGTGCTCGTCAATCATGTCAAAGAGGGCCTGGAGATCGCCGAGCGCGTCGGGCTGCCTCCCAAGGTGCGCGAGGTGATCTCCCAGCACCACGGCACGACCCTGATGAAGTTTTTCTACCACCAGGCTACCGGCGGTGTCCCCGATGCCACGCTGGAGTCGCAGTTTCGCTACCCCGGCCCCAAACCCCAGAGCAAAGAGGCAGCTATTCTGATGCTCGCCGACGGCGTAGAAGCCGCATCGCGCGTCTTGGACAAGCCGAGCCCGCAGCGTGTCACCGAGTTTGTGGCCCGCATGATCGAGGACAAGCGCGCTGACGGCCAGCTCGACGAGTGCCCGCTCACCCTGCGGGATCTCAAGGTGATCCAGGATGTCTTCACCCGGACGCTCTGTGCGACTCTGCACGCCCGTATCGAGTACCCCAAAGATGCAAAAGACACCAAAGAGAGCCCGAATGAGAGCAGTAAAGATCGAGATCGCCCTTCAGAACCAGCATCCGATAGCCCACCTGCCGTGGAGTCGGGCCGCCGCCGCCGCACAAAAACTCCTCTCGGAATGCCTTAGTGCCCCCCCCCCTAACCCCCGCCCGGCGGGGGGATCTATTGAGGTAAGCGTCTTGATTGTCACCGACGACGCGATTCAAGCTCTCAATGCACTGTGGCGGGGAAAAGACAAGCCCACCGACGTGCTCTCTTGGCCCCAGTCCGAACCGGACGAGCCACTCACCGAGCAGCTTGGCGACGTGGTCATCTCCCGCGACACGGCGGAGCGTCAGGCACGCGCCCGTGGCTGGGAGCTAGAAGACGAGCTGGCGCTACTGCTTGTCCATGGAATTCTGCACCTACTCGGCCACGAAGATGATACCGAGGCGGGCTCCGAAAAAATGAAGGAGGTCGAGCGGCGCATCTTAGGCAAACCACTCGACCCCCTTCCCTAGCTCAGAGATAAGAAACTAATCTTCCTGGATGCTCCACTCAGCCGCCCTGGACGACCCCCACTTCTTGTAGCCTGCGTGGCCATCGCCAAAGAGGCAGACAAAGCCACCGAAGTGTCGGTTAGAAACCTTAGAGGCGGTAATGTTATTGTAGCGATCAGTACGGATTTCTTGCTGAATTCCTCGGATGGAGTTGCCCTGATCGCAGACGGTTGTCCAAGCATCCATAATATGGATAGTACTGGCCGGTTGTGCAACAGCAGCTTCCGAAACGGAGAGAGTGGTTCCCGTAGTAACAAAGCCACTCTTATCTTGTCCCGCAAACCCAACAGTCGTCCAGTTTGTTGCATTTGACGATCCGAGAGGGATCAGATTACGCCCATAGGAGAGCCGGTTCACTAGCCCATAGGGTCTTGTAGAGCCATCACCTTGCGCGGCAGGAGCGAATCGCGTGTTAACGGTTGTGACACCACAGTAAGTACCGGTTGTAGAAACCCCATTGATAGTTAGCGTCACAGCCCGTGCAGCCGTTTCTCCGTCGGGACAAACAAAGACACCTTCATTCTTAATGTAAGGAAAGATCAGGGTTGGCCAAGAAATCACAGAGTTTGCTGGAGGAGGAGGGGTTGCATCCGCAGGTCCTAAGGGAATCTGTGAGGGAGGATAAGTCTCGTCGTAGTCTTGCACATACATCATGACTGCCGTACCAATTTGTTTTAAGTTGGAGAGACAAGCAGTCTGGCGGGCTTTGGCGCGGGCCTGGGCAAAGACGGGAAAGAGAATAGCGGCGAGAATCGCGATGATAGCGATGACGACTAAGAGCTCAATGAGCGTAAAGGCAGATTTTCGATTCATAAAATAAAGAAGTCCTTTCTAGTACACAGTAAGAAAGTATACCCGGAAAAAGAGCCTGCGCCTCGACATGAGTACGCAGACTCTTAGAGTAGGGTTATGGAGAGAGCTTAGTTGGAGTAACCCTGACCGTACGGATCCCAAGCGTTTTTGTCGCTGACAACCTTCACCGCGGCGTTGGCTTTGGCATGTCCATCGAGGAAGATACAGTTCAGCATCTGAGAGTGACGCGACTTAACTCTCTCTAGCATCTGCGCATCCGTCATGCTGGCCTCAGGAGAGCCGGGCCGAGGAAAGGCAGTGCCGTTGCCCAGGTTCTTCCAGTCGTTGTTGGCAAAAAACTGACTGTTGCCTACCACACGACAAAGGGTTCCACAGGCGGGACCGGCGTTGTAGTAGCTGCCATCCGCCATGGCGATGGTATCCGCAGGCGTATTCATCGCAGCAAGTGTCATGTCAATATTGGTATGAAAAACTGCTTTATTGACCGGGTAGGAGTTGTTGCCACCATAAGAGCGGAAGACCGCAGGGTTGTCACTGTCCGCACCCGTGGGATCGAGGTTCACCCAAGCGGAGGGGCGGGAGGGGCAGCGCCAGACCTGATCGTTCTTGATGTAGGAGTTGAGAATCCAGTTCAGAAAGACAACGGTTCGGGTACTCGTGCCACACCAACCCGCAGGAGCCGTGACGCAGACAGGATTAATTCCCGTCGGGGTGTACAGCGCCGAGGGGTAACGGTAGCGTGGGATCGTCTCGTCATAGTCCTGCGAGTACATCATCAGCGCAGTACCGATCTGCTTCATGTTCGAGAGACAGGCGGTCTGGCGGGCCTTTTCACGAGCCTGGGCGAAGACAGGGAAGAGAATGGCGGCGAGAATCGCGATGATCGCGATCACAACTAAGAGCTCAATGAGCGTAAAGGCAGATTTTCGAGTCATAAAACATTAGTCCTTTCGGGCAGCAAGATCAGTCAAACCATAAAAATAGCCAGCACAACTGATATTCGTGCTGGCCTGCATTGGCCCACAGAGAGTCCCTAAGAAAACTCCCATGGATTAAGACAGTACCAATTATACCAACTGTTCCATAGATTTTCTACCTGCTCATTTTAGGGGCGCTAGGTTTCCAATTTGTTAACAAACGAAGAATGCTTAGTTACAGATGTCGTCCTGAATCGTCCACATACAAGGCGTGGTCGAGCCCCATTTCTTGTAGCCTGAGTGGCCGTCTCCGTAGAGAATCACAAAGCCGCCGGAGTGGCGAGGGGCGACCTTAGAGGGAGGGCTGTCCTTAAACATGTCCGTGCGGATGTCTTGCTGAAGGCCGCGTATGGAGGCGCCGTAGGTCAGCGGGTTTGCTGCCGCGTTGCCGCCTGCCATGCCATCTACGATATGGATCGTACTCGCAGGCTCGGAGATCTCGGCCATCGAGCGGGTAAACGTGGTGCCGGTGCCCACCCAGCCGGACTTGAGGTTGCCGACGTAGTCCACGAACCCCGGATAGGTCTTGCCGTTGTTGCAGACCCGCCCCGCGATTAGCGCATCCCAGGGGTTGCCATTGGTGGTGGGAATGAGGTTGCGGCTGTAGGAAAGTCGCGGCACCAGGCAGACCGCCGGATCACTGCCATCTCCCCCATTGCCCGCCGTGGTGGTTCCTTTGGTGACTCCCATGTAGAGGCGGTTGGAGGTGTTGGTAATATACTGAGGATCGGGAGCCTGTGGGGACTCGTTGGCGCTAGGGCAGACAAATACCTGAGCGTTTTTGATATAGGGCTGGATAATCGAGGGCCAGGAGACCAGGTTAATGCCCGCCGTTCCGTTCTGTGAGGGCACGATGGACTCGTCGTAGTCCTGGGCGTACATCAGAACCGACGTGCCGATCTGCTTCATGTTTGAGAGGCAGGCCGCCTGGCGCGCTTTCTCACGGGCTTGGGCGAAAACGGGAAAGAGAACAGCAGCAAGAATCGCGATAATGGCGATCACTACCAAAAGTTCAATAAGCGTAAAAACGCGACGGTTAGACATAGCAAGGCTTAGTCTACCGGGGCGACGCGCTCGGATTGTTAACCAAACGATAAAAGAATACAGCACCCGCCCCGCACTTGCGGGGCGGATGTTATTTCTAAATTAGTCCTCTTCGATGGTGAAGCGGAACATGTAGGGGCGGTTTCCGCCCAGCTTGGTATCAATCCGGGTCTCGGCGATGTACTGGAGACGATGGGCTTTGGCGTGGCCATCGGCCCAGACGACATTGGTGAGCTTCTGATGGCGGCCTAAGATCGCGCCGTTGTTGTTGCGGTTGATGAGCACCGGGCTCGGCCAGCCGATCTCGATGGGTGCAAGGGGCGCGGCATCTACCAGATCACGGCGGTAGAAGTCGCCGCTCTGGCCGTAGTTTTGCACCTCGCAGATCAAGACGGTGTCGGCGGGAACGGCCAGCGAAGCGAGCGGCATGTTGTTGGGCGCGGTGTAGGTGCCTGCCAGGCCGTAGTACATATTGTTGATGGCGTAGGAGCCAAAGCGCCGCCCGATGTTGCCGTTAGACGTCGTGGTGCCATCGCCACAGAGCGCCTCGCGCTTGACGAGGCTCAGGTTGCCGCCGGTGTGGGGCTGGTAGACATACTTCTTATTGCCCGCAATCGCGAAGTTGGGGCCACCGACGGTAAGCGGGCCGCTGATGGTGCTAAATCCGTCCGAGGGGCAGTTGAAGACCTGCTCGTTCTTAATGTAGGGGTAGATCACGTCCATCCAGCGCGGGGTGGAGCAGTCCACAAAATGATTGCCCTCCAGCACGCGGGGCGGGTCGGAGTGGGCGTTGCGTGGAATCACCTCATCGTAGTCTTGGGCGTACATCATCATCGCCGTTCCGATTTGCTTGGTATTGGAGAGGCAAGCCGTGCCTCGGGCCTTGTCGCGGGCCTGAGCAAAAACAGGGAAGAGAATAGCGGCGAGAATCGCGATAATGGCGATGACAACGAGAAGCTCAATGAGCGTAAAAGCAGTGCGTGTTCGTGACATAGGTTCAGAACCTCCAGCCTCCCATACTATCGAGGCTGAGGGCTTTTTATATTAAATAAAAGCTAAAAATTTGGGAACGATCTTTCTCACCCAAGCCGTATTAGTGCTAACGGTAGGGCTTAGAATCACTCCGATTGAAGCGATCGGAGAGGCTTTAGAGGTTATCGGAGGGACGATAGAGGCTACCGTTAGAAAGACTATCACGATGGCTCAAATTAAACTCGATCTCGAAAACATGCCCTTGCCTACCAAGATACAGTTTGCACGGCAAGTGATCACGGCACTGACAAACAACCCTGACTTCCCCTCTCCCGAACCGACGATTGCGGAGCTTACCACCCAGACAGGGGCCACGGAGGGAGCCTATAACACCGCACAAGCCTCCCGGCAGAAAGCCATCTCCGACACGGCCACCCAGAACGACGAAGAAAAACAGCTCGATGCGCTTCTGACCCGCCTGGGCAGCTACGTTCAGCTCAAGTCCGCAGGCCAGGAGGTCAAGATTCGCAGTGCGGGAATGCAGGTCAAGGCTCCTTTGGCTCCGGTAGGCCCGCTGGGTGCCCCCGAGAATCTTCTCCTGACCGATGGCGGCAGCGAGGGCACTCTGGTTGCTTCCTGGGGGAAGATACGCGGTGCCGTCAGCTACATTGTGGAGACGACCACCGCGCCCGATGCCAAGAGCGGGTGGAGCTATGCCAGCGCCACCACCAAGACCCGCCTCTCTCTCACCGGCCTCAGCAGTGGCACGCGCTACTGGTGCCGCGTCGCCGCCTTGGGAGCCGCCGGACAGGGGCCGTTCTCCGATCCTGCGGCAAAAGTCGCGCCGTAGACAAAAAAATGCCCCGCTCGGCACTGCCGAGCGGGGCGTTTTTCTAAGAGAGGTTCTTAGCGAACCTGCACACCTGCCTGATCCAAAACCGGCTGGCCAGAGGGGAAGTAGGTACGGCCCCAGAGGAAGCGGTTCGGGTTGATGGTGTCATTGAAGCGGTGCCACTTGGCATGACCGTCGGCAAACATGTAGTTAGAGCCACCGCTGTGACGACCAGGGGACATGAAGCGAATGTGCAGACCACCGTCGGCAGCGCTTCCACGGCAGCCTGCAGTGTTGGTGATCGCACGAGTATCTGCGGGGCCGCCCCAGCCTTCGGCACCTTGGGCCGCAGCTTGGGTTATGGCAAAGATCGGGCCGGTCACATCAGCAACACTCTGCCCCGCCCACTGTCCGCCACCTGCCGTTCGCATTATGGCATTGACAGGTCGGTGGCTCTTGTTGCGGCGCTCGTTGTTCTGCTGGCCTGTGGAGCCGAGGAAGATACAGTTGCTAAAGTCGGTCATCTCACCGATGGCAATAACATCGGCAGGAGCATCCACCGCCGCCATCGAGACAACATTCGGAGCATCCTGAGGCCCACGCTTGCGGGGCATAATGGAAGAGTTCGGGATATAAGAGAGACGCGGAACCTGTGCCTCACAACCAATCTGGGTGATATTGGTCCAGTCGGCACAAGCAGGGTTATCTGGCCCTACACCTCGGAGAGCATCGGAAGGACAGACCCAAACCTGGGCATTCTTAAGATAAGGATTGATAAGAACGCTCATGTGAACATATCCACCCGCCGAACCACCATTTACAGTAGCGGTATTATTCTTGTAGTAGTAGGCAGTGGGGTAGGTTTCATCGTAGTCTTGGACATACTGCATAACACCAAGACCAATTTGCTTTTGATTTGAAAGACAAGAGGTCTGGCGTGCCTTTTCACGGGCTTGTGCAAACACAGGGAAGAGAATAGCGGCGAGGATCGCGATGATCGCGATAACGACGAGTAGCTCGATAAGCGTAAATGCGCGCTTCTGCATAATTTTTAAACTCCTAAATTCTTTTATCACAGGAAGCCTTGCGCCTGTGAAGTAAACCGTAAGATATTATCAGAAAAGCTCTAAAATTAATATTAAGAAAAGATAAAGATTAAGTTAAATAATTTTAATAAAAAACGCTATTTTTCTTAATTTCACATTAAATAACAAAAAATGCCCTTATCCTGCTTCAGAAGCATAGATCATAGCGCCACTCTTATATTAAGATTCTTAAGCCGTCAGGCGATCACGAGCGATACCAAATACCTCCTACAAAAATCACCGTCGGATAAATCCAGCGGCTTAAGAGGGCGACGGCTACCTTCGTAGCCAACCGAATTTACTGCGTCCGAAGGGACGCGTTACCCTCTTAAGCCGAGGGTTTTAACCTACGGTGACTTTGGCAAGCGGTACAATAGGCACTGTGACCCTACCTGACTTTCGCCGCCGCAAGGCAACTAAGACAAATCAAGAGCGCATTAGCTTCGTGACCTGCTACGACTGCGCTTTTGCCCGCCTCATTGCTCAGACGGAGCTAGACTGCATTCTGGTCGGCGACTCGGTGGCGATGGTCGTGCACGGACATTCCAGCACGCTTGCCGCCGACCTAGCGATGATGGTCTTTCACACCGAGTCCGTCGCACGCGGCGCAGGCGGAAAGTTTATCGTCGCTGACATCCCGTTTTTAGAGCACCGCAAGGGCCAGAGCGAGGCCGTGAGCGCAGCGCAGGCGCTCTTGCGAGCCGGAGCGCAGGCCATCAAGCTAGAAGGCGCGGCGGGGAATTTGGAGATCATCCAGAACCTAGTCGAGGGCGGCGTCCCGGTGATGGGCCATATCGGGCTAACGCCGCAGTTTATCCATGCCTTCGGGGGCTTCAAAGTCCAGGGCCGCGAAGACTCCGCCGCGGAGAAGATTCTCGCCGACGCAAAAGCGCTCGAAGCCGCAGGTGTCTTCGCCATAGTGATCGAGGGCGTCCCCGCGAGCCTGGGTAAGCGCATCACCGACGCCCTGAGTATTCCCACGATTGGCATTGGTGCGGGGCCAGACTGCGACGGCCAAGTGCTGGTCCTCCACGACCTACTCGGCTTCACCGAGAAGCCTCCGAAATTTGCAAGAGCCTTCGGCCAAGTCGCACACGCCTCCGTTGCTGCATTGGGTGCCTACGACGAGGCCGTAAAGTCCAGCACGTTCCCTGCCGCAAAGGAGAGCTACTCGTGACGATTTTCCATACCCCTGCTGAGTGGCGTGCGCTTCGGCCCAAAAACTTCACCCTTGGGTTTGTCCCGACAATGGGAGCGCTCCACGAGGGGCACTTGGCCCTAGTCAAGACCGCGCTCGCGCAGTGTGAGCACGCCGTGGTGAGTATCTATGTGAATCCGACACAGTTCAACAACCCCGACGACTTCGCAAAATACCCAAGCACGTTCACTGACGACTGCCAAATGCTCGAAGCCATCGGCTGTGGATTTGTCTTTGCCCCCACCTACGAGACACTCTACCCCGATGGCTACCGGTATCGCGTCACCGAGAATTTAACGAGCACACTCCTAGAAGGTGCCCACCGCCCCG
>NZ_JANNYP010000189.1:0-7055 GCF_031410135.1 Armatimonas sp. | reverse complement strand
GTAAAAGTAGAAAAGGAAGAGACTATGGCCTGGAAATATGACACAAGCAAGAAGCGGATAGAGAAGTACCGAGATGGTCTCGGTGAGATTACGATTGAGAAACTCAAGAAAGAAGCGGATCTACAGACGCTCCTGACCCCCACAAACTGCCGAGAGATTTATGGAGCGCACACGTATGTGCATGTCTCGAACTTTGCGAAGCTCGCCTCCGAAGAAATTAACGATGAGGACAAGTACAAGGGCTTCATCCGGATGGTGCATATCTACCAGCGTGAGGTGGGCCACATTGTCGAGGATATCTTTGGCGGGGTTCGCATTCATTTTCAGGGAGCCAAGGTTCATACGCTCTTCTATCGCCCAATAGATGACGGTGGTAAGATTGCCACTAAAGCAATCTTACTTCAACTGGTACTCAAAGACTTTGTAAAAAGCGTCTTTAATCCGACGTTCAAAGACTACGATAATTTTGAGATTGCAGGCGGCTCTGATATAGGGAATGCCATCGGCACAAAGAATGGTAAAAATGGCGACCGTGAGCTCTTGTTTCTTGGTGCCCCGGCAAACTATGCGGCAAAGATCATCAACGATCACGGGCAGCTCCGTCTCACCAAGCGGGTCTACGATAAGCTCCCAAAGAACCTGAAAGACGTATGCAATGAGGTTTCTGGGGAAGATGATCTCTATCAAGTTAAGGCTGTGTCCCAATCGGATCTTGATGCGTTACTAAAAGAGTATGACATTGCTTGGGATAGGGACAAGAGTCAGAAGCGCCTCGATGCGGACCTCGATCTGTTTAAGATCACTGATATCAAATATAGCTCCGCTACAACTCTTATTGACATTGATGAGCTTGGAATCAAAAATAACAAGCGCGTCCAAGCCGCCTCGGTTTTTGGCGATGTGACGGGCTTTACCAAATACATTGACGATGCAACGACCGATACCAAAAAGAAAGAGTGTCTGAAAAACTTCCATGTCATCCGAAATGAGATGGCTCGCGTAGTCACTGAAGACTTTGAAGGTGTACGTGTCCAGTTCCAGGGAGATCGTGTTCAAGCTATCTTTCATCTGCCCGAGAATACAAACAGTGATATTGCCGCCACTGCGGTAGATGCCGCAGTGGCGCTACAGTCCTCCATGGATAAAACACTCCAAGACTGCCTAACCGGTATTTCCAGCCTCAAGATGGCAGCGGGAGTAGATATGGACACAACTTTGGTGACCAAACTTGGTGAGCGTGCTCACCGTGACCGTATCTGTCTCGGAAAACCTGTAGAGACCGCAGCGAGCAAAGAAGAAAAATGCGATGGCGGAGATATTGGCATAACTAAAGCAGTTCTAGATGAGCTTCCAGAGCGCCTAAAAAAGCACTTTTCATGGGACAAATCTAAAGGTTGCTATGTAGCTTCTGGTCTTACTACGGACAAGGTAACGAACGCCGAGAAAGCAGCTTCCTACAACGGAGGGTGTGCTCTCGCGGTTGTATCTGCTGGTGCCGGAGTTGCAGTCGTAAAGGCTTCGGAGGCGGCAAACGCCCGCCCAATCACTCCTCCGAAGTCCTACGGAGCCTAGTATGAGATACTGTGTACCAGTTCCGAGAAAGGCCGAGCCGTGGTATCTAAAAGACGGCGGGAAACGATTAGCTAGCGATCAGCTTGCCATTGCCGAGTCTTACCCAGGGCTTACTTTTCGGACGGATGTACACAAGCGGCGCTGCTATCTTGAGGGGGAGATTGTTCATGTCTCTCCCTGTGGCACACCAACTCGCATTCAGATTCGCCTAGAGTTCCCGAGAGCCTATCCGGATCAAGAGCCGCTCGTTTATGAGACAGGGCATCATTTCCCCCATATCGCAGACCGCCACTTTTACTGCACTGGGCGTTGCTGTCTCTGGATTGACGAGGAGTCTACGTGGCTTACTGACCAACAACAAAGCCTGAAAAACTTCTTGGATGGAGTCGTTGTCTTTTTTGACCGACAAATCGTCTATGACTCGATGCCAGTGTCAGAGCGGCGCTGGCCGGGCGGTGAGCGCGGTCATGGGGTCGTGGGCTATTTTCAGTACGCGCTGGATCTCGTAGGAGGCAATGTGGCACTCCTTTTTCAACTACTCCCCATGACCAAGGGCGGGCATGGACGATTGCGAAACAAGGCATGTCCCTGTGGATCAACCAGAAAGTTCAAGCGGTGCCATCTTCATACGGTCGAGAATATTGCTAGATCAATTAAGCCCTCACATCGTCAGTGGCTCATGCAAGGAATAAAAGACGCAGGGGTGGCATTATGAGAATAACTGAGCCGTTTTCGCGAATCATTGCGAAAGCCCAGTTTTTCGGCACCCTACCGTTCAAAACGAGGACTTTAAGAAACTCTGTTTTGATTCGTGAAAACGGCTCAACTGTAGATAAATCCTATTACGAGGGCTACGAAGGACATCGTCGCCTTATTCAGGTATTGGGGAACTCTTCTGTCTTGCGGGGCATTGGGCATATTGCTCCTCAGCTTGCTGATGTCGCTGTGCTCCATGACTATGCACCAGGTGCGACGCTCATGGAGCAAGGCGCTGACGATGATGACATCATTTTTCTCCTAAAAGGAAAGGTCTCTGTTCGAGTTAATGGCGTAGAGGTAAATACTCGATGTGCAACAAAAGCAGAGCATATCGGCGAGATGTCTCTCATTCATCCTCCAGCTCATCGCAGCGCATCCATCATCGCCCTAGAGCCTACGATTGCAGCAGTTATCTCTGAGCCCGCATTTTCTAAGCTTGCCAAAAAGCATTCAACACTTTGGCGGAATCTGGCCCTTGAACTCGCGGAAAGACTTCGCCAGCGCAACGCTCTAGTACCAGACCACTACACAATCACAAATAAACAACGTCCCATTATTTCTTTGACCGATCCAGACTGGCTGCAGGTGATTGAAGCATTAAAAAATATTGAGCCAGCATTAAAAAGATGGACTTGGGAGGATGATTTCAAAGGAAGTCGAACACCTATTAAATGGGATATTGAAAACGAATATCATGTTCAGAACTTACTATACACGGTACTCAGACCTATTTTCCCAGATCTTCTGGAAGAAGAATGTATCGAATCTACCGGACATAAACACCCTCGACTCGACTTATTTATTCCTTCATTAGATTTAATAATTGAAGCTAAGTTTGTACGCAAAGGTGATCCTTTTTCAAAAATCACTGAAGAATTAGCCGCTGATGCCACATTGTATAGGAAAAAGAATAGCGGAACCAACAGACGGGTAATCGCTTTTATATGGGATGATTCATGTCGCGTTCAGCATCATGCAACTTTGAGCCAAAGTGTCCGCAGCATGCCAGGTATTGATGATGTGGTAATTATCTCCCGTCCCGGTAACTTTTCACGCGAGACAAAAGCGAATACAGATGGGGGAGCGCCTTCAACTGACATTGCCCCTTTGCCAACTTGAGTCCTACAGCCCGACTTCCGCTGCTGCATTTTCTCTAAAGAGCGATCCCTCTCGGATGTAGCGTCGCAGGATCGGCAGGCTCTTGTGGCCCGTCTGCCCCTGGATCACGCGCTCGGAGACCCCCGCCATCGCCGCCGCTGTTGCCAAGCCCGCCCGAAGCGAGTGCCCCGCGTAGCTTGCCGCATCCACTCCCGTCGCCGCCACTGCACGCTTCACGACCAGAGCTACCGTCCGGTCACCCAGTCGCCCCTCCAGAACCTTGCCATGCCGATTGACCTGCCTAAAGAGCGGCCCCTCCGTGATCTTCGCTCTTACCTTCCAAGCTCTCAGGGAGCGCACGGGGCAGGTTGCCAGCTTGGAGCCGTAGGGAATGCCTATCTTGCGTCCTTGCCCTTCTTGATCGGTCTTGGAGCGCCGTATGGTGACGACCAGACCATCAGCGGCCTCGACCACATCAGCGACATCGAGGCCCACCAGCTCGCTCCTTCGCATCGCCCCCGCAAAGCCCAGCAGCAAGAGCGCCCTATCCCGGCAGGCGATCAGGCGATCTCGCGGCTCCTCGTTTTCTCCAGCCTCCTCGGGCTCTTTTTCATCTTGGGGCAACTTTAGTTTTTCGGGAGCACTGTACGCTAAGGAAGCCCCCTCTTGGGTTTTGGTCTCTTTGGCTGCCTTTTTAACATCAACGACTTCCTTGGGGAGGTGCTCCATCATGGCGCGTAGGTCTGGCATAAGCACGGGAGCCTTGCCTTGGGCAGCGACTCCCTTACTTCTACGGATTCCCTGCCAAGTGGCGCGAACGATGGCGGTCTTCGTGGGGCTGTCGTCGTAGCCCGCTGCGGCGTGAGCCTGGGAAATGCTGGAGATCCTGCGCTGGATGGTGCTTGTCTTGAGCCCTCGCGCCAGGTGCGTAATATAAAGCGCCACGGTCTCCGAGCTCGCCGGGAGCGATTCCCGTCTCTGGAGCTTGCACCAGTCGGTAAAGTCCTTCCAGTCACTGGTGTAGGCTCGGATGGTGTTCTTTGCCTTGGCGTCCTGGATGTAGTCCCGCGCCTCCTGCGTCAGCTTGGCGATTTCAGCCAGCTCTCCAGCGGTCTCGACGAAGGGCACGAGCTCGCCCCGCGGCACTCCAAAGCTCGCGTTCTCGTCGTTTCCGTTCTCCATAAACGTAAGTTCGCCACCCTTGCCTATCCTTCCTTCTAGCTACCGATAAGCAGGTGTTATCGGTAACTAGAAACGACCATCTCCCCACTTGGAAAATCGCCCCGACGCTGCCTGGCTCTCCGATTTTAGCGATTTGCCCCTAGAAGCCTCCAGAAGGCGATTCTAGGGGCAGTAGCTCCCGGAAAGGGAATCGCTACACCCAGAAGACAGTAGAAACGGCCAAAATGGGGCATCCGGTAACAGGACAGACTGTCCTAGATCAGACAGTCTTAGAAAAATCAGTGTCTTTAGGTTCTATTTTATCTGGTATTCTGGCATGGCTTTCTGGCTATCTGGTCTGTAAATCTGGCATACCAGTCTGGCATTCTGGTTATATGGTATACTAAAGCCACGAAATTACCCCGGATACGGCCTCAAGGTTGTGCCGAGCACGCGGCGCTGGGAGCAGAGCTTTTTCGGGGCAGCTCGCGTAGAATCGCCCCAGAAGGAGCTGTAGCCAGAACGAGGGCTCTGAGGGAAGGATAGGCAAGCATGAAAATCATTACCATCACGGGCTACAAGGGGGGCGTCGGAAAGAGCACCGTCGCCGTTCACCTCGCCGCGTTCTTCAGCAAGAAGGGCAAGACCGTTCTCGTAGACGGTGACCCCAACCGAACGTCCGTCGCCTGGGCGGAGCGCGGTTCCCTCCCCTTCGAGGTCGTGGACCAGCGCCAAGCCATGAAAGCTGTCGCGGGCGCGGACTTTATCGTCATCGACACGCCAGCTCGCCCTGACTCCGACGACCTCAAGGAGCTGGCCAAGGGCTGCGACCTGATCGTGCTCCCCACCGCACCCGACGTGCTGAGTCTTCAGCCCATGCTGGAGACCTGCAGAGCGCTTCCTGGAGCCAAGTACCGGGCGCTGCTGACCATCGTGCCGCCCCACCCCAGCCGCGAGGGGGAGATCATGCAGGGAGAGCTGCGCCAGGCGGGTATCGAGGCCTTCGATGCCATGATCCGCCGCACTGTGGGCTTCCCCAAGTCGGCACTGGCTGGCACCACCGTGGAGACGCTCGACGATCCAAGGCAGAAGGCGGCATGGGGCGACTTCGAGAGTCTCGGCAAAGAGATCCTCACTCTCTTGGAGAGCGAATAGGAAGGGAAGGGACGAGCTATGAACAAGCCAAACGATACGAACCGGCCACGATACGCGGATATTATCCAGAAAGCGCGAGAGTCGGAGGCAGCCGAGCAGGAGCCGGAAGTAGCAGCGATTGCCTCGCTGCCAGATAGCCAGAATACCAGATTACAGAACGAGGCTCCTGGTAAGGTAGTTGAGGAGATGGTGAACCTATCGATCCGGGTGCCTAAGCGCCTCAGGATGCACTGGGTAGCCGAGGCCAAGCGGCACGACACCAGCATCACCGCCGTGATCACCGAGGCGCTCAACGCCAAGTTTGGAACACCCGGATAGTTTTCCCGAAGCGTTCTGGGAGTCGTGTAGAGGCCGACGAAACAACCAGCAGGAACTGGGGAGAAGACTTACAGAGGCAAACACTTCTCTTTTCGTCCTTGAGTCATGTCACCCTTTGCGAAACGACGGTCAGGGACGAGTTCGGAAACGTTGCCCGGCTCCTAAAAATGAGATGCCATTGTTGGAGGCTCTCCCGGGGAGCGTTTGCCAAACTCTCGTTTGCGTTCGTAAACTTTAATTTCAGGACACAGCGAGGTTTGAAGAGGATGGTAGAGGTTCCGATACCAACCTGATTGTCAGGTTTGATCTTTACTCTGATACCAAGCTGACTTTAGAGGAGTTGGTGGTGCATTTTGTCCTAGGCGGAAACTCTCTACCTGGGCTAAAAATTCGGCTTGGTGCTGGGGGCTGCTGAATGCGTGTTTTGGAATCAACAAGTAATCTAACTTCGAAGTGCGTAAGAAGATGTATCCAGGCGTTTCTACTATAGATTCTACTGCTGACCAGAAGCAAGTCTCTGTACCCAGCGTGGAACGTGTGACCAAGCCATCCTGTGTAAGCTCGTAACTGTACTCTCCGAGAATCCCCTTACCCTCACGAAGGCGGATGGCACGGCGAATGCTCACTCGAATATCTCTGGAACGTACTACTGAATCCAGGATTCTGAATAGAACACAGCCACCCCCGATCAAGGCCGCAAGCCAGAACAGAGATTGGGGGGCAGGCATCCGCCCCATAACCAAGCTTGTCCAAACCATCAACCCCAAGCAGCCTCCCGCAATCACTCGAAAACGCCTAAACCTACTCCAGAGTTGCTTTCCATCGAGAGTTCGAGCCAACTCTTGGTTCGCTTGGATCAGGTTTGTTTCGGTGTTTTCAAAATGTAGCGTCATGGGGCATCTCTCTTGTGGGGTCGTGGTTCTCATCAAGTTTGTAGCTTTCTTGGATTGACAATATCTTTGCGGAAACGGCGCAAGCACTCTCGATTATAG
>NZ_JANNYP010000188.1:0-7775 GCF_031410135.1 Armatimonas sp. | reverse complement strand
CGTTGCGGCAGAAGCAAACCTTGCATCACTCTCCACAAACGAGAGCCTCATGCTTCTATCCTCTTTGTATACTCGGACACAGGTCGCACTAAAAACAGGCGCAAAACGCCAGTATTACACACTGATTATCGGGATTACAGGATACTTAGTCTATCTAATCGGCCCATTTCCACGCAATATTTTTCTGCATACCGTGCTGAGTTTCCTGATATTTTATGGCTACTCATTCAAGAATGAGAAAAAAAATCTACTTCAGCGGCAGGTCAATATCTTGCAACTTATCCCCGGTCTACTTGGCAATTCAGATCGGTTTGCGCTTGGTGGCTTACTGGAGCTGGCAGGTGTTTTGTACAACGCACAGCTCTATGGCGCTGACCGAGAAATGCTGATGCAGCTTCAGACACAGCTCAGTCAATTCCTGGCACGCACCCCGTCCGATGCGCTTCACTCGCTCAGTCAAGAACAAAAAGTAAGCCTTCGTGTGCTGACCGAGCTAGCTCTTGATGTCTGCTGGAGCGATCCACGCTACGAAACACTCGCTGTGGCGGGACTCCTTGCCCTCACAACCTTGCAGGATACGAGTCTGCAAGAAGCGGTACAAAAAGCCCAAGGCCAGCGCCAAACCCAAGCCGTGACGGCGGCATTGGAGGAGTATTGTGCATCCGTGGATTTCGTATGAGACAGCAGCAGCAAGCTCGACAAACCACTCATGAGCTAGAGGAAAAGCTCTGGAAGCAGCTTGCCTACAACAACGCCGACTCTGCCCGAGAGACGCTCGCGCCGCTTGAATCCAGCGATGCCCTCCAGCTTCTCATTCGCGTTCTGGCACGTGACGAGACAAAGACAGTCCGAAAGTCACTGCTTACCAAATCTATCTTCGTGGTATCTTTCGGCCTTCTGGGTACCTGGGCACTTTTCCATATTTTCCGTGATCCATCTAAGTTCGATTCTGACAGCCTTTTACCCGTCGGGATAGCTTTGTTTATAGCTACGATACTTAGTGGCGCACAGACATACAGTCCGCATAACAGAGCAGTTTTATTAATTCCCGATCTCCTGCCACGCTTGAGCCGCACCGATCTCTCCCTGGTCCTTGAGCTGGCTTCTCAGGCAAAACTCGACGATCTCGCTCTCCTCTCTTGGCTGGGGCACGGGTTGGGACGCATGCCGATTGACGAGCTTGCGGCACTGTCTCCGGAGGCACGGCAAGGGCTGCGGCTTCTCACGAAAGAGGCTATTGAGAGAAGCAAAACGGAGCAGCAAGCGGAGGCGCTTGCGATTGCTGGCTTGCTTGCTTTGGGAAGCCTCAAGGATACAAGCCTCAAGAACGTGGCGGAGCGGGCCGTGCTCCAGCACACGCGCGGCCATGTTTGCGCAGCAGCAGAGGAGTATCTGACTCAGATCGCGAAATGAAGCTCTATGTACGATGTCGATGATTTTGTCCGGGCCGCCGATGTGGAGCTTCGGCAGTACGATGCTCATGCCAACCGCTTTGAGGGGCTGCGCAAGAGCAATGCGGAGAAGCAAGCGGGGCTTCAGGAGCGTCTCGAAGATGCTCAGGCGCAGCTCGCCGATGCCAGCTTTCCGGGCGGACTCAGTCCCCAAAGCGTTGAGCAACTTGCGGAGCAGCTGGGGGCTCCCGCGCTTTTGTGGGGCTACAACGAGGTGCAAGAGCGCGGAACGAAAGTCGCGGAGCGCCTTGCCGCACTTGCCGCCAACCCGCAGTTTGCCGAGCGTGAGATTCGCAAGCTGCGCCTGGAGACCGAGCTTCGGGAAGTGGAGCCGCTCTTTAATGAGGCCAAGCGCGAGCTGACGAAGCTCCAGAGCCAGCCAGGGGTGAACGAGCTGATCCAGCGGCAGTGGGGAACGTCGCGCTATCCGCACCAGGGCATCTTTCGCTTCTTGAAGGGTGAGTATCTCCGCGACTGGAAAAACGCCGATAAAGCCGTGGCCGCGCTGGGAGCAAGCAACTTCGCCGAGCTCGTCCAGCGCTACAACGACCGCGTCGAGCAAAATACCGTTCTCGGGGAGCGTGTCGGGCGTCTCAAGGGCGAGCAGTCGGCCATTGAGACGCTGATCTGGGAACACGAGAAACTTACGGCAGAGCAGGCAGAGCTGCCCAAGCAGGCCCGTGCCCGTGTCGGGGAGGATCTGGCTGCGTATGCCGCCGTTCGTGGCACCGATAAGCTCCCCAACCCTGAGGCAGCAAAACGCGCGGGGCTGGCGATAGATGGCGTGACGCACCAGATTAAGTACTTAGAGGAGACCCACAACAAGATCGAAGAGGATCTGGCAGGGCTCTTGGAGCGTTCTGGGAAGCTGCGCGAGGAGAAAATGCGCTATGACACGGATCGGTATCGGTACCGCAATAAGAACTTCTCGCAAGACCAGTGGGACAAGCGCTTCGGACGCACCGGGCGCTACCAGAAGCTCGGGGATCGCTACGAGCACGTCACCGAAGTCGTGTATGTCTACGACGACTACTACCGCCCGTCGCTTCTGCAAGAGTTTCTTTGGTGGGACGTCATCACCGACGGGCGCATAGACGGCAACTTTATCCCCGAGGTCGCCCAGTACCACGAAGCCAACCCCAACTACGCCTACGAGCGCCCCGGCTACGACTCCAGCGCGTCAGACAATTCCTGGAACCGCGACGACTCGTAAGGCGATAAAATAGTCATCATTATCACCAAGGAGGAATTATTATTATGCAAGTACCCGTTCTTGTGGAGCAGATCAGTACACACATCTTCCGCGCCAAAGCGTGGGATCTTGTGGCAGAAGGCCCAAGTGCCGATGATGCCGTGCTAGCCCTCCATCAAATGCTCCGTGGCGGTAAGTCTATTGCGATGCTTGATCTCCCCCTTACCAATCCTTTCTTGGCAATAGCAGGTGATCTCAAGGACGATCCTCTAGTCGATGGCTGGGTCGCGGCGATGAGAACCTATCGAGAAGAAAAAGAAGCAGATCCTAACTACTGATTCCCATGCCACAATTCATCCTTGATACCGATACGCTAACCCTGTTACGTCAGGGCAACACGGCGATCATTCAAAAGCTTCAAGAAATAGATCCCAACGAGGTCGCGATTACAGCAATTACCGTCGAAGAGCAGCTCTCTGGATGGTACACCCTGATGCGACAGCTACGCTCAGATTCAGATTTAGAGCGTGCCTATGAGCGCCTCGCACAAACCGTACGCTTCGTGGGCCGATTACCGATTCTGGGGTTCTCTCAAGATGCCATAGTGAAGTACCGCAACTTACTCAGCCAAAAACTAAACATCGGGAAGATGGATCTAAGGATTGCTGCCATTGCGCTAGAATGCAACGCCACTGTCGTCACCCGAAATGCCCGAGATTTTGGGCGCGTGCCCGCTCTCACCATTGCCGACTGGACGCGCACCGAGTAATTTATGCGCCGCCCTCACGCTCCACTCCGAGTGCTTTGCTACGCGGTCAATGGCCTCGGGCTGGGGCATCTGACGCGCACGATTGCGATTGGTCGGCAGCTTCGGCGGCTGTGCTGGGCACTGAGCGAGCCTCTGGAGCTGGTAATTCTGACATCGAGTGAGGGCGATGGGCTTGCGCTGGTGCATGACTTTCCGGCCTTTAAGATTCCCTCAAAAAATATCGTCAGCGGCGGAGGCTTTAGCGCGGCGCGGTACCGAAAGCTGGGCAAGCAGTGGGTCTGGAACGCGATCAATCTCTTCTCGCCTGATATCTTGTTGGTGGACACGTTTCCGGCGGGCAGCTTCCACGAGCTCTACGACGTGCTGGACCTAGGCAGCAAGAATGTCTTTGTGTGCCGCGCGGTGCGGCCCGAAGTCGCAAACCAGCCGACGTTTCAGAGTGCGCTACGCGGCTACGACAAGATCATCCTGCCCGAGGAAGACGGCACCAACGACACGCCCCTGCCGGATTTTGCACAAGAGAAAGCCGTCGGGGTGCCGCCGATCTTGCTGCGCTCGGTGGAGGAGACCTATGAGAAAGCCGAGGCCCGTGCGCGGCTGGGGATTCCCGAGGGGGTGAAGGCGCTCTATGCCTCAACGGGTGGTGGCGGGGACAAAGACGCGGAGGCGCTCTTTGAGCAACTAGTAGCAGCGGCACGAGCACTTCCTCACATTCACTTCACGCTCGGAGCCGGGATGCTCTACCGGGGGCGCGAGTTTCCGGCCCCCAATGTCTCGTGGACGCGCCGCCCGGTGCTGAGCGAGTGTTTTCGAGCCTTTGATGGCGCGATCACGGCGGGCGGCTTTAACTCCGTGTGGGAGCTGCTCCACAGCGGCGTCCCCTGTCTGTTTCTGCCCCTGGCACGGGGCTGGGACGATCAAGAGGCACGCGTCGAGCGCTGCGTCACGGCGGGGGCAGGCATTCGACTGACAGACCTGAGTGCTGAGGCGATTGCGGCAGGGCTGGCGAGTCTTCCGATAAGCATCCCAAGGCTTGCGCCCCAGAACGGAGCACTTGCCGCCGCCGAAGAAGTTCTCTCCCTCGTGTTTGATCGCGCACGACTCGACGAAGCCGCGCTCCTCTGCGACCCCGGCGTGCTCTTTGCCGCAAGTCAGCAAGGCATGACCGAAGAGGCGCTCCTCAAGGCTGCCGCCAGACGCTGGAGAGACTCCGACAATCACTCCCCGAGTGCAGCCGAGGAGCTACTCAAGGAGCTCTTGGTTACCAACCTACGAGAGCACGACAATGGACGAGACCAACCTCGGTAGCAACACGCACCGACAGATTCTGAAGCGGGGCAACACCATCCATCGGCCTGTTTACTGGTGGACACCAGCGGTTCACGATCTCCTCCACTACCTGGAGTCAGTTGACTTCCCCTACTCGCCGCGTGTTCTCGGATTTGATGAAGTGGGCCATGAAGTGCTAACGTTCCTTCCGGGTGAGTCTGGGAAAGACGGCTGGAAAAAGATTACTACCGAGGACGGCTTACGAAAATATGCGCGCTTGCTCCGTCTCTACCACGATGCTGTGGCGGATTACCGACCTGCCGCGTCGGCAGAGTGGGCCTATGCAACAGGCGGACTCAAGCCGGGCGAGCTTCTCTGTCATGGTGATTTCGGCCCGTGGAATCTCGTGTGGCAAGGCGAAGAGCCCGTCGGCATTCTGGACTGGGACCTGGTCACCCCCGCTGCCCCTCTCCATGATGTTCTCTACTGCCTGGAGTATGCAGCCCCTTTTCGCGACGATGAAACCGCGCTACGATGGCACCACTTCTCCCATGTCCCCGACCGCAAGCGACGTATCGAGGTATTTACCAGCGCCTACGGCATGCCCGCGCTTCAGGATGTCGCCGCGCAAGTGGCTCGCCTTCAGCGTGAGGTCGCGCAGTTTATGGCTCAGCTCGCCGACCGAGGCATGCAGCCCCAGAAGGACTGGGTTGCCAACGGTGCCTTGGCGGACTCGGAGCGCCAGGCACAGTGGACCGAGGCGCACAAAAGTCTCTTCGAGTGAGCGCCGTTATGCTCCACGTTGTGCGACGAGATAGGCATTGAGCTGCCGGACATAGTCGCTCTTGAGATGCTCGGGTGCGACGGCTCCACACTGGTGCGTCCTGCCCTGCGCATCGTTGATCGTGATCGCCATGGTGCGGGAACCTTTTGCCCGCATCAAAGGCAGATCCAGCCCCGCACGGCTCTGTGGCCCCAGCTCCAGAACCTTCTCGCGCACCCATAGCCCCAGGGTCTTGCGGATCGTCAGGGTGGTTCCGCGCAAGAGTAGCTCCTCTTTGGAGGCCGCATCGAGTGCCGCTTTCACCATCGTGAAGCCTACCCCAAAGAAGAGCGCGTAGAAGGCAAGTAAAAACAGTGCCACCGGGCCGAAGGCTTTCCACATGCCGCCGATCATGAACGTGGCGTGAACCAGCGTGAAGCCATTCCAGAACAGGGCGAAAAATCCCGTGCCCGCCGCCGCCGCGAGATTCCCGCCCGTCAGAAGTAGCTCCAGCTCTTGAGGCACCAGCGGCGTCTCCCCCAGCTCCTGCCGTGCGGAAGCCTCCGCGAGCTTGGCCCGTAGTTCCGTCAGGTTCAGTGCTCCGCCACTCTCAGAAAGCTGAGGTCGCAAGCTCGCCTCTTTGGCCTTGAGGTGCTCAAGCGCATCCCGGAGCGTGGTGAGCAGGATCTGATCATCCTCGGTTGCCCAGGCACTCAGCTCGGGGATGCACTTTTCTCCTTCTTTCCGGAGCTCTTTGAGCTGGCGAAGTGTCTCAGAGCTAGAGTCTAGGGGCGTTTCCAGAAGCGGCGCGAAACGAGTCAGCCAGCGCTCGGCGTTGCTTCGGGCGCTCAGGCGACTGGTGGGCTCAGAATAGTGCTGCATATTTTCCATTATTGGCACGTCTTCGTGATTCAGACAGTCTGAATAGCGGTATAATCTCCAACGGCATGAGTGAAAATTTGCGGCGTACACCGCTCTACGAAACCCATTTGCGCAGCGGAGCGCGACTGGTCCCGTTTGCAGGCTGGGAGATGCCTGTTCAATATACCGGGGTTATGGCGGAAGTGAAAGCAGTCCGTGAGACCGTCGGGCTTTTTGATGTCAGCCACATGGGCCGAGCATATCTGGAAGGCGAGCAAGCCGGAGCATTTCTCGATTTTCTGACGGTGAACTCTGTCGGCAAGCTCACGGATGGCCAGGGGCAGTACAGCCTGATGTGCTACGAAGACGGCGGCGTGGTGGATGACATTATTATCTACCGGGTCATGGAGACGCGCTACACCATTATCTTCAACGCGGGCAATCGTGACAAAGATTTGGCATGGATGCATGAGAAGCTCACAGATTACTCGGCGACTCTTACCGATGTCTCGGACGAAACCGCGCTGATTGCCGTGCAGGGCCCGAAAGCCATCGGACTGCTTGGTGACGCCATCGCCGCGCTACCCCGCTTTGGAATTGGCGAGACAAGAGTTGCCGGAATTTCGGTCACGGCTTGCCGAACGGGCTACACGGGCGAGGATGGCGCGGAGCTGATCTGCGGTGCAGATCAGTCTGCGGCACTCTGGGAGGCGCTGATCGGTGCAGGAGCTGTTGCGTGCGGCCTTGGGGCGCGTGATGCCCTGCGGCTTGAGGCGGCGCTTCCGCTCTACGGCCACGAGATGGACGAGACAGTCAACCCTTACGAAGCGCGCCTCGGCTGGGTGGTCAAGCTCGATAAAGCCGCGAACTTTATCGGCAAATCGGCGTTACAAGCGGTGAAAACCGCGGGACCGGTAAAAAAATGCGTCGGGATCACGCTCGAAGGCAAGGGAATCCCAAGAGAGGGCTACCCGGTCTGCGCACCGGATGGTGAGCCTATCGGCCACATCACCTCGGGTACATTCTCCCCAACGATCGGACGCGGAATCGCGATGGCTCGGATCGAGAGCGCCTACACAAAAATTGGAACGGCCCTAGAGGTCGAGATTCGTGGCGGACGCCATGCTGCCATGGTAACACCACTACCATTTTACAAAAATGTCTAAATCACCTAGGAGAAAGTTATGTCTAACGTACCAAGCGAGCTGAAGTACTCTAAGTCCCATGAGTGGGTTAAGCTGGAGGGCGATATTGCCACCATTGGGATCACCGATCATGCCCAAGAAGAGCTAGGTGATATTGTCTATGTCGAGCTACCCGAAGTGGGCCGCGTGCTGGCCTACGACGATGTCTTTGGAAATGTGGAGTCCGTCAAGGCTGTCTCTGAGCTGTACTCGCCCCTTGCCGGTGAAGTCGTCGCAGTCAATGAGACCCTCACCGATGACCCCGCCAACAACGGTGCACTGATCA
>NZ_JANNYP010000187.1:0-12007 GCF_031410135.1 Armatimonas sp. | reverse complement strand
CGTTGATGAACGCTTCAAGGCGACTGATGGCCGCCTTGTCATGGCGTTCGACGAAGAACTTCATGTCATCCGCGCGCTCTTCGAGTACCGCCTGGAAGACGTACTTCAGAAACTGCTCGGCGAGGCTCGCGTCTGCGTCGAGATCTGCGAACGCTATCTCAGGCTCGATCATCCAGAACTCGGCGAGGTGACGCGGGGTATTAGAGTTTTCGGCTCGAAACGTGGGACCAAAGGTGTAGCAGTTGGTGAAGGCAAGCGCGAAGATCTCGGCCTCAAGCTGCCCGGAGACGGTCAGGTGCGCCTGCTTGCCAAAGAAGTCCTCTTTGAAGTCTATACCACCCGTCTGCGTGCGAGGAAGATTCTGTAGATCCAGTGTGGTGACCCCAAACATCGCGCCTGCGCCTTCGGCATCGGACGTCGTGATGATCGGGGTGTGAACGTAGAGAAAACCACGTTCTTGGAAGAACTTATGGATCGCCCAAGAAACGGCATTGCGCACCCGAAAGACCGCCCCAAAGGTATTGGAGCGCACGCGCAAGTGCGCTTGTTCACGTAGGAACTCAAACGTGTGGCGCTTGGGCTGGAGGGGGTAGGTGGCGGCATCTGCCGTGCCCAGAACCGTAATCGTCTTTGCCTGAAGCTCAACGGACTGCCCCGAGCCGGGCGAGGCGACAAGCTCCCCCTCAATCGAGAGACAGGCCCCCGTGGCCACGCCCTCGGGCACGAGAGTGGGATCAGCGACTACTTGAAGATCCGCAAAGCACGAGCCGTCCGAGAGCTGGAGAAACGAGACTCCCTTGCCCGAACGGACGGTTTTAACCCAGCCACGGGCGACGACAGCGCTGCCGACCGGCTGGGTGAAGAGATCACGAAGATACTGCCCAGGTTCAACCATGCGCTCAGGATACCACAAGAAAAGGGGGCGATAAGACTCTCGTCTCATCGCCCCCTCTCGTAAAGCTACGAAGCTTGGAGCCTACGGCAGAATGTGAGGAACCGCAGCGGTCGTACCCACGGAGCAGGTCGGGTCGACCCCCAAGTTGCCAACGACGTAAGTACCGCTCGAAGGACAGACCGGTGCCCCGCCCTTGATGTAGGTAGTGGTACCAGTGCCACAAAGAGCGGACAGTGCGGGCATGGTTGCACCTTGTGCAAGACGATTGTCCATGGCGTACTGCTCCTTGGCGGAGTCCATCTGGCGAAGGTTAGCTACACAAGCACGAGCACGTGCAGACTCACGAGCACGGATAAAGTTAGGGACAGCGATCGCAACGAGGATACCAATGATCAGAACCACGATCATAATTTCCACAAGCGTAAATGCACGACGAATTGACTTCATATCTTTCTCCTAAACAAACGGGACTCGGTTTTTAATCGCTTCCCTGTAGTGCTCCCCTGTGGGGATACACTCCAAATTATGGAGAAAACCCCATTTAGTCTTTAGGGTAAAAAATACTAGTAATTCATCTAGTTTTAAATAGCCAAGGCCGGGGTTACCCGGCCTTGATCTTAGTTGCGCTTGCTGCGTAGCTCCCTGCCCGACTTTTTCGCTCGGGTATCCGGGTTGGTTTCCGGGTCGTAGGAGCTGCTGGTTCGGGTGATCTGCCCGGTGCTCAGGTTCAGTCGGTAGATATCGGAGTCTGTATCACGGTCACTATCGAAGTAGAGGTAGCTGCCATCGGGAGTGTAGACCGGAAAGCCATCTTCCCCACTGCCACCATCGGTGAGCCTCTGAAGATCCCCTGAGCCGTCGGTGCGTACTTGGAAGATACGGAACCGCCCCCCCTCGCGGTCCGAGGCAAAGGCAACCCAGCGCCCATCAGGTGAGAACGATGGCGAGTCATCGGTGGCCGCGTTCTGTGTCAGTCGCACTAAATCACCACCGTCCGAGGCACGCATCGAGTAGATATCGGTGTTCTCCGTGGACGAAGGTGTGGCAGCAAAGACAATTCGGGAGCCATCGGCAGACCATGCGGGAGTTTGCTCCGCCGCCGCCGTGCTGGTGAGCCGTCGCACCACACCTGTCTCCACAGTCATGACATAGAGTTCATCGTTACCATCGCGATTGCTCACAAACGCCACCCTGGTGCCGTCAGGAGAGAATGTTGGGTCGGCTTCAAAGCCACTGCTCTCCGTGAGCTGCTCCACGGCACTGCCATCACTGCGCATTAGAAACAATCGGTATTGCTTCGCGTAGGTAGCGGCTCGATCTGAGGTGAAGATAATCCACTGCCGATCGGGGGAGAGTGTCGGCTGGAAATCAAACGCCGTGGTACGGGTGAGCTGCTGGACACTGCTCCCATCACCGTTCATCCGCCAGATATCCCCGTTACGGGTGTAGACCACGCGGAAGGCTGCCGCCGGGTCGTTGTTGCCCGTCCCTGGCTCCTTTGTGGTTCCACTGCCCCCTCCGCAGCCCGCTAAGGCCAGTGCTGTCAGTCCTAGTAGTGCCACTACTGCATGCAATTTCAGTTTCATCTTCTCTCTCCTGTATTGTTTAAGATAACGTCTCTGGGTAAGAGTGTGTGACAGCCCTCCCAGTTCCCCTCGCCCCGCACCAGCAGCGCTGTGGAGAGCGCATCGGCCATGGTCGCCGTCGGCGCGATCACCGCCGCCCAGGCCATCGCTTCCACCGGCCAGCCCGTTTTGGGGTTCAGAACATGGCCGTAGCGCCTCTCGCCAAAGACCGTCCAGCGTCCCGAGGGAGCCGAGACCCCAAGCGCCTGATTGGAGAGGGTCACGACGGGACCATCCACCACCGCCACGCGCCACCCCTCACCGAGCGCCACCACCGACGATGTCCCCCCGTGGAGCAGTGCCCGCGTCACGCCTGCCTCCTCCAGAACATCCCGCGCCCGGTCGAGTGCCCAGCCCTTACCGATCGCCCCCGGATCAAGCCGCACCCCAGGAAGCGCCAGCGCCACAGAGTTATTGTCTTCGTCAAGCAAGATTTTCTCCCAGCCGGTCTGGGAAAGCACTTGGGCGACACTCTCTTGCGTCGGCTCCTGCTCCCCGCGCCAGAGAGCAATTAAGGCCCCAATAGTCGAGTCAAAGGCACCGTTGGCGCGCTGGGTTAGCTCCTGCGCCTCACGCAGAAACGCGAGTGTCGTGGGACGAACACGGACGGGCCTTCGTGCCCCTTCCGTATTGATCGCCCAGAGATCGCTCTCGGGATCATAGGCAGAGAGCTGTTTTTCCACCGACTCAATCTCTGCCAGAGCCGCTTCCCCAGCTGCCCAAAGCTGATCCTCGCGCTCTCCCTCCAGCACCAGCTCAAAGCGAGTGCGCATTGCCTCGGTAGCCAGCAGGACTGTTTTCATGGACTGATTATAGCGGGTATACTTCTTGCATCTCCGGTTTTTACCCATGGCTCGAATCCTTCCGCCCATTCCCCCCTACACCAAGCAACCTCTGCCGATGGAGCGTGTGACGGTTCCGATGGTATTTCCTGTGCTGGGTGGCGCGAACTGGCGTCCCAGCTACAACGAGGACTGGAAGACGCACCGCCACACGGGCTGTGATCTGATCGCGCCTAAGCTCACCCCGGTCATCGCGCCTTTTGCCGGTGTCCTGGGCTTCAAACCTCAGACGTTCTGGATTGTCAAAGACGACGGCTGGGGCTGTCTGGGAACGCACCTCAACGACGATACGCCGGGCACGAGTGACAATAAATCAAGCATTGACTTTATGTTTGCTCCCAACCTTGTGCCGGGTGAGCGCGTCAAAGAAGGCCAGCTTATTGGCTACGTGGGCGACAGTGGCGATGCGGATGGCCCGCACCTGCACTTTGAGTTGCACGGCCCCGACGGCCTGCGCGACCCGGCTCCCTCGCTCCAGCAAGCCCGCCGCCTGAGGACGCCACTCTCTACTCTCTCTTCCCTAGAGCAGCCCACTAACGGCCAGAGCCGCACAGACGGCTGCGTGCGGGGCTTTGACGCCGCCACGCGCCGCCTGACCCTCTTGTTGCTCACCGAGCCCCGGCGTGTCACGTTCACACTGACCGAAGCAGCGCTGAAAGCTCTTGGTGGAGCCTCAGCAATCACAGCCCTGTCTCGTAGCCGCGTAGTGAGCCTCTACCACCGCAATAAAACCGTGGAGCGCGCTGTGCTTGCGAGTTCTGCGAGTAATTCTTCTGTACCCAGAACTGCAAACAGCCAGCCGCTGGTGCGCCTCAGTGGCTCCGCACTGAGTGGCGACTCCGCACTGACCCGCTGCGCCGCCGCCGAGCTGGCTCAGTTCTCCAAGCTCTCATCGCCACGCTGGATTCGCACGGGCAGCATGGCGCTCGGGCCGCTTCGGATGCGGGGCACCAAGCTCAAGCAAGCAGCCATTCTGGGGCTCACCGGCACTCCTGCCACGCTTTTCTCACAAGACATCGTCCAGGAGGCGCTCCGCTACAGTGGCTTCACCCGCTTCGGCGGCGCGGTCGGCAATGGTCGTATTGTCCTCATCCTCGCCGATGGCTGAGCATAAGCTCTCCCATCCTCGATAGTGAGATATGGGAAAACTTCGTAAACAAGCCCTTCGTGCGGCCTTTCGAGAGGCTGTTTTTACCCGCGATGGCCACTGTTGCCGGGTCTGTAGCGCTTCGGACACGGAGTTGGATGCTCATCATATCTCTGACCGTACCACGATGCCCGGTGGCGGCTACGTCAAAGAGAATGGCATCAGCCTCTGCAAACCCTGCCACCGCCTCGCCGAGCAGCTCTGGGAGACGGGAGTCGCAGCGCCTGGACTTACTCCCGAACAGCTCTACGCTCTTATCGGCTCGTCGTTTGCACGGGCACTTCGGGCTTGTCAAGAACGCGGAGCTTGATGTTGCGGTACTCCACTTTCATCGTGAGGCCGGGGTGGACTTGCAGGCCAATCGGAGCGGCTTCGGCGTACTTGGCGTCTTTAAACTGGCTGACTTGCTTGCCGTTGCACCAGACCGTAAACGTATCGCCTTTTGCCTCTAGCTTGAAGCGGTTCCAGTCGTTAGGCTTAAAAGTTTTATCGAGGTCTTTGGTGCGCCCCTCTTCGGGATACTTGCCGACATAGAACGCGCCGGTCATGTCAACTTTGAGGCTACGTGAGATGCCAAACTGGAGCTGGATCTCGGGCTTGCGGAGCATCACGCCCGAGTCAATCTCCCCGCTCCAGCGCACGTCTAGCTCCAGCACGAAGTCTTTGTAGCTCTTCTCGGTACGCAGAACATGGCCTTTTTTCTTTTCATCGTTCTCGCCGATCAAGACGCCTTTCTCAACGCGCCAGTACGGGTTGGGATCGGGGACTTGCCAGCCGGAAAGATCGCGGCCATTGAAGATCGCGACGGGCTTCTGTGCCGTCGTCGGAGCGGCGAGCAGTGCCGCCAGAAGAATTAGCTCTCTCATAAGGCTCTGGTGCGACACGCCGAGGAGGATTTCCTCCTCAGGCTTGCGAATCAGAGAGGTATGAGAGCGATTTTAGTAGACCGTCCCGATGGGACGGCAACCGTGCGTGAGATTGACGAGGCACCGCTGCCTACAGAGTATGACTGCCGTGTGGCGATTGAGTATGGGACGATCTGTGCGGGCACCGACAACCATATTCTGCACGGGCGGCTTCCCTGGGAGATGCCTTATCCCCTTGTGCTGGGCCACGAGAGTGTCGGGCGGGTGGTGAGTGTCGGTGCCAAAGTCCGAAATCAGAAAGTGGGCGACTTGGTGGCGCGTGTTGGGTGCGCCCCTGCCGCCGACAAGAGCTGGGACATTGGCTGGGGCGGCTTTGCGGAGTTTGGCTTCTGCCGGGACTGGCGCGCGATGGAGGCCGACGGCGTCGCAAAGTCCGAGTGGGACGCGTATCGCATCAACCAGGTGATTCCCGCCGATATCCCCGCGGAGTCAGGGCCGCTCTTTATCACGCTCCGCGAGACCCTGAGCTACACCAAACGCCTCGGGATTGGCGAGGGCACGAAGCTGCTGATTGTGGGCTCGGGGGGCAATGCGCTGGCCTTTGTCGCGCATGCCAAGCGCCTCGGCGCGGCCCAGATAGTGGTGATCGGCAGCGCGGCCCGAGAGGATGTCTTTCGTGAGGCGGGTGCGACGGGCTACGTGAACTACAAGGCGCTGAGTGAGATCACGGAGCGCTTCGATAGGGTTATTGACACTGTGGGCAAAGAGAGCTCCAGCGATGATATTCTCCCATTTCTGGCCGATGGCGCGACGCTCGGTATCTACGGCCTCGACGACTGGGAAAAATTAGTCCTGCGCCCCGCTCGTACTACCGCAACATTTACGATCTACCAGGGCAGCTACGACGAGCCTGAGACCCACGACGAGATTGTCGAAGGTCTACGAGAGGGCATTTATCAGCGCACGTGGTGGACGGGTGAGGCGATCTTTACGCTCAACACGTTTGAACAAGCTCTCGCCGCGATTGAGAGCCGTGAGCTGATCAAGCCGCTGATTCGGATCAATGTGGTCTCGGGCGCAGCTTAGGCTGCCTTGACCCAGACTCCCATCTCGGTGAGGGTGCTGGCTCCAAACTGGGTGAGCATCGCGACATCGGCGGCATCGCGACCGTAGGCGATGACGATCCGTCCCCCGCGTGGCTGCTCTTGTGTGGCATCGAAGGTGAACCAGCGCCCGCCGACGAAGACCTCGAACCAGGCGTGGAGGTCCATCGGAACTAGCTCGTGGAGGTAGCCGACGACCATTCGGGCGGGCATGGTGAGGCTGCGGCAGAGCGCAATGCCGAGATGGGCAAAGTCCCGGCAGACCCCCTTGCCATCACGGAGGGTATCCAGCGCCGACGTAGACGTGTCGCTGCTATTGTAGCAGTACTCGATATTGCCCTGAATCCACGCTCGAATCGCCTCCGCCTGATCGTAGCCCATCTTGCAGCCCTGGGTAATCTCCCGTGCCCGCTCCCCCACCAAATCCGACTGACAGTAACGGCTAGGGAGTAAGTACTGGAGGGCCTTGTCGGGGAGTGCGGAGACGAGGTCAAGGGGCGTCCCGGGAGCCACCTCCAGGGTCGCGGCTGTCTCGACCGTGACCTGCGTGGCGATCGAAAAGCGCCCCGCCGGAGCCAGCATCCGCTGGCAGATATTTCCAAAATTATCGAGATACTCCAGCACGGTGACCATGGGGGAGAGCGAGTGGCGCTCCTCACTGACCCACTGGAATGCGCTACTAGAGGGTCGTAGCATCAAAACAAGCGAGATCGGCCCCGGCTGATCTATCTCCAGCACCATCTCACACCCCGCGCTCAGGCGCATGCGTCTCTCCTTACCATTCTAATATTTTAGGATCACTATACCCGGCCCCACCACACGGACATCATGAGGGAGGGAGCGCGTCTGTACGCTCTACTCACAGTATGCCCAAGGAGCCGTGGCGATGATCTGGCGCATCTGAGTCTCGGTGATCCCAAGCTTACGAGCTCCCTGCGCGACATCTTCTAAGTCCACACCATAGAGATTGTGCTTGCCTGGGTTCGCGAGGCCCGCGACGTTCCAGGGTGCGATGGCATCAGCTAGAGGGAACTTGTTTTGCTGCCATACCGCAAAGTTCTCCCGAAACGCCGCGCTCTTTGTCAGCAAGTAGCCCTGCGCCAGCTCCGGCTTTCCGATGCGCCGGGCCAGCTCGGAAAAGCTCGCGGCGGCGAAGTAGAACATCGTGGTGTCCACAAAGCGCGGGAAGTCCGCAAAGGCGTCGTAGTTTGCCGTAATAAACTCAGCAACCCAGTCCAGTTCGGCAAAAGTCGTGGTTTCGTAGGCGGCCAAGCCCTCAGGCGTGATGCCCTGCTTCAGAAGCTCGGCGATGCGCTGAATCCCCAGAAGCGTGAGCGGCATCCCTGTGGAGTAGAGCGGGTCAATAAACCCTGCTGCAGAGGGAAGAAGCGCAAAGCCCTCTCCGATAACGTGCTCCGTACGAAACGAGAGCTTGGGGCTGTAGTGCCATTTCTCGATAGGCTGCGCGTCACCAAACTGCGCCTGAATCTGCGGAAAGCGAGCCAGAAAGCGCTCCCACGCCGCCGCGTTGCCCTCGGAGAGCCCCAGCTCGTCGGCAAGCCAGTCTTCCACGGAAAAGCCCGCGCTAGTGACGCCATTATCAAACGGCAAGATCCACATCCAGCCACCAGGAAAGATATAGTGGCTCGCGGCGGCATCGGGGGGATAGGGCAGCACAGGTTCCCCTCCCCCCGTCTTCGCTCGTTCCTCGCTCCGCCGACCCCCTCCCGATAACGGGAGAGGGTTGAGTGGGGGGAAGCCGCCTAGTTCCCTCTGTTTCTCCCCCTCCCTTCCCGTTATCGGGAGGGAGGGGGCAGGGGGGAGGGAGGGCAGCTTGACTCCCACAAAGTGCGAAAAGAGGCTCTGTGTGTTGGGATAGCCGCAAAATCCGACCTCTTTCCAGCCCTGGCGGCGGTGTAGAAAGCCCTTCGGCCCTGAGGCATCCACCAGAAAGTCTGCCGTATCGCCATGATCACGCGTGCGCCAGTCGTTTTCGGTGCGCTCCAGCTGCGTCAGATCCGTGTTGTCGCGGTACACCACGCCCAGTGCGATCGCTTCTTTGACCAGAAAGTGATCTACATCGGCGCGGAGCCAGTGGGTATCCGCGCAAGGGTCGCCGGGAGAGGCGGCGACTAAGAGGCGCTCGCCAGGTTGCATGCCGTAGTAGGTAAAGCCCCGCTTCAGCCCGACACCAAGCTCAGGATAGTGCGCTTTCCACGCGCCATACGTCGCGAGCGGCAAGAGGCGCGGCAAGTCGTAGGTATGCGCGATCTCCTCGATGAGTAAGTTCATCAGAGGCGAGGTGCTCTCGCCGATGGCAAAGCGCGGGTGGCTCCCTCGCTCCAAAAGCAAAACGGACTTTCCCAGCCGTCGCGCCACCATCGCCAAGATTGCGCCGCCAAAGCCGGAGCCCACAATTACCAGATCAAAGTGCATCTAGTATATAATTACCCTAGGAGTACAAGAAACCATGCAAGACTGGGCGAACTGGCGCGGACCGAGCTACAACGGCTCCACGGAAGCGAAGGGCCTTCCGGTGAAGTTTTCAACGACGGAAGGCGTGAGATGGGCGGCCCCGATGCCGGGACCAACGGCGGCGACCCCGATTGTTCTGGGCACCAGTGTCTATATCACATCGGTGGACAACGAGAAACAACAGCTCGTTGCCTATTGTTTAGACCGCAAGACGGGGAAGGTGAAGTGGCAAGACGCGATGGGAAGCGGCTACCAGCCCGGCGGTCAGGGCAATAAAGTCCGCCTCGATGAGCGCAGCCACTATGCAGCACCGTCACCCGTGGCTGATAGCAAGCGCGTGGTCTTTTTCTTTGGCAACGGCGATCTGGCGGCCTTTACCCACAACGGCAAGAAGCTCTGGCAGCGTAACTTACAGAAAGATTATGGTGATTTTGCGTTTCAGTGGACATTCTCCAGTAGCCCACAGCTCTTTAAAGAAAAACTCTATGTCCAGATTCTCCAGCGCAACCAGCCGGTCGGGCCACGCGGCAAGGGAGTCCCCGAGTCGTTTCTGCTGGCGCTGAACCCGAACACGGGGGCCGAGATCTGGCGGAGCGTGCGGCCCAGTGAGGCCATCATGGAGTCGCGCGAGTCGTACGGGACGCCCATTCCCCACATGGTCAATGGCAAGCCCCAATTGCTGATCTCCGGCGGTGATGTGGTCAGTGGACACGACCCTGAGACAGGAAAAGAGCTCTGGCGCTGGGGCACCTGGAACGAGTCGCACCGGGAAGCCTACTGGCGACAAGTTCCCTCCGCCGTGGTGGGCGATGGGGTGGTGATGGTCTGTGCCCCCAAGCGTGCCCCCGTCTATGCCGCCAAGCTCGATGGGAGTGGGCTGGCCTGGAAGAGTGAGGAGCGCGGCAATGTGACCAGCGATGTGCCGACACCGTGTTTTTCCCAAGGCAAGTTCTACGTGCTCAGCGATGTCAAGAAATCTCTCTCCAGTGTCGAAGCAAAAACAGGCGCGGTTGCTTGGAGCGTCCCCACACCCAGCCGCCAGATGTGCTGGGGCTCCCCCACTCTCGCCGATGGCAAGCTCTACGTGATTGATCTCAACGGGGTTGTGTTCGTCTTTGAGGCCACAACGGGTAAACTGCTGGCAGAGAACCCCATGGACACGGAGGGGGCTGAGGTTCGCTCCAGTATCGCGGTCGCCTACAACAATCTCTTTATCCGAACCCGCGATAAATTGTATTGTATGGGGAGATGGTCGGCAATAAAGATTATGCAACAATTTCGGATCGCGCCAGGGAAGCTGGCGAGCAAGCTCAAGCAAGCGTGGCGGTTCAAGACCGGCAAGCCCGTTCTATCGTCGCCGGTGGTAGATGGCGCGGGGCGGGTGTTTTTCGGCTCCGAGGACAAGAAGGTCTACGCCGTGCGTCTCGCCGACGGCAAGAAGCTCTGGGCCACCCCAACCAATGGTGAGATCGAGGCCTCCGCACGACTTATTGGCAAGCTCGTGGTGATTGGCTCGTCGGATGGGCGGCTCTATGCCTTCGATGCGGCCACGGGAAAGCTCGCCTGGAAGTACAAGACCGACGATAAGATCCTCGGGGCAGCGAACCTCACGATGGCGCCTGATGGCAAGACGCCGTTGCTGATCTTTGGCAGCTACGACAACCGGGTGCACTGCGTGAACGGTCTCACCGGGAAAATGCAGTGGACCTACGAGACCGACAACTACGTCAATGGCATGCCTGCGATCTCCCAGGGCAAAGTCGTCTTCGGGGGCTGTGATGGCTTCTTGCATGTCTTAAACGCCGCCGATGGCAAGAAACTCAGCAGCATTGATGTCGGGGACTATATCGCGGGTTCCGTGACCATTGACGAGGGTCGGGTCTACTTAGGGCACTACGGAAACGCCGTCGTCTGCATGGATCTGGCGACCGGGAAAACCGTCTGGCTCTACCGTGACCGAGGCTTTCCGTACTACTCCACCCCCGCTGTTCTGGGCGATAGGCTGGTGATCGGGGGGCGCGATAAGTTCGTCCACTGTATCAACAAAGAAACGGGCAAAAAAATCTGGACCTTCCGCACGCGTGGCAAGATAGACGGCTCCCCGGTGCTCTGCGACGGCAAGGTCGTGATCGGCTCCGAGGACGGACGGCTCTACTTCCTCAATCTGGCCGACGGAAAACAAATCTGGAGCTACCCCATCGGTCGCCCCGTCATGGGCTCCGCCTGCGTCGTCAACGGCCAAGTCCTCATCGGCTCCGACGACGGCTACGTCTACTGTTTTCGATAGCGCCTAAAGATGCTCCAGCAACAAGACCAGAATCAGCTCCCCGAGGACAAAGTTCCCCTTCTCGTCCGTATGAGCTTCTGGCTCTGGGCCATAGTTTCATGCAGTGTTTATTTCTTAATTTCCCGGTTTCGTTACGATATTCCCATCCACTTAGGAAGCATTTTCTACTTGTTTGTCAATCTAGCTCTTGCCATAATCTGGGGATTTGTGTACTGGTGGACACGAGCAAAAACGAGAATTCTCCTCACCACTGATCATCCGATGGCCGAGAGTGCTGGGACATTTGCGGTGCGCTCAGGTTTGATTATCAAGCGCCTCTATGTCTTTCCTTCACCCCGAATAGACGCCTACCGAACCCCGGCGGGCTCTCTCTATCTTTCCAGCGCTCTGCTTAGTCACCTCACCCCCCGCGAAGCCGAGGCGATGATCGCATATAACATCCACCTGGGTACCGCCAAGTGGGGCTACTTTTTCGGGCTGGCATTCCTTGTCATAAGTGGGCTTTTCACCACTGTTATGGAAAGCTGGCTCCACAATCAATTTGGCGTACCACTCACCCAAGTAATGTTTTATGTGGCAGCTATACGTGTCGTTCTCACGGTCGTTATTAATATTTTCGGCTATCTTTGGGAGAAACATCGGGCAAAAGCCGCCGATGCGTTTGCGGTCAAAGTGACCGGTGACCCGGAGCGGGTCGTGCAGGCGATTCTGAAGGCCCACTTTCTCTCGCCCGGAATCATGCAAGGCTCGATGGAGAATCCCCCCAA
>NZ_JANNYP010000186.1:0-1340 GCF_031410135.1 Armatimonas sp. | reverse complement strand
TCGGTGTTGAGGGGCTGGCAGTCGATTCCCACGACGGCGTTGTAGCCAATCTCCTGCATGGTGTAGACCGTCTCCACCGCCATGCCAAAGTCGTTGTCGCCAAACGCTAGGTCTTCGTCGAACTTGAGGCCGGAGCCGGAGTTCAGGTGGACATAGAAGGCTTTTTTCGCGGCAGCGACGAGACCAAGCTCGGCGGCGTAGCGCTTGCCCGCCATCGTGGAGTGGCAGACCTCAAGGTTGGTTCCGACAAAGGGCTGAAGCTCGGCGGGCATCATCCCGATGATCGCTAGCGTCTCCCCGGCGTCGGCAGGGACGGCCCAGTTGGCAGGCTCGTTGGGCTTGGGCTCAATCGCGATGGGCAGTGCCTTCTCCGGGCCGTAGGTGTCGAGCATCCACTGGACAATCTCACTGAGCGACTCGGCGGTCTGGCGGTAGCAGTCGGCGTAGTTGACCATCAGCGGGCCACCAAAGCCGTTGGAGCTGTTCCAGTAGACATAGATCTCGCTCTGGAAGACCTCAATGCCGGTGGTGATGTAGTTTTTTGTGCGGCGAATCGCCTCCGCACGGGTGGCCGCGACGGGAGCGCCTAGGTTGCCAATCGCAAACTCCGGCCCACGCTTGAAGAGATTGGCGGTACACATCGCCACCTTCATTCCCGCATTGTCCACGGCCTGCTTAATCTCGACTGCGTCCTCGGGCTCGGCTTCGGTGTCATGGAACTCGACATGCGAGCAGCCCGCGTCTTTGAGCCCAACCAGGGTCTCTTCCAGGGAGAGTGCGGGGCGCATGATCGGGGCGAAGCGTCCGCCGCCCGGTCCCATGTTCCAAACGCCTGCCGCGAATGCCTCACCAAGCTTGTACGTCGTCGTTGCCGGAACCCAGTTCCCTGCGCTATCTTTGCTAAATGCCATCGTTGAAAATACTCCTCGTGGCTATTATGTTAACGTACTTTGGAAATTCCCGCCAGAGAGTTTATGACGGTTTATTTGAACTTTTTCCGTGCCATGCGATAATGCAAATATGATCGTCTACATTGTTCAAGAGCTTGGTTGGGAGTACAACGATGAAGGGCTGGACATGACCAATGATACGCCCTTAAAAGCCTTTGTTGTCCGCTCCCAGGCAGAGGCACTCTGTCAGGAAAAGGAGCTTGAGGCACGCCGAGCCTACGAGGAACAGGCAAGAGGTGACTGGAACCGGCTCATGAACATCTTTGGCGGAGAGCTGACGACCCGCACCGAGGAGCAGCAAACGCAGTGGTATCGAGACAACGGACTGCCGGAGCCGCCGCCGATCTGGGAGGGAACACAGTACCGACTGGGGCCGCGACCTGACTGGGA
>NZ_JANNYP010000185.1:0-1883 GCF_031410135.1 Armatimonas sp. | reverse complement strand
GGGAAGTTGTAGAGAATGTCCACGGTGCGCTTGGAGTAGTGCGCGAGCTTCACGTGCTCAAACAGATCAATCTTAGCGCGATCCAGCCCCACCACGTTCACCCACCAGTCGATGTGATCCTGAATCCACTCGTCGTGGACTTTTTCGTCTTCACCTGGCTTGACAAAGTACTCGATCTCCATCTGCTCCAGCTCACGCACCCGAAAGATAAAGTTCTTAGGCGTGATCTCATTGCGAAAGCTCTTGCCCTGCTGCGCGATTCCAAACGGTAGTTTTCGGTTGGTCGAGTCTAGGACATTCTTAAAATTGACGAACATCCCCTGGGCGGTCTCGGGGCGAAGATACGCGAAGTTCTCGTCGTCAGCGACGGGGCCGACCTGGGTCTTGAACATTAAATTGAACGTGCGCGGCTCGGTCCAGTCGCCGGGCTTGCCGTCCAGCGCATCCACGACTTTTGCCGCCTTGAGCGCCGTCTGCGCCTTGGTCGGATCGCCGAGCAGCGCGTCCACGAAGATATCCATGTCCGGGTTGCGCTCAATTCCAAAGCTAGCCGCGATGGCATCTAAGCAAAAGCTTTTAATTGTACCGACATTTGAGTAAACTCCCTTTCATGGCTTGGTTACGAAATACGGAGTTGTCCCCAACGGATCAGCAGCAACTGGAAGCCCTGGCACGCTTCCCCAAAAGAGGGGATGCAGACAGAGTACGAGCACTTCTGTTGACCTACCTAAGACAAACGGCAGAGCAGATCTGCCAGGCGCTGAGAGTCCCGATGCGCAAAGCGTCAGGGAGTGGCGCATGCGCTTCGGCACGAGAGGGCGTGGAGGGACTCAAGGAGAAAGCTCACACAGGACGCAAGCCCGTCAAACGAGAGAAAGCATTGAGCGTGATACCTCAAATGCTAGAAAATCCCAACCAAAGCTTGACCTGCTCTCGGATTGTAAAGCAGATTCAAGCACAAATCGGATTGAGTCTCACGACAGGTTATCTGAGAGCCCTGATCAAAAAAGGGGGATGGGCTTACCGGCGACCTCGCCATAGCCTCAAAGACAAGTAGGATGCCCAAGAAGTCGAGCGCATAGCCGTCCGACTGATGATTCGTCAAAAACAAGCTGAGGCAGGAGATATTGTCCTGCTCTACCAGGATCTTTAGTTTCCGGTAAATCGCGGATCTTACGCAAATTAGGTGAAAGGCTCCGTACCTTCCCTCTCCGGATCTCATTCTCTTTTTACGTTGGATTCGGAAGGGGCAAAACACGCCGTCGCAGCAGCTCAAAGCTCGCTCGACCATAGCCCTGACGCTTGATAAACTTCAAACGGTTCACATGACCCTCAACCGGGCCGTTGCTCCAAGGAAGCGAAAACGCAGCTTCCACAGCAGCAAGATCCATTCGAATACCACGCACAAAACTCACAAAACTAGGCAAGCCAGTGTCTTTGGCCTTCTCAAGCCAACCCTCCAATTCCTTTGAAGCTCGGCGGGCCATGATGTCCTTAAAACTGACAACCAGCTCGCGGCATTGAGGCAAGATCGGCAAAGCGGTGCATAAAGTTTCCATCATTGATGTCTGCTCAGGGGTGCCTCGCTCAGGAAGAATCAGTAGCCAAGTCAAGGCACGTGTCGAGGGAACTGAACGCTCCGCTCGCTTGGGGGCAGGTGCCATATCTGGATCACGAAGAGGACGAACAAAATCACGCACCGCTGCGGCACCTCCTCCAAATCCTTGATCTTTGACTTCGCGCCCTAAGTACAGGACAAAAATTGTAGTGCCTTCTCGCGCTGACACTCTTTGACAGTTCTGCACAAAGAGGTCATCCAATTTTGGAGTGCGTCCAAGCCGAGGCGGAACAGGCAAATGGGGGCACGTTCATGCTTCAAGCAA
>NZ_JANNYP010000184.1:0-2161 GCF_031410135.1 Armatimonas sp. | reverse complement strand
CGGAATCGACCACACCAAGCTCACCTACCGCTTCCAGGGCCGTGACTTCCGCCTCACGGATGTCTTTGGCAATGTCCAGAAAAAGCTGATTGTGTAACCTCTCCCCGCCGCTGAGACGGCGCCCCTCTCCGGCTGATCGCTCGTTCCTCGCGGCGAAGAGGGGGAATTCTCCTCACCTCCCCCTTCGCGAAGCCGGAGGGGGAAACGGCGCTGTCGCCGAGGGGGAGGTAAACGCAGGGTACAATCTTAGGTATGAAACGCTTCTCTCTCTCACTGGCGCTGACACTTGCGCTCGGCTCGCTTGCGGCTCCACAGACCTTTTCGCCGGACTCGGTGAAGGGGCATGTGACCTATCTTGCCTCGGATAAGCTCGCAGGGCGTGGCTCGGGGACGCGCGGGAACGAGGCGGCGGCGAAGTATATCGCGGAGCAGTTTAAGAAGGCGGGGCTAAAACCGGCGGGGACGAAGGGGTATCTCCAGCCGTTTTCGTTTCCCGCAGGCGTGGCGCAAGGGAGCAAGAACCGACTGCAAGTGAGCGGCTTTGGGCGCTACGCCGCCGGGCAGACCTTTGAGCCCTCGCCGCTCTCCACCACAACGGCAGGCGAAGTTAGCGGTGAGCTGGTCTTTGTCGGCGAGGGGCTGGAGTATTCTCAGGACGTCAAGGGCAAGCTTGTCGTGGCCAGCGCCGAGGGCACGGGCGGGGTTCGCAAGAAGGCCATTGTCGCACGGGAGAAAGGTGCGGCGGGGCTGATCGTGGCATCTGCGGAGGATGCGGCGCTGCGCTTTGAAGAAGGCGATGGCACCGATGCGGGGCTGCCGATTGCGACTGTGCGCAAGAGCGTGGTCGAGGCCTGGAAGGCAAAAAACACGCCGCTCACGGGGACACTCCAGACGGAGGTCAAGAAGCAGAGCAAGACGAGCGCCAATATCCTGGGCTTGCTCGAAGGCTCCGACCCGGCGCTGAAGAGCGAGATTTTGGTGATCGGGGCGCACATGGACCATCTTGGGCTGGGCGGAACACACTCGCTCGCCGAGAGCAAGGCTCCGGCGATCCACCACGGCGCGGATGACAATGCCTCCGGGACGGCGGGCGTTCTGGAGTTGGCGGCATATTTTGCGAAAAATCGCCCCAAGCGCTCGATTCTCTTTATGTGCTTCTCCGGCGAGGAGCTGGGCCTTCTCGGGAGCGCGCACTACGTGAAAAGCCCCACCCTACCGCTGGCGCAAACCGTCGCGATGGTAAATATGGACATGATCGGGCGGCTGGATCAGGACCGGCTGATTGCCGTCGGTAGCGGCACCTCACCAGACTGGAACCCACTGCTAGACAAGCTCAATACTGAGGCGAAGTTCTCACTCTCGCGCTCCGAGTCGGGGTTTGGGTCTTCTGACCAGCAGTCGTTCTACAACGCTAAGATTCCGGTTCTGTTCTTCTTCACCGGCCTGCACGGTGACTACCATCGTCCCAGTGACACGGCCGATAAGATCAACTACGACGGCGAGGCAAAAGTCCTAGCGCTCGTCGCCCGTGCCACGCGAGAGATCGCGGATGCCCCCGCGCGGCCCGGCTTTACGCAGATCACGGTCGTGCAGGAGCAACCGGCGCGCTTTAAGGTCTCGCTGGGCTCGATTCCCGCTTATGGCTACGAGGGTGAGGGAGTTCAGCTTGACGGGGTTCGTCCCGGCTCCCCCGCAGAGAAAGCGGGGATGCAAAAGGGCGATATTATTGTCAAGTTTGGCGCTCGAACCATCAAAAACGTCCAAGAGTACACCCTGGCTCTGGGCGACTACAAGCCCGGCGATGTCGTCGAGATCGTCATCAAGCGCGGTGACCAGACGCTGACGGTGAAAGCCACGCTCGCGGCTTCGAGCCGGTAGTCCCCCCGGTTGGAGCGGGGAGACTAAAGAGCGTCGCGGGCTCCGCTACGAAGGGCGTGCCGCCCATAACCGCGTTAACCCAGGATTCCTATGGCCGGAACGGCCTTTACAGCCAAAGGCTCTCCAGTTCCCCCGTTCTGATCCTAATCTTGTCCCATAACTTTTTGTCGTCTTGGAGCCGAAATTGCAAAAGAGAGAGTGATGGAAACAACAGATTCTCTTCTTCAGCAAGAACCTACTCAAGACAAAGAGTGGGCATGGATAGAGGTTCACGGAGCAAAAC
>NZ_JANNYP010000183.1:0-6955 GCF_031410135.1 Armatimonas sp. | reverse complement strand
GCCCCCCAGCGCCGCAATCGCCGCTTCTTGAGCGGCTGTGGGCACTCCCTCGGTCTTGACAATCACCGCACTCCAGCCCTTGCGGCTCGGCGAGGCAAGCTGCTTCTGAACCGCCAGATCTGCCTTCTGCGGCACGGAGGCTTGTGCGATGAGGGGTGTGGAGAGTGCGGAGAGTCCCAGCACTGCCACGCCTAAATTTCTAATGTACATCCTGTAATTTCCTTAGCTCGAATCATTTCGCTTTTCGGTAACCTGGTGACCGTGCCACTCTCAGGTGGTGTAGGCCCATCGCTTTGCGTCACCGCCTTTCGGTCGGCTTTGCCTTTTCGGTTGCAAAGGAATCAGGCTCTCTCGGGGAGAGCGTTGAACACTTAAAGATGTGCTTGTGGCGATTTCTCCCAGATGTTAAGAATACGGTTAATCCACTTTGAGCCCAGGCTCCCGGGGCTCAAATCAGGTTATACTAGGGTCATGACACTGACGACAGACCAGATTCGCTTCTTTCACCTCAACGGCTTTCTGGCCATTTCCACTCCCATCACCGATGACGCCGAGCTGGCGTGGATGCGCGAGGTCTACGATCGCATCTTTGCGGAGCGAGCAGGGCGCGAGAGCGGCGACCAGTTTGATCTAGGCGGCACCGATGAAGAGGGCAAGACCGAGGCGCTCCCCCAGATCCTGAATCCTGCCAAGTACGCCCCGGAGCTCAAAGACGGCAAGTATCTCGGCGGCGCCACGGAGATCGTCCGGCAGCTCCTTGGCCCCGAGGTCTCGGCGGGAATCGCCCACGCGATCTTCAAGCCCGCGGGTCACGGCGCTCCAACCCCGTGGCACCAGGACGAAGCCTACTGGGACCCGCAGTGGCAGTACAAAAATGTCTCGATCTGGATGCCGCTGCAAGAAGCCACGCTGGAGAACGGCTGCCTCTGGTTCATGCCGGGGAGCCACGAGTGGGATGTCCAGCCCCACCAGCCCATTGGGGGGGACGTGCGTATTCATGGCCTCGAAATGCTCGATACCACGTTCGCCAAAGACGCCATCGCGTGCCCCCTGCCCGCGGGCGGTATCACGATCCACCGCAACCGAACGGCCCACTACGCCGGGCCAAATACATCTGCGATTCCGCGCCGGGCTCTCATTCTGGGCGCAGGCTTGCCCAACAAGCCACGCCAGGGCGCACCACGGCAGTTCCCTTGGAACGAGATTAAAGAAACCCCTCGCGAGGCACGCGCCAAGGAGGCGCTGGCCTTGCGGTAGGTTGAGCCAGCGTCTGGCACAAAACTTGCTTTTTGCAGGGGGTAGCCACTGCCTCACGGTCTGAGGGGTGGAAATCTTGCTTTGCTGAAAGAAGAAATGCCATGCGCTCAATAGTATTAAAAACTCTTGCCTTAATTTGTTTGGTATCGGGAACAGGAGCTGCCCAAGCGCAGACCCTTGACCCACTCTTTGCAGGAGCCTACAGCCTGCTCGACCTTGGGGGGCCTAGTGGGGTTCCTGCCAACCTGGGAGGTCTGACTCTCAAAGCGGGGGACAGCAACCGCCTTTTGATCGGTGGTGCTGCCAATGGTGCAACGGGGGCGATCTATGATATTGGCGTGACTCGCGATGGGGGCGGACATATCAATGGCTTTTCGGGGAGTGGTGTCAACTTTGCCAGTGCGCCCAATATTGACGGTGGCCTAGCCTATGGACCGGGCGGGGTTCTCTTTGCCACGACCTATAGTAACAACAACCTGCTCCAGTACAAGCCGGGGAGTATCGCACCCGATAAGGTAATAGACCTCAGTATTTTGGGAATTGCTCCCTCAACAGGGACGATCCAGTTCACGTCCACGGGAGCGGTGATCGCTTCATACAATGCTTCGACGTTTTACAGTGTCGGCCTGACGCCTGATGGACTGGGAACCTTTAACCTAACCGTTGGCCCGAGTGTGACGACTCCGGGAGGCCCTGAGGGCATCATCTATGTTCCCACAGGAAGTGACATCTTCGCCGCACTCAACCCGGCGGCAAACTGGATGCTGGTCTCAGAGTATAGTGCGGGTCGTGTCTCTGCTTATGAGGCGGATAGCAACGGACTTCCCATCGGAGCCACCCGGCGTGACTTTATCACAGGACTTACAGGAGCCGAGGGTGCAGCACAGGATCCGACAAACAACGACTTCCTCTTCTCCACATTTGGTGGGGGGAACCGCGTCATCACGGTACGTGGCTTTGCGGCCCCCCCAGCCACTTCCGCTCCTGAGCCCGGCACGCTTGCACTGGTGGCACTGGGCATGACTCTCCCCTTGGTGCGCCGTCGGCGCAAGTAAGCTCACCCTCCCGCAGGTACCCGCTCCCGCCGCTCTGCGGCGGGAGCTTCTTCTTTTACTTCCTCATCCGCGAAGCCCACTTCTAGCTCTTCCCAGCTACGGCGAGCTTCCCACCAGCCGCTGACACCGTACTTACTATGGACAATGGCCCACTTGCCGCGCAGGAGCTTGCCCTCGTTGAGCAGCTTGCCTTCATAGCGCACGGGGAGGAGCCTGCGCTTTTTCAGGCGGTAGACCTTGGTGAAGATCACCTCCTCGCCGACCTGCCGGGCGTGGTGGAGCACTGCCTCACCCAGCGGGCCGTCGTCGAGGATCGTGCCGTGGAACATGCCATCGGGGCCGACGGCGGAGAAAGTGGCCTCGAAGCCGCAGGGCTGACCAAGGTTATGGTCGAAGTGGTACTCCCCAAGCCAGCCCCCGGCGACGGTCGGCACGTGCGCTAGCCCTTGTCTTCCAACAGGCTCACGAACTGGTCTATCTCGGCGCGGACGACATCCAGGGATGCGCTCCAGAACGCCTCGCTCTCGATATCAAGCCCGAAGCGCTGCGCCAGCTCGGTGGCGTTGGCCATTCCGGTCTGGGAGAGCAGGTCGTCGTAGGCGGCGCGGAAGCTCTCGGGGTCTTGCTCGTACTGGGCGTAGAGGCCCAGCCCAAAGAGAAACCCGAACATGTACGGGAAGTTGTAGAACGCGGAGCCGTAGTAGTGGCCTTTTACCGCCCACATGTACGGATGGAGGGCGTCGCTGTCGAGGCCGTCGCCGTAGGTCTCGCGCTGGGCCGTGAGCATCAGCTCGCACAGCTCACCCTCGGAGAGATCGCGCTCTTTTCGCTTCTCGATCACGGCTTGCTCGAACCGGAAACGGCTGTCAATGTCTACCACGACCTGGCAGGAGTTCTGGAGCGAGGCTTCTAGGATCGCCAGGCGCTCGGCGGGTTCGGCGCTCTTGAGGGCGGCGTGCTTGACAATGGTCTCACAGAAGATACTGGCCGTCTCGGCGAGCGTCATCGGGGTGCTCGATTGAAGGATCGTGCGATCTTTCAGGCAGAGGTTGTGGTAGGCATGCCCCAGCTCATGGGCGAGGGTGCTGACCCCATCAAAGCTCGGGCGGTAGTTCTGCATGATCCGCGACTCGCCGGGGCCGACGCTGGAGCAGAAGGCACCATCGCGCTTGCCGGGGCGCGGCTCGGCGTCTATCCAGCTCTCCGCAAATGTCTTGCGGGCGAAGTCACCCATTTTTTGCGAGTAGGCATCGAAGTTCTCCCCGATAAAGCGCTCCGCCGCGCTCCAGCTCCAGTCACTGGCTTCGCTACCTTCCACACTGAGCGGCGCAAGGAGATCCCACCAGGGAAGTGCCTCGGCATTGCTGACTTTTCTTGCCTTGGCTTTTAAGTAGCGGCGGAAGTCAGGAAACGACTTCTCGGCGGCGGCCCTCATGGCATCTAAAGTGGCGCGGGTGATGGAGTTATTATTGCAGCAGAGCTCTAAGACATCGCTCCAGCCCCGGCGCTCGGCCAGCAGGCGCGTCTCATGCTTGATGCCGTTCATCGCAAAAGCAAGAGGCAGAGCGACTCCCTTCCAGGCTTTCAGCTCGGCCTCGTAAGCGCTTTTCCGTGTCTCAGCACTCTCATCGGTGGCGAGGGTGCGGATGACGCTCATCGGGGTGCTCTCGCCGTTAAAGTCTACCGTGAGCTGGCTGGTGAGATCGCTGTGGAGCCGTGCCCAGGCGCTACTGCCCGAGAGCGAGAGATGGGCGACGAGTTCCTCTTGCTCTAGTGGCAGCTGGTGCTCGGCGTAGACTTTTGCCTCACGGACACCGTAGGCATGCGCCGCCGCCACTTCAGACTTCGCGATCAGGGCCTCACTGTCGAGCGAGCCCATAAAGGCCGTGAAGCGCGTTCCCAGGCTGGAAAGCGGAATCAGAGCGCCGCGTAGCTCGCTCAGCTTGGCCTGCGCTGCCGCATCGCGCGAGTCCGTCGCGATCCGAAGCGAGAGATAAGCCCGAACGCGCCGCAGATCCGAGTAGAGCGCATTAAAGGCCTTCGTTATCGCCTCGTAGGCCGCAATATCCTCGTCGGTGAGAGGGCCAGAGGGGCGCGCGATGATATTTTTCTCGTTAAAGAGCGTCTCCAGCGTCTTGGTCTGGGTCAGAACATCGGCAAAAGCGGCCGTAAATCCGGGGGTGTCTAGCTCAGTAAAAAGCGGCGAAAGATCCCAACGTGGGAGTAATACATCGTATTTAGACATGATTACTGGACATTGTACCCAAGAATCCCTGTCTTCAAAAATAGCGCAAAGTAGCCACGCTTCATCAAGACTTCATCGTGGAGGAGATCAAGTGTGTGAAGGATCACCGGGCGGCGGGCGCGAAGCGTTTTCTCCTTTTCCTCAAGGCCCGCCTCCAGAAGCGAGGTGACCGTCGCGCCGCGTTTTTGGAGGAGCGTGAGCAGCTGAAAGTTCTCGGAGGCCAAGTGCGCGGTGAAGAGGCTGATCAGCCGGTGGTTTTTCTGTGCCCCACAGTCGGCAAATACCTCAAGGCCACCGTACGATGCGTCAAAGAGCAGCACATCGGTGATGTTTTTGCCGAGTCCGCCCCGCTCTAAGATCGCGCGGGTGACGTTGTAGCCGCCGCTGTGCGCACTGAGAACGATCTTTCCAATACGCTCCGTGGGGATTTCCCCCTCGGCCTTGAGAAACTGCGCCACTTCCCGAACCAGCCGCTCGAAGCCCCCGGCCTCTTCTAACGCCGCCCGAGTCGCTGGCGTCTTTGGGGCCTTGCGGGACGACTAAGATGGCATTCCGGCCACTGGCAAAAAGCTGCTTGGCAAGCTCGTGGTGCTCGATCACCTTTGAGACATGGTTTCCCCAGCCGTGAAAATGGACGATAAAATCCGTGCTCTGCGTGGGCCGGAAGCCCGCCGGAATGATCAGCCCGACCGTACTGTCGGAGTAGTGCGTCGCGGCATCGAAGAGCTTTCCCTGGTAGGTATGCCCCTGCGCCCGGCTAGGGTGAGGGTAAGGGGCACTGGCAAACGAACGAAAGAGACTCTGGCCCTCAGGCGTGTTCTTCCAGAGGGCCTGTATCGTCGGCTTAGTGCTCACTCTGGGCAGCAGCACGGACGATCTCGATGATCCAACGGGTATCAAGCACCATCTCAGAGAGCGTGCAGAACTCGTCGTGGGTGTGGACGTTTTGCATGCCCGTGGCCAGCACCGTTGTCGGAACTCCGAAGGCATTGAAGTGGTTGCCATCCGAGCCCCCTCCCGACTCCGCGTAGCCCGGTGTGAGCCCGGCGGCTTCAGCGGCACGTGCGCCAAGCTGGAGCACGGGGCTATCTTTCTCTAAACGGTACGCCGGGTACTCGCCGATTATCTCAACATGGGCACTCGCGCCCATCGCAGACGCCTCACGCTCAAAGACCTCTTTCATGTGCGCGGTCTGAGCCACAAGCTTCTCCTGCACCCGCGAGCGTGCTTCGGCGATAATCACCACTTCACCCGGCACAATATTGCGAGCAAGCCCCCCGTGGATGGTGCCGATATTGGCCGTGGTCTCGGTGTCAATGCGCCCCAGCGTCATCTTGGAGATCGCATTTGAGGCAGCGACAATCGCACTAACACCCAGCTCGGGCGCGGCTCCCGCGTGCGACTGCTTGCCCGTAATGGTCACGCGAAACGAGTTCTGAGCGGGCGCGGCGTAGGTCATGGTTCCCACAGGCGGCCCTGCATCCAGCACAAAGCCGTACTTTGCCTTGATGCGCTTCGGGTCCAGCAGACGCGCCCCGACCAGCCCAATCTCCTCACAGATCATCAAGAGAAGTTGAATGTCCCCGTGCGCCTCCCCCGACTCCTGAAGAAACGCCATTGCCTCTAGGATCGGGGCCATGCCACACTTGTCATCGGCTCCCAGGATCGTATCCGAGGCGGCATAAATCCTATCCCCTTCGATCTTGACTTCCAGGCCCGGGGTTGGCTCGACGGTGTCAAAGTGCGACGAGAAAAAGATCCCCGGAGCGCCTTCCACGGTGCCTTTCTTGAAGGCAATGAGGTTCCCAATACTGCCCGGCTCGCCCGGAAGCCGCTCGTGGGCATCATCAAACTCGACGGAGAACCCTAACGTCTCCAAGTACTGCGCCGCCCACTCGGAGACAGGTTTCTCATGGCGTGAGGGAGTATTGAAGTTCACCAGCGTCAAAAACGTCTCTAAGAGACGCGATTCATTGATCGTCATCTCGCGTTATTTTTTCCCTGCGATTTGCGCCTTAAACATTACTTTTTGTTTCGCATCGAGAATCGTGAGAATTTCTTGATTTTTCTTATCTTCGATTGGTTTCTGCTCAAGCTGTATCTTCTTAGTAACAGGACCAACCTCCGCTTGCATTTTTGCTTGAAGCTTAATCATCTCGGCAGTATAGATTTCCGGCTTTAAGTTTTTGGCTCGTAAGGCGACAAAGAGCGGAGCATGTTTGGCCCGAACTACATCTGCTTGTGGCTTGTATTTCTTGCGAACAGCTTGTAGTTGCACAAAATACTTCGCGTTAATCTCAGTCATTTTTTTCTGCTGTGCCGCTGTCAGACTGAGGGGGTCCCCTGATGCGCTGCCCATTGCCGATCCGCCCTGTGCAAGCGCAGGCGCAGGAGCCAT
>NZ_JANNYP010000182.1:0-13070 GCF_031410135.1 Armatimonas sp. | reverse complement strand
ACGGGCGTCTACTGGAACAAAGTGAACCTCAAGGTTTGCCACTGCGGCGACGCACTCCCCAGCCACGACTTCCCGCTTCTAGCCCAGCTCTATCTGGATGGCCGCCTCGACCTAGACGCCATGGTCACCGGCTACGTCAAGCTAGACGAGGTCGAGCACGCGTTCCACACCATGGAAACCGGCAACGTCATCCGCTCCGTCATCCGGCTCTAGAGCGTCCCGCCGGTGTTAGTCCCCTCGATTAGAACGAGGGGACTAGAGAGCCTATGGCTACAAAGGGCGTGCCGCCCATACCGAATTCCTATGGCCGGAACGGCCTTCGTAGCTTTAGCTCTCCAGTCCCGCCCCTCTAACGGGCAGGACACCAACCGGGGGAGCTATTTCGGTTTGGGCTTCATGAACGCCTCGCCCTCGGGATCGGACTTGTCGTTCTGGCCCTCGACGATACGTGTGGTCATGGCCTGGGCTTCGATGCTCTTTGCGGGAAACGGGAGCATGGCGTTCTTCACCACGTAGCTTGAACGAACAAGCTGGCGGGTCTTGGCATCCAGCCAGTAGGTCTCGGTGAGCTGGAAGTACTCTTTCTCCGTGATCCCGTAGGCCGTGGGAAAGCTCGCCTTGAGCTCTACCTTGAGGCAGTCTATGCCTAAGATCGTCTCGTTGCCCACCAGTGTGGAGTTAAACGTCACGATCTTGTTCTTGAGCATCGGATTGGGCAGGTCGGTCTTCCACGAGTCGCCCGCCTTCACGCCCACCGGTGGCACGGGAACCGCACTCAGCAGGGGGATGAGCCTCTGCGTCTGGTCACCGGGGTCGGCCAAGGGGTTGAGGCGCTTAAGCACCACGCCGTTTTTGCCAAACGTGATTGTTATGGGCTTGACTTCCTCGGCGGGAGGCAGGGGCATTCCGTTGAGAGAGGCCACGCTCCCCGGCTCATCAAGCTGCTCCCAGATCACATTTCCCTCGGGCGTAATCTCGCGCGTGGTGTTCTTGGAGGTGCTCCGAACCGTCAGATCTACCTCACCGGAGTCATCGGGCGTGCGGGCCATGATCCGAATGTAGGTGCGGTAGCGCAGCACTTCGCCTTTTTTATGTTCAAACGTCCAGCCCGGCGTAGGAGCGACCACGGCCTGGGTCGGCGCGGCAGTCGGCGCTTGGGCGCGTGTCAGGGAAACCACCAGAGCGAGCAAGGCTCCGGTCGCCAACAATGCTTGTGATACTCTCGACTTTCTCATGAGGGTATGATACCAGAACCTATGCGACATCTCATTATTGGAACCGCCGGACACGTTGACCACGGCAAGACAACCCTCATCCGTGCCCTCACCGGCACCAACACCGACCGGCTCGCGGAGGAGCAGGCACGGGGCATGACGATTGATCTGGGCTTTGCCTTTCTGGCGCTCCCCGGCGAGATTGAGGCGGGCATCGTGGACGTGCCCGGCCACGAGCGCTTTGTGAAGAACATGCTGGCGGGCGCGGGCGGCGTGGATGTCGCGCTCTTGGTCATCGCCGCCGACGAAGGCCCGATGCAACAGACCCGTGAGCACCTGGATATTCTGACAGTGCTGGGCGTCAGCGTCGGCGTGGTGGCGCTCACGAAAACTGACCTCGCAGATCCCGATATTCAGGAGATCGCGGAGCTGGAGACCCGTGAGGCGCTGGCCAAGACCCCGCTCAAAGACGCCGTGATCGTTCCCGTGAGCGCCCAGACGGGAGCCGGGCTGGAGGCACTGAAGCTTGCCCTGGCGGCAGCGGCGGCCAAAGCACCGCTGCGGGATGCCTCGGCCCCGATGCGCCTCCCCGTAGACCGCGTGTTCTCCCTGCCCGGCGTTGGGACAATTATCACCGGCACGCTGGTCTCCGGCACGCTGCACATCGGCGATCCGGTGGCGCTGGAGCCACAGGGGCTGACCAGCAAGGCGCGGACATTGCAGACCCATAAGCAAAAAGTCGAGATCGTCGAGCCGGGCATGCGTGTTGCGGTCAATCTTCCGGGAATCGAGGTGAGCGAGATCGAGCGCGGTGCGGTGCTCTGCACGCCGGGAACGCTTGGGGCAACCACGCTTTTGGATGTGCGCCTCTCGGTTCTGCCCTCCGCAAAGAAACCTCTGCGCCACCGAGAGCGCGTACGACTCCATCTGGGAACCGGCGAGATTTTGGCTCGTATTGTCTTACTTGAAGGCGCGGAGATTCTGCCCGGCACCGACGATGTGGCAGTCCAGTTGCTTTGTGAGAGTGATGCGGCTCCGGTGCGTGGCGAGCGTTTTGTCGTTCGCACCTACTCTCCCACCCGCGCCGTGGGCGGCGGAGTCATCGTTGACCCGCACCCCGTGCGCAAGTACCGGCGTGGCGATGCAACGGCTCTGGCACTCTTTGAGGCACGAGGCGAAGGCTCTCCGGAAGAGGCCGTGTACGCCCAGCTCTCGTCGCGCCACGCCGAGTTCACAGTGAAAGAGGTCAGCGATGCTGTCGGGTTCCCCGCCGAAGCCGCCCTCGAAACCCTCGCCGATACCGGACGTGTGGTTGTCATTGGCGGCACCCACTACCTCTCCGACGAGGCGGCTCGTCGGCTCAAAGAAGCGACACGGCGCACTCTAGAGCAGTACCACAAGCAAAACCCCTACCGTAAGTCCATGCCCCGTGATGGCCTGCGCACACCCGTTAGCAAGGCCGCCACGGTGAAAGACTTTCATGCACTGGTCGCCTATTTAGTGAGCGAGGGAGTCTTGGTGATTGAGGGAACGAAGTCCAAGGGGCTTCGCGCACCCGATCACGAGGTCGTTATCCCTGAGGGTTGGAAAAAACCCGCCGAGCACATTCTCTCCGTCTATCAGAGCGCTGGGTTCGCCCCGCCCAACCCCGGCGACTTTGCGGCCAACTACCCCCGCGATGTTCACGTCCCCACAATCCTCAGTATTCTCTGTGAGCGTGATCAGCTCGTCAAGATCGCGGACAATGTCTATATCAGCGAGGAGGCCTTCAGCGAGGTCAAGCAAGTCGTGCGGCGGCTCGCCAGCACACCCGATGGCATCACCGTCGGCGGGGTGCGTGATGCCATCGGTAGCTCCCGCAAGATCGTCCTCCCACTGCTCGAATACCTCGACGGCATCCGCTTCACCCACCGAAACGGCGACACCCGAACCCTGGGGGAGCCATGAAGTACCTACGCACCTGCCTTACCCTCTTCGGTATCGCTGCCCTCCTTGTGTTAGGTGCGTTAGGCCTTCTGGTTCTAACTTTGCAAAACGACATCGCATACGTGGTCTGGCACACCAGAAACACCCCAGATGGAAAGTTCAAAGCCGTCGCGCACTACTCCGATGCGGGAGCAACCACGGGATTTTACACTGCAGTAAGCATTGTCCCTGAGGACTTTGAGACACCGCATGAAACACGACGCGAGCCTAACTACCAGAATGAAGTTTTCTTTGCAAACCATCTCCCCGGAACGAAGGTTCAGCTTAACTGGGCGCAACCACGGACACTAATCATTAGTTATCCTCAAGGAACCTATGTAGGGAGCTTCCAGGCTAAGGTTACTGTGGGCATGGAGACATTTCGAATCGAAAAGAAAGAAATGGCAGATGCAAAACAGTGACAGTCCCTTGAGAGCGCACTGGCGGATCTTTGCGGACACGGGCGGGACATTTACGGACTGCCTGGCGATCTCTCCCGACGGCGCGTGGCACCGGGCGAAAGTGCTCTCCAGCGGCGTCTTGCGGACGAACATGGCAGGCAGTGCGCCCTGGCGGGTGGGGCTACCAGAGGGCTTTCTCGACGGCGTGACGTCCCAAATAGAGGGCGAGATGGTCACGTACTCGCCTGGCCTAGAAGCGCCGCTCGTCGCCGCGCATCTCGTGACCAAGACGCCGTTTTCACAGCCACTACCCAATCTGGAATTACGCCTCGGCACCACACGGGGCACCAATGCCCTGCTCACACGCACGGGAACGCCACCAGTTTTCTTTGTCACGGCGGGCTTTGAAGACCTGCTCCGTATCGGCAACCAAGCGCGGCCCGACCTATTCGCACTCGACATTGTGAAGCCCGTCCCCCTCTACGCAGAGTCCGTCGGTGTTTCCGAGCGCCTAAGCGCTGATGGCTTGGTTCTACGTCCACTCGATGAAGCAGCGCTACGTACAAGAGCGACAAGGGTTTATGAGTCGGGCTATCGCACTGCCGCAGTTGCCCTACTCCACTCCTGGCGCAACCCGGCCCACGAGCAGCGCGTTGCGGAGATTCTACGCGAGTGTGGCTTTACCCATGTCTCGCTCTCGTCGGAGCTGGCGGCACTGCAAAAGCTCCTGCCCCGTGCGGAGACCGCCGTGGTGAATGCCTATCTGACACCCGTGCTAACCCACTATCTCGACGGCGTGCGGCGTGGGCTGAGCGCAGCAAGCACACTCACTATCATGACCAGCACGGGTGGGCTCGTTCCCGACTCCCAGTTTCGTCCCAAAGACAGCCTCCTCTCGGGGCCAGCAGGCGGCGTGGTGGGGGCGTGTGAGTCGGGGATGCGTGCGGGATTTACAAAGCTCATCGCCTTTGACATGGGCGGCACCAGCACCGATGTCGCCCGGATAGCCCCCACTGGCTCGTCCCTCGCCATCTCCCCCGATAACAGGGGAGAAATCCCTGAAATTCCGTATGTCTTTGAGCACAAAGTGGGCGATGCGCAGCTTCTTGCCCCCGCCGTCGCGGTGGAGTCCGTGGCGGCGGGCGGCGGCTCGATCTGTGGCTGCGACGACCACGGGCGGCTCTTTGTGGGGCCAGCCTCGGCGGGAGCGCAGCCCGGCCCGGCGTGCTACGGTGCGGGCGGACCGCTTACCATCACGGATATCAACTTACTGCTCGGCCATATCCCCGAGAAAGACTTCTCGCTGCCGCTGAGTCGCACCGCCGCCGAAAACGCTCTGCAGGCCGTCGCCGAAAAATCCGGCCAGTCGGCCGACGCACTACTCCACGCCTTCTACGACCTTGCCAACGAGGCGATGGCCGATGCGATCCGGCAGATTAGTGTCCGCAAGGGCTACGATCCCACCGAGCATGCTCTGGTCGCATTTGGCGGAGCAGGGGGCCAGCATGCCTGCGCCCTCGCCGAGAAGCTCGGGATTCGCACGATCCTCATTCCCCCCGACCAGAGCCTGCTCTCCGCCTTTGGAATCGCCCACGCCCGCCACGAGCGCTTCGCCGAGCGTCAGGTGCTGCGTCTTTTGACACAAACCGATGTCTCGGCGATCTTAGCGGAGCTGGAGACCGAGGCGCTAAATGCTCTGGGCGAGGCGGGTGAGGTCACGCGACGAATCGCCCGTTTGCGTTTGTTGGGACAGGAAACGCCACTTGAAGTCCCCGTCATAAGTGCGCTTGCCGATGCCTTTTGCGAGCACTTCACGCAGCTCTACGGCTACGCACCTGATCCAAGCCGTGCGATTGAGCTGGAGAGCTTGCGGGTGGTCGTGGCCAGAACCCACCCGGCTTCGCTCGTTCCTCGCTCCGCCACCCTCCCTCTACGAAGGAGGGTTGAGGGTGGGTTGATTGTGGAGGCGTTTAGCGTGACAGTGGTTCGGGACGGCTGGACAGAAACAACTTCGGAGAGTGGTGCGCTGATTCTCCACCAAAAAACTCCCCTCCTTTCCCGTTATCGGGAGGAGGGGCAGGGGGAGGAGGGTGTCGGTGCGCTGGAGCTCTTCACCAGGCGCTTTGAGTCGGTCGCCACCGAGATGGGCGAGGCACTCCGGCGCACGGCGCTCTCAGTCAATGTGAAGGAGCGGCTGGATTATTCGTGCGCCCTGCTCGGCCCTAGTGGCAACTTGGTCGCGACGGCAGCCCATATTCCCGTGCACCTTGGGGCGCTGGGGGTCTGCGTCCGCGAGCTGATCCGAGCCGATGCTTTCGTCGGGGAGCAGCCGATCATCGTCAACCACCCCGCCTTTGGTGGCTCGCACCTGCCCGATGTCACGGTAGTAAGCCCCGTCTATTCCCCTTCCTTCGTAGAGGGAAGGGGCCAGGGGATGGGTTCTGGGCTTCTCGGCTACGTCGCCAGTCGGGCACACCATGCGGAGATCGGGGGGACGCGGCCTGGCTCGATGCCTCCTGGAGCGAAGACACTCGTGGAGGAAGGCGTGGTCATCCCACCAACCCCGTGGGATAGAGAGAAGATCATGGCGCTACTCACGAACGCCCCCTACCCCACCCGCGCCCTTGCCGATAACCTCGCGGATCTTGAAGCGCAGCTCGCCGCCAACCATCAAGGCGCAAAAGCTCTTCGTGCGCTTGCCGAGCAACACGGCCCTGAGAAACTATTCGCCCTGCAAGCCGCCCTCGCAGATCGGTGCGAGCAGATTGCACGGGAAGCCATCTCCCCCGGCTCGTTCCTCGCCACCCCCTCTTCCCCCCATGCTCCTTCGTCGCGGGAAGAGGGGCAACCAAACCCTCTTCCTAGCGAGGTACGAGCGCCACAGGAAGAGGGTCGGCGAAGCCGGGGAGATGGCCCCAACACGAGGGAGATGGCACAACGAATCGGCGCGGGAATGCTCGACGACGGCCACGAAATCCATGTCGCGCTCCGCCACAATGCCAGCACGAACAAGCTCATCGTGGATTTTACGGGAACCTCGCCGAAGCACCCGGCAAACTTTAATACGCCGCCTGCGGTGACGGTTGCTTGTGTCTTGTTTGTGCTACGGCTTCTGATTGGGGAGGATGTGCCGCTTAACGAGGGGCTTTTGCGTGCGGTGGAGATTGTCCTGCCACCGGACACGCTGCTCAACCCGACGTTTCATGCCGATCCGATGCTCTGCCCTGCCGTGGTGGCGGGGAACACGGAGGTCAGTCAGAAGGTGGTGGCGGTGCTCCTTCAGGCCTTCGGACTCTCGGCGGGCTCGCAGGCGACCATGAACAACACACTCTTTGGCAACGCGCACTTTGGGTACTACGAGACGGTCTGCGGTGGCGCGGGCGCAACGGCCACTGCAACGGGGGCATCGGCGGTGCACACCCACATGACCAACACGCGCATCACCGACCCGGAGATTATTGAGGCGCGCTACCCCGTGCGGCTGGAGCGCTTTGAGATTCGCAAAGGCTCGGGCGGTGCGGGCAAGCACCCCGGCGGCGACGGGATCGTGCGGGAGTATGTTTTTTTGGAGCCTGTCCAGGTCTCACTTCTGACCCAGAGCCGCACCACGGGCGGGTTTGGCGCAAACGGCGGCAGCGATGGTGCCCCCGGTCAGCAGTATCTCGTCCGTGCCGACGGAAGCGTCGAGACGCTCCCCGGTGTCGCGGCGGCGGAATGCACAGCGGGTGACCGATTGATTCTGGAGACACCGGGAGGGGGTGGCTATGGCAAGCAGTAAGCAAGCAGATCGGCGGAAGCTCGGGGCGTGGCTATGGCACGGCGGACGACTGCTGGGTGGCGCTGGCGCACTTGGAGTGCTGGCGGGCAGTGTTGCACCGTGGGTGCAGTTCTCGCTCTTTGGGATTCCTCTCGCTGCGCCCGGCATGCTCTTTGCAGGGGCTTGGTCCGCGGCGGCAGGCTTGGTCGGCCTCAGTGCGCTACGACGAGCAGCCGTAGTCGCGGCGGTGGCGGGACTCCTTGCTCTCGGAATTGGGATGAGTCAGGGGAAAGTGGCGGTGAAGTCGGTGTCGCGACAGATTATCTCACTTCGGATGCGCCTCATGCCGGTCAATGCGCGGCTGGAACAGATACGCCTCTCCCCCATTGAGCCGTTTGGGGAGGTGAACCGCGCAGAGCCCGGCCCCGGCCCGAGCTGGGTCGTGCTTGGCGGCGCAGCTCTTCTGCTAGGAGGCATTGCCACCGCTCTCGGCGAGCGCTGGCGACGGAGCTGTCCCCAATGTCGCCTTATCTGGTCTGACGAGCGCCTGGCAACACTGCTCCATTGCCCCGGCTGTGGCCTGCGCCGCACCAGCGCCCGCCAGTGCCAAAACTGCTGGCACGTTGCGGAAAAATCAGACAAGCACTGTGCCCACTGCGGCGAGGCATTGAAGTAAAACATGATCTACGACATTACGATTCCTATGAACCAGACGCTGGCAGTCTGGCCCGGTGACACGGAGTTTGCGTTCACCAGCACTGCTTGGGGGACGATCTCCGTGGGGGCAGTGACCATGAGCTGCCACACTGGAACCCACGCCGATGCACCGCGCCACTTCCTGCTCGAGGGCATAGGCATCGCCGAGATTCCCGTAGAAATCTATGTCGGGGCGTGTGTGGTACTAGACGCGGTGGGCCGTGACGAGATCGGCCCAGAGGTATTTGGCGATGCTGACCTCCCCCCTCGCGTCTTGCTCAAGACCCTCGCGTGGACAGATCACACGCGCTTCCCCGACGAAGTCCCAGTGCTGACCGAGACGAGCGTTGCATTGCTGAAAAGCCGTGGCGTACTGCTGATCGGGCTGGACGTGCCGAGTGTGGATCGCCTCCAGAGCAAAGACCTCCCGATTCATCACGCGTTGGCGGCGGCAGGGATTCACATTTTAGAGTCCCTCGACCTGCGCCAGATCGTGCCGGGCCGGTATCAGCTCATCGCACTGCCCCTGCGCCTCGATGGTGCCGATGGCTCCCCTGTGCGAGCAGTGCTGACATCAGCAACCTAAGTACTGCCCAGGTGCTCCTGGATGAGGGCGGCGAGCTCTGGGTACCCGAAGTGTTGCGCCCAGCCCAGTGCCGTTGCTTTGAACTGCAAGTCTTGGAGGCTCAAGTCCGGGCGAGCCGATAGGATCAGGCGGGCGAGCTCCAGGTCTTTGCGGAGAACTGCCTCGTGCAAGGGGGTCCAGCCACCGGCTCCGAGCAGGCGATTCGCAAGCTCGGGGCGCACCGCGAGTGCCGCTGGAACCTGATCGCGCCACCCCAGATCACAGAGGGGGATGATATCGGGCAGGGCTCCGTGCGCCAAGAGCCAGCGAGCGGATTCAGGCTGCCCAAGACGCGCTGCGACTTCAAGCGGGGTCATCTTGCACCGCAGAGTGGCATCCAGATCAGGAGGCACCGGCAGGGTTTCTAATACCCCTAGGTCGCCGAGCCCGATTGCCTCGATGAAGGTGATCGTGTCTGCCTCCAGCGGGGGGAGCTCCAGCGCGGGGCGAAACATCCACCAGGTCTGGCCACTACCCAGCGAGACAAAACCGAGCCGGTTGTAGATGTGCGTGGCAGCATTGAGCAGGACATAGCGACAGCCTAAGCGCCTCGCGTGCTGACACGCAGCCCACGAGATCGCCCGCCCAACTCCCTGCTTGCGTGCCTCGGGTAGCACGCCGACATTGTAGAGCCCCGCCACGTTGAGTGGGCCGCCGGAGACATGGAGCAGGCTGTGCCCCACCACTTTTCCGCCTCGCCACGCGCCAAAATGGTAAGTCTTTCGCGGTGTATGTTGTGCCAGTGCCCGGAGCCGTGGGGCATCGCTGGGCTCGTAGTAGGGAAGGCCCGTCACGTCCCAGACACTCCCCCCATCAAGTTCTATTGTCAGCCCCTCAGGAATCATGAAATCCTCGGGCTGCGTGGTCTCCAAGTCCAGCACCATCCAGTGCGGCTCCCAGCCCCACGAGAAGCCGCGCGCGACCAGCCGTGCCGCCAGATCGCTTGGCTGTGTGGGCACCACCGACCAGCACGAGACTTGCCGCACCTTCGTGCGTCGAGCAACCTCTAGCGCCGCGTCAATCGCGCTCCCTGCGGTTTTCGTATCCAGCTGAGGAAACGCGAGAGTCACCTCGCCTAAGCCATCAGAATCGGACGCGGGAGAGTAGATGACAGCTGCCCCGTGATGCCTCTGCACCTCGCCGTTCGCTACTGCCGCGTTTTCCGAGAACCAGCTAATGTGGTTGTCGGCAGCCGCTTGAACCATTATCTCTCTGCCTTCCACTTCCATTGTCATCAACTTCCTTTCGCAAAGTATATCGAAAAGAAACTTTTTTACACCAGCTTCTTCCCCGGTCTCGTTGGTACAATGCACGCAATGAAACGCCTCGCCGCCGCTGCTTTTGTCGTGCTTGCTCTGTTGCCCACGGTTTGTGCCCAGACGCCCCCCGCGGCGGCTAGTGTCATCAAGCTCTACCCGGTAAAGTACGCCACGCCCAAGGAGCTCCTGGAGCTGCTCACCAAGCTCCTCCCCGAGGTACAGACGTTCCTGGGACCGCAGCCGAAGTACGTCCGTGACACGCTCCAGGGGGAAGATCTGGGTGCCTCACCGACCACTCCCCGTCCGGTAGTGGCGACGGTGGACACGGTTGCCAAGGACGTTAGCGACCAGTTCGTGCGCTTTCTGGTGCTTAAAGGCGCACCCGAGAAAGTCAGTGAAGCCATCACTCTGTTGGAGCAACTCGATCTGCCCGCTCCGCAGGTGCTGATTGAGGTGCAGATACTCGATATCAACGAGGGCTTCAGCAGTGCTCTGGGCGTGAGCTACGAGCTGGCCCCCGGCGGAAAAACCGTCAAGGGCACGCTAGATAAACCCAAGGGCAGCGGGCGCTTCGATGAGATCGTCTTTGGCCGCCTCTCCCGCGACCCGATCACGTTTAATGCCGCCATAGATGCCGCCATCCAGAAAAACCAGGCACGGCTTCTGGCGAGCCCCAAGCTCATGGTGCTCTACAACCAGCGGGCTCGGATCTTTATTGGCGATGAGGTGACCTTCCTACAAGGCACGCAGGTCACCCAAAACGGGGTCGCGCTCCAGACCGGAAAAGTCAATGTGGGTGTCGAGCTCAATGTTACAGCGATCGGAAACCCCGACGGCACGATCCAGCTCAAGGTGAACCCGGAGGTTGGGAGCCTCACGCTGCTGGAAACCCAGACCAACGGCATCTCACTCCCCCGTATCTCCCGCCGCACCGTCCAGACCTCCGTGCGCCTCAAAGACGGTGAGACGCTCATGATTGGAGGCCTGATCGGGGAGAACGAGCTCAACACCGTTCGTAAAATCCCCTTCCTCGGCGACTTGCCGATTTTAGGCCAGCTCTTCCGCCGCGATGGCCGCGAAAAATCCCGCTCCGAGCTGGTGATTATCTTAAAGGCAACCATTCAGAAACCATGACAAACCTAGAAGTCGAGCAGGCAGGGCCGATTGGCCGCATCACCCTCAACCGCCCCGATATCCACAACGCCTTCAACGAGCACCTAATTACAGAACTTACCGAGATAGTTGCTCGCCTCGGAAGCGCATCGTGCATTGAGGCAATTGTTTTGACCGGCAATGGCAAGAGCTTCTGCTCTGGGGCTGATCTGGAGTGGATGGGCAAGATGGTGGGCTACTCGCACGACGAAAACCTCGCCGATGCGAGGGCGCTCCAGACGCTCTTTGAGACGATTGCTACGTGCCCAAAAGTGGTGATCGCTGCCGTCAACGGCGCGGCGATGGGCGGCGGCGCGGGGCTGGTAGCAGCGTGCGACTATGCCATTGCCAGCGATAAAGCGACTTTTGCGTTCTCCGAGGTGAAGCTGGGGATCATTCCCGCCGTGATCAGCCCGTTTGTGGTGGAGAAGATCGGCCTAGGCGCGGCGCGTGCCTACTTCACCACCGGGCGACGCTTCGATGCCAGCACTGCGCTCCGCCTTGGACTGGTGCAGGAAGTCGTGCCTGGCGAGGACCTGGATGCCGCCGTGAATAGCGTGCTGACCGATGCCTGTAGCGCGGGACCAAAGGCGATTTCAGCGTCGAAGAAGCTCCTGCGCGAGCTGGCCGCTGGCATGGCTGATACCGTCGAAGCGATTGCAACGATACGCGTCTCCCCCGAAGGACAAGAGGGAATTCGCGCGTTTTTGGAGAAGAGAAAGCCCGTATGGAAACGAGACAGCTAGGATTGGGTGGGCCACAGCTCACCACCGTGGGATTTGGTGCGTGGGCCGCAGGGGGGCCGTATGTGTTTGGCTGGGGGCCACAGGACGATAACGACTCGATTGCCGCGATGCTCAAGTACTTAGAGCTCGGTGGCAACTGGATAGATACCGCGGCGGTCTATGGCTTCGGGCACTCTGAGACCGTGGTCGGAAAGGCCGTGCGCACGTTCGGGCAGCCCGTCTTTATCGCCACCAAGTGCGGACGCGTCGCCGGGCCCACCCCGGAATCGCGCCCACAGTCCGACCTGCGCCCCGAGTCAATTCGCAAGCAGCTCGATGACTCCCTCCAGCGCTTGCAGCTCGATTGCGTCGATCTCTTCCAGATTCACTGGCCCGATAACGACACGGGAACCGCGCTCGAAGACTCCTGGGGCATGATGGCGACGCTCCAAGACGAAGGCAAGTGCCGCTTTATAGGCGTGAGCAACTTCGACGTACCGTTGCTTGCAAAATGCCACGCCATCCGCCGCGTCCAGAGCCTCCAGCCGCCGTACTCGCTCCTCAAACGCGAGATCGAGGCGGAGATTCTCCCCTGGTGCCTCGAAAACGGGGTTGGGGTGGTGGCCTACTCTCCCATGCAAGCGGGCCTGCTCTCGGGCAGCTTTGACATCAACCGGGTCGCCGAGGACGACTGGCGGCGCAAGAACCCGCTCTTTCAGGAGCCGCAGCTCTCCAAAAACCTCGCGGTTGTTGAGAGGCTCCGCCCCATCGCCGAGGCACAGGGAAAGACCGTCGGGAATTTAGCCGCCGCCTGGGTGCTCTCTCATCCGGCCCTCACCTGCGCCATCATCGGCGCACGTAGCCCCCAGCAAGTCACGCAAAATCTCAATACCGCAGGCTGGAATCTCACCGACGAAGAAAAAGTGAACGTTTTAGCCGCCCTTGGGGACTAACCGGGTATGAAACACTTCCCATCCTGCCGCCCCATGAATGGGGCGGCAATAATCGGCCTCGCGCTCCTGGCAGGCTGCGCGGGTGAACCAAATGCCAGCGTTGCAGGGAAATCTGTGCAGGTCGCACAGGCGGACAATGCCCCCGCCTCTATGGCCTCGGGTATGGTCGCCGGAGCAGCAATGGCCGAGAGTGCCGAAGTATCTGCGCCAAAGCCACCAGCCCTGCCGCGCAAGATTATCTTCACTGGCGAGGTCACGCTCGTCTGTGAGGATCTGGACAAAGCAAGCGAGGCCCTGGAGAGCCGAGCAAAGGAGTTCGGAGG
>NZ_JANNYP010000181.1:0-2482 GCF_031410135.1 Armatimonas sp. | reverse complement strand
CCTTCATTGTTGAAGTTTAGTCACTCCAATTGTCGGGAGAGGGAGGTGGCTTTCTTTGCCTTGGCGGGCTTCGCCCGCCTCGTCAAACCACCGAGCTATTTACACCATTATAAGGGCACGACCTAGTATGCGTGGCCTGCTCGCTTAACAGTGCCGATAAAGAGCGTGGACGGTACTGTCGGTCTTGGTACCAGCCCGTGTAGGGCACTGCGAGCGCAGCCAGTATTCCTAGCAGCGCAAGCAATGCAACAAGGGCGGAGGAAAGTTTCCTCCGCCCGGAGTTATGTATCTCTGGCCTAGTTGTGGTTGTGCCAGATGTCATCAGCAGAACCGATCCTTGCGATCAGGGTGTTGGGGCCGACGGATTTTGCATGGCCATCCGCAAACATCACGTTACACCTTTGCATATGACGGAAGTCAGGACGGCGTCTGCGCTGGTAGTCGCCATTGCCCTGGCCTGCAAATCCACCCGGAATATCAAAGTCCCAGCCTGTAGTCTGATTGGGCTTGTTGGTCCACTGAAGTGGCTTAAAGAGAAAAGGCCCACAGGAAGCCTGAACTGGGTTGTTAGGATCACACCACGCCTGATCCGCTGCCCGAGCAATGTTGGTATCGCCATTGGCTCCGACCACAGCCGTCTCGGCAAAGGCTACCAGATTTGCGGGAGCGATCAGGCTTGCCTGACTCACGCCACCAAAACCCTGAAGTCCTGCCGGAAGCCCTACATTCCAGGGGGTGTTCATCTGGGTTTTATTTATGGCGTAGCCGATGCCATTCCGAATGGCAGCACCACCAGCATTGAGCGTCGGACGAAAAGAAGCGCAAGCCAGAACCGACGCTCCTCCGGTGAGTTCCCCGTTCACAAAGTTCGTATTGGTCTCACCATACTTCTGCAAGTAAGGGCTAAGACCCACGGTCCACATCGTTCCTCCCCAGCTGAAGCCATCGTACATGTAGCCTAGAGGATAGGTCTCATCGTAGTCCTGAATGTACTGCATGGTTGCTAGGCCAATGTTGCGCTCATTGGACATACAGGAAATAGCACGGGCTTTCTCACGGGCTTGCGCAAAGACGGGGAAGAGAATGGCCGCTAAGATAGCAATAATAGCAATCACCACGAGTAGCTCGATAAGAGTGAAGACTCGCTTTATGTTCTGCTGATTTTTCATAGATTCACCTCTGAATAATGTCAGGGACCGGGTTGTCGTGTTGAACTGAGAGTCGTCCCGGTCGGTACGGCTCCTAGCGTCGTTCCCGCGATAAAAGCCGTGGGAAGATATTGGATCAGGGACAGCTCGCTCTCACCGCTCAGCTGCGCCACCATTCGGGCGACGGCTGCTTCGGCCAGTGCTTCAATGTCCACCTTTACGGAGGCGGCCTTGTGCCCACTATTGGTCTCCCAGGGCAGGCCGTCGTAGCCCACCACACTGAGCTGTTCCGGCACCGAGATACCGTGTTTTTTGCAACGATCCAGGAGATAGTAGGCAAGGCGGTCTCGGGGACAGAAGAGCGCTGTCGGCGCGTCGGGCAGCTGTAGCTGCGTCTCGATTTCTTCAATCACATAGGGACGCTCCTCGTTGAGCACCACGCCCCGAGCGGCAAGCTCTTTGCGCAAGAGCGTCACCCGCTGAAGAGAGTTGGGGTTGCTATTTTCGTGAACCACCCCGATCTGACGGTGCCCTTGCTCGACCAGCCGCTCCGCCACCAGGCGCATGCCCGATTCTACATCGTCCGTTACCTGAGGAAGTGTTCCCTCAATCTCTCCCCCGATCAGTACGGTGGGAAGGCGTGATTTCTTGAGAAGCGCCAGAAGTGGGTCATTGGTCTGCGGGGCAAAGAAGAGAACTGCGTCGGCAATCCCGCCATTGAGGTGCTGGTAGATCTGCTCCGGCGAGCGGGTGAAGTCACAGTGAATAAGCAGATCGTAGCCCCGGCTCCCTGCGGCCCGCTCCAGCGCGGTGCAGAGCGTGTTCATGTAGAGATCCTGCGGCGTGCGGGTGCGGTAGCCATTGAAGAAGCTCAGGATATGGGTCTGGCCGCGTTGCATCGAGCGAACGAGGCGATTGGGGGTGTAGTCTAGGTCCTGGGCGGCTTTTCGAACGCGCGCCGTCACATCATTAGAGATGCGGTACTGCGCGGATTTATCACTGAGTGCCAGGGATGCCGTGGCAACGGAAACCCCTGCCTGGAGGGCGACATCTTCCAGACGGACTCGGCGAGAGGCGGACTTTGCTACTCTGCTCATCTTTGCTAAACTAGTTTAGCAAAGATTTTAGCGTTCCGCAAGTTTTTATTTTTCCTACTCTTCAGAAATCAATGGCAGGTGTAGGAGGCGCTGTTTCTGGGGCGAGCGCGGGGACGGTTCGGCTTTGTGACGCGCTCCAAAGCTGGTGAGAACCTGCTCCAATGCCGGAAGCATGCCGGTGACGCGCTTAAGCCGGATGAGTGTGTCCCAGAGTGGCTCGAACTTCTTCCAGCCACC
>NZ_JANNYP010000180.1:0-18477 GCF_031410135.1 Armatimonas sp. | reverse complement strand
GTGCTCGCCGATCCAGCTTGCCATTGACCGTCATGGGGAAGCTCTCTAGGTGTACAAATGCCGTGGGCACCATGTAGCTTGGGAGCTGCTCTCGTAGATAAGCAGTCAGAGCAGCAGTCTCGGGCTTCTGGCCCAGCGTGTAGCCTACTAATTTCTCATCGTGCAGGGCGACGGCGCTCCCGCGAACGCCCGGAAATTGCACCAAGGCCGCCTCTATCTCCCCGAGCTCGATTCTATGGCCCCGCAGCTTGACCTGAAGATCCGAGCGCCCGATGTAATCCAGCTCGTTGTTGGGAAGTACCGAGACAAGATCGCCAGATTTATAGACACGCTCGCCTTGGTAGCAGATAAAGCGCTCTGACGTCAGCTCGGGGCGCTTGAGATAGCCACGGGTCACACCTGCGCCACCAACCCAGAGCTCGCTATTGACCACGTGCATCGTCCAACCCGGAAACGCGACGCCAATCGGGCTGACTTTTGAGTTCGTGTCGCTGGCTAAGATACGCCGGTAGCTCACAAAAACTGTGGTCTCCGTGATACCGTAGAGGTTCCAGAGAGCAGGACTCTGATCGCCGTAGCGGGCAAACCATGGCTTCAGACTTGCCACTTCGAGCTTCTCCGCTGCAAGAATTACCGTACGAAGGGTTTCTAATTTAGGAGCACTTTCGTCGGCGGCCATGAGCTGCGAGAACGCGGTGGGGGACTGGTTGAGGATCGTCACACCCTCGCGACGGAGCAGAGCGTGGAAGGCATCAGCGGCTCGGCGCTCGGTCTCGGTTGGAATGACTAGCCGCCCGCCATGGAGCAGTGCACCCCAGATCTCCCAGACCGAGAAATCAAAGGCGTAGGAGTGAAAGAGCGTCCAGACATCGCGCTCCGTAGCAGCAAACGCCGGGTTGTTAAAAAGTGGCAGGACATTCTGGTGCTCGACGAGGCAGCCTTTGGGCTGACCTGTGGAGCCCGACGTGTAGATCATATAGGCCAGGTTCTGTGCTGTCGCGAGGCTGATCGGCGCATTCGTGCGCTCCTCAAGGCTTACTTTGACTATGGTCGCCGAGGTTTCTGGGAGTGCAACGCCTTCTTGTGTCACCAGAACGCTTGCCTCACAGTCAGCGAGCTGAAAGGCAAGCCTGTCGGCGGGGTAGGCGGGGTCAAGCGGGACATAAGCGCCTCCCGCTTTCAGAATCCCCAAGGTCCCGACCACCATCTCAAAGCCACGGTTCACCAGAAGCGCCACGAGTGTCTCTGGGCCGACGCCTTGTTCGACAAGACGGTGTGCCAGAGCATTTGCCCGCGCATCTAGCTGGGAATAAGTTAGCGACTGACCCGAAAACGTCAGCGCAGGCGCATTCGGGGTTCGTGCGACTTGCACCGCAAAGCGTTCGTGGAGGGTATGCATTGGATTATCTCACTAGTGTGTGCCGTAGCTTGTTCGCGACACGACGCGGAAGCTGCCGCACTTTAAAAAGTGTCGGATTTTTGAAAGGGAGTAGTGCATCTGAAAGTGCTTTTTCAATATCAGGACTCTTGAGTTTATTGTCGTCTAAATAACTCTGGATCCAGAGGAGAATTTTTCGTTTTGCAGGGTTAGCTTTACCTAGAGCCCATTCGCCTTTTGCCATCGCTTGATGGCAGCAGTTATCCGGGTGCTGACGGTAGAGACTCCACGTGTTTGATGCCGCATAGACAGGGAATCTTGTGAACAGCCGGGTATAGAGAACATTGTCTTCATAGAGCCCTTTAAAAGTCTCGTCCCAGCCCCCAATTTCACGTAGGGTCTGAGTTCGAGCAATAAACTCTGATGTACAGGGCTGATAGCTCTCATCACGAAGCCAATGCAAGAGCATTTCGGGAGGGGAGATCAGGCGATCTGCTGGAAGCTCACCAAGATTGGGCCAGTCGGGCTGGGTCGCATTAGGAGCCCACGAGTGCCAGATGGTGCTACGACCAAAGAGAGCGACTGCTTCCGGAAAGCGCTCCAAAAGCTCCACTTGTTCCATAAGCTTGTTGGGGAGCCAAAAGTCATCCGCATCGAGAAGTGCGGTGTATTTTCCTCGGGCATGAGCAAGCCCGAGATTTCGAGTCGCACTCATGCCACGGTTTACACCACCGCGATGTTCAAGGTACGTGATGCGATTGGGATGCTGCTGCGCATACTGCCGCGCGATCTCAGTCGAACCATCCTGGGAGCCATCGTTGACGAGCAAAAGCTCCCAGTCCATAAAGGTCTGCGCAAGGACAGAGTCGAGTGCTTCGGTGAAAAAACGTCCCGGGTTATAAAAAATAACGACAACGGAGACACAAGGTTTGGCAGTCATGTTTCCTGTGTTGTGCAGGAAGCGTGCCGAATACTCTAAAGTTTGTAGCTCGTAAGCTCTTTCAGAAAAAGTTGATTTGGTTGGTTGGGATTATTGACGATATAGCGCACCTTTACCATGCCAACACCAGGAGCAAACCAGCGGGTAGTCCAGTAAGTGCTAGCCCCTCCAGATGTTGTCGTCTCGAGAATTGAATCCACGCGATAAGCCGTAAATGTCCCTGCTGGTACTGTTACCTTCTCAATTGCCTTTAAGCGGGAGTGACCTTTGCTCGGGACAAGCGAACCACGCACCAGCACCCCCCCTTGCCAGGCAATTGACTTATCGAAGTTTAAGGGAAATTGCAACAGAGGCATCGGAGGTTTCATCGTGACTTTGTCGTTTCCCCCTGTGGACGAGAGATGAGTAATTTCTTGGGATGTAATCTTAAAGAGCTCTTCACGTGGTGGGCCTGAGATTTGAGCACTTGTAAGAACAACTGCTTCAACACCTTCCACGATTCGGCGTGGTTGAGCCACAACTTTTTCTTGATCCCCTTTGGTATTGACAAGGCGATAGATCCAGTATCCACCAACCGGTGTTGGAAATAATGACTTTTCGGGAGATATTGGTTTGGTATTGATTTCCTCGGGCAGATGAATAAAGTTATCATCTGCACCGCTCGCAATTCGAACATTTTTACAGCTTGTGAGTAGTGGGATAAAGCATAGCAATGGTAAGTAATGGAATTTCATTCGCCTGATTTCCCCGCTTTTAGTAGTTCTCTGTAGACATTACGCGAGATCTCGTGGACACCACGTTGGGCATTCAGTCCTGTTGAGTCTTCGTCTTCATTGAAACCTGTGTAAATGCGAAGAATCACTGACTGACGTCCTAGCACGAGTGCACCATAACCGGTTCGAAGGCGTGCCGGTAAATCCCGGAAATTTCCCATCATCGGCTCACTTGTTGTATAGCCATCGCGACCCTGTTGCCAGTAATACATGATGATACGTACCTTTGGCTCATTACGATTCCGAAAAATCATGGCCCTAACCAAAGCACTTCCGGGGCCATCAAGAGGGAATTCCCTTAGTGAGGTAAACTCCCAGACCCCAGTACCACCTACACAGACCGTCGGATCATGAAAGTTCTCAAAGGGCCCCGCCGTAACGAGCGTCGCGAGTACGGAGTCCCCGGTACCGTTGGAGAACGCAACACTTGATGCACGAGGGAACCCGAGAATCGAGAGTGTTTCCTGGGATACAGGCTGGTTTGTCCCTTCCCAGGAACCAATTGTCGTTGAGATATTTGGGAACCAACCACCAGCCCACTCGAGTCTTTTCTGGGAAAAAATACTTAGTGCTGCTGTTACTCCGACAATGGCCGACATTTGAATAAAGAGTCGCTTGGTCATGTTGAAGTTATCTACCTATTCTCCTTCTTCTTACGCTGTGCCCGAACTCGATCCGCTTTTCGCATCCGAGAATCAAGATTACGATTTGTCCTGCTCATCCATTGTCCTACTTTAGCAAAAAGAGGAGTTGTTTTATCAATAGCCCAGAATAGAGGACGGAAAATTACATTAATAAATCCCCCTAGTGCTGTGCCCGCAGTAACTGATTTAGTGATTACTTTATCAACAGGGCGTTGAATAGTGTTGCTTGCGATCTCTACTTTATTTGCAATCTTTTTTACCCATGACGGTGTTCGAAACGGAGGGAGATATTTAATAAGAAGAAAACTTATAGAAATTCCTATTATTGTAATTATCCATGAATTTGTATTTGCAAAAATTATTGCTATGTTTGGTTTTCCTGACGAAAAATAACAAATAATAATAAAACGGACTAGGTATATTGCTAACGTCACAACACAGCCAACAAGGATTTGGTATATTATTTTAGATGCATTATATAAATGATAGAGTCCGTAACCCCAGAATATAAGAATGGCTGAAAAAAAACCTTGGCTGCCTGAAATACCAAAAGGCAGAGGTATTGTACCGTTATTTATGACGAGTGCATCTCCGCTAATAATTACATTGTTGCCTACACGGATAAATATCTGTTGTATTAGTAATATACTGATACGCTGAAACAGTTTTTCAAACTGCCCAACAAAACTTTCAGGTAGCCAGGGCACTATTGCTAATAAGAATAAAATAGGAGCTACAAGAGGACGTAAACTTTTTCTGCTATAGACTCGCACAATTATGCCAAGGAGGATCAAAACAAGTCCTAAAATTCCTGCTAAAGCTAATCGAGAAAAATGAGCGAAAAAATAAAGTACACATCCTATGATTAAGAGTGTTAGGCTTCCCGACGAGTTTTTTTTAGGGTTTCGTTTTTCGGTACGGTTAATCTTTGCCCATGCGGTCGTAATAAAGTGCCTGCGTCCCCAAAGTATGAGGAGAAATCCAGGCAGGATAAATGGCTGGGCTGCTAAAAGTGAGTAATGATATTGCCAGAAATTTTCCATCCAACGAAAGGGGATGATCCATGCAGTTAAATAAATTAAAAAAAGTAAGCACCAGTATTTTTGTGACTTAAGCAATGTCCATAAATCTTGAAATTTATTCATTATTTAATTTCCCTCGCACCATATAACGTTCTAAATTTTGAACTGCAGGTCGTCCACCATCTGCATAGCTTCGTTGTATGAAGCCAATATCGCGAGATAGCCAACGAATAGCAGGGAAATGGAGGGGGATATCATTGGGGCGCACCATTGAAATTACGGAATCAATTTTATAAGTTTGAAACCTACCCATCTGAGTTTGAAGCGTTTCTTGTGACGTAATGCGACAATATCCTGTTGCTTCGTAGCGTTTTGTTTTAAAAAGAATATTTCCTTTCCAATTTCCTTCGTCACCTTCATGAAAGGATGAAGCAAGCAAGCGCATTGGAGGATCGAGTTGCAAAAGATCTGTCTGTTTTTCACCAAAAGCCATCAGCCAAATCCCTGTTGAGTCATTCCGATAAACCTCTTGACGCCATAGTGATCCGTTCCTAAGAATCTTTACGAGCAGTCCATTTTGACCAGCAATCTGAATAGGGCCGACAACTTCGATTTTATCTTTTGTTTTATTTTTTTCACTGATTGCAGTCATTTCCCAGTAATTTCCTGGATAAAGTGGCAGAAGAGGCTTGCTATCTGTTTTTGGTTCATTACGTTGTAGATCTTTGAGGTAGTCAAGATCTTCACCACCTGATGAGAACTTTGAAGCACAACCGCTTATAATACTAAGAGCTAAAAAAAATGTGATTAAAGTAGCTCTCATGATTTTCTCTTTGTGTTCTGCTCATATATACTATGAGCAATACGATCCAGCGTGCGTCTAGCCTGTGCACCATTTTTGTCAGATGAATCAATAGTTATGTATAGTCGGACAAGACAAACAGGTTCGTTTCGAATTAGTTCTAAACCATTTAAACGAAGTCTCTCTAAGAAATTAGGCTCCATACTACGGTCACCAAATAATGTAGTACCTCCTGTAGGTGACTGTAACCATGCATAAACCAACATGCGTCGCTCAGAATTGGGAACTTTCAAGACCCAAGCACGAACTAATTTATCCGGCCCAAAAAGTGGTAAGCTTCGCTGAGCACTAATTTGCAGTTGGGAAAACATATCAGGCTCACGGTAAGATTCAAAAGAGCGGGGAGCAATAAACTGGCAACGAACTTGCTCATCAAGAGGATTGCGAAACTCTATTCCCTTGGTACTAGATCCCCCTAATTTGCTTAATACTTCTTGTGATAAGGGCATCTCAGAAATATTCCATGAATCAATTGCGGCTGGTGTCTCTAAAAGCCATTTCGAACTATAGCTTTGACGGATTGAAATTATCAGTATAAGTAACGCAAGAGATATCAGCAGGATTCCCATCCTCCTAATACGTTGATCTAGTATAGATTCTTCATTCATATTACAATTTCTTATTTTTTGTACGTGATGGGGCCATTTTTTCGCTAAATGAACGAATCACTAGAAGGCACAGGAATACGGTTGTTATAGTGGGGATGAAAAGGAGCTGGTTTTCTAGGATTTTTGCAAAATCAGGCATGACGCGAGCAGAAATACCAAGGAATGTCAAACGGAGTACGTTTCCTAGGCACGTGATAAACGCAGCAACCATCAAAACGATGAGTCCTCGCAGAAAATTGCTTCGTCCCCAACTAAGGTAGCAGATTGTGCTGACGAGCACAAAGCAGAAAACTCCTACCCCGCTGGTTGTTGGATAGATAAAGATGGTATGCCCGACATCTTGAATGACAACGACAGCGCCCTGAATTCTTGTCTTAATCCCAATGAGTCCAAGGGTGCCTCCCATCATTGATGCAGAGATCAATTGGAACTTCTGTACAATTCCAGAGAAAAATCCTATGGGGGGCGGGATCGCCAGTAAAAGGAAAGCCAGCGGCGTAAGCATAATTCGCAACAGAAAAGGACCAAAGAGATACCAAATAGCACCTACTTGGATGATCCAAACGCTAAAAATCATGAGAGGAGGCATTGCACCTATCTGGCTCATTAGAAGTAAGGCACCACCAACTATTACCAACACCATGTTGCCTGAACGGCGAGCGTCTCTAGGATTAGGAAAGAGCGTTGTTAGTTCTTGATGTGTCTGGTTCCAGTCTTCACGGTATGACCAAGCAATCAAAACGGCACCCACAGGGACACAGGCTTGAAAGAAGAGCTGGGAGCCTTCGCCGAACCAGAGACTTGTCCCATTTCTGAGGAGAAAGCCAAGAATGATGGAAAATGGAAGCATAACCCAAACCCAGCGCCGAAGTAGCTGAGGGAATTTGACAGTCGAAGGCACAGTAGGTGGGGTAATGTCAGACGTCACAATAGTTGCCATTTTACCATAATAAGTTTTGGGTTTAGTTCTTCCGGGCAATGCGGGCCGCGAGCGCAAAAAGACCTACGAGACCGGTTAGCACAACCCCAATGGTAGCCCCAAAATATTCGGGGGCACCAAGGTATTGCGAAATCCACGCGCCAATAAATCCCATTAAAATGGTTGCAATAGACCAGCCGACAAACGTTCCCCACCAATACGGTCGTTGTTGTTTCATTGTTCCTGTGTGCCTCGTTTTTTTTGTTGAAGGGTGGTCAGTGCCTGACTACCGATTTGCTTTGGGTCAAAGAGCAACGCTTGAATTCCTGTCAATGGAGCAAGAAGTGCTTCCGCATCCTCAAGACGATTGGCATTCAGATAAGTAACCCCAAGGGCAATCCTCCAGCCCCAGTTGCGACTAATATCCTTAAAGAGAGGAATACCACACAGAAGCGCCCCAAGACCAAAGAGTAGGTTGTCGAGCCAAAGCCGTCCCACCCAGAGAGGCTTAATCAGGGTGAGAAGCAAGCCCCATGCTACAAGACGTACCAAGACGAAAATAAAGGCTCTTAGCTGACGTCGAAGTAGCTGTCGTAGGGCAACCTCGCGCTCGGGTAGCGAAGTTTCGTTTGGAGATTTTGACTGCGGCACAGCTCATTGTACCGCTATAGAGTCTGTTGAGACCTATGCGGCACGGCCGCCCGGGACGAGAGTAAGATGTCCACAGGCGCGAGCCACAAAGGAAGGGGGAGGAGGCTCGGGCTGATTTTTTCGCTCAATGACCACCCACTCTGCCACCACTTTATTGTCTTCGACTAGCGCAAGGCGGCGTGGTCGGCTGGGGATTTCCAGATCGCGCTCTGCGGCCCACTGTGCGATTTCCCGACGTGCTTGTGCACGACTCTGCTGGTCACTGGAGACGAGTAGACAAGTTTTGTTAGCACGTGTCGGAAAGATGTTGATCATGAACCTTATATCGGCTACATCCCTGTTTTGGCTCAGGGGACTTGGAAGAAGAACAGGTAAATTCGCCAGTATGGTAACGAAGTAGGGGAGTCAGGCGTATAATAAAGTCATGTCTACTGAGCCCTTGGCGACATCGAAATACGAAAAACCTGCTTTCCCCTACCTGGCTCCTTTGGTATTAGGTATCCTATTTTTCTGCCTGTATGGACTCGGCAACTGGCCGGGGATGCCCGGATTTGCCGAAGGGCAGCAGTCTACCCTTGGTTTTCTCGGTTACCGCTGGGCGACAGATCCTAGCGCCACGCATGGCTGGTTGATCATCCCTATTGCCACGGCGGTGGTCTGGTACAAGCGCGAGAAGCTGCGTCGCACTCCGCTTAGCTCCGACAAGCGGGGTCTTTGGGTTGTGTTGCTCGCTCTTTTGATGCACCTCTCCGAAAAGGCGCTGGATCTCAATGGCCCGTCGCCGCTCTCAATTCCTATCTTTCTGGCAGGTGCTGTGTGGTACTTGGCGGGAACTGCCTGGCTACGAGAGCTGGCATTTCCGCTGGCCTACCTAACATTTTTCCTGCCCATCCCCGGTGGTCTCACGCAGCCTGTTAGTTTTCCGCTAAGACTGATCGCCACCAGTGGGAGCAAGTGGATTGTCGAGCACCTCTTTAATGTTCACATGACCGGCGCGGGCATGGACATGGAGTTCCCGTTTCTCAAGACCGGTGAGGCAGTGCGGGTGAAGATCGCCGATCCGTGCTCAGGGATTCACTCACTGATGGCGATCAAGGCGCTCCATGCAATCACTGCCTATATCTCACGGCTGGATCTTAAGTGGAAGTGGGTGCTGTTCTGGCTCGCGCTCCCCATCACGCTAGCAGCCAATGTGATTCGAATCACGCTACTTATTCTTGTGTGCACCTACTACGATCCGAAGTTTGGCCTGGGGACATTTCACGATGCGTCGCCGTACCCGCTCTTTATTATCGTCCTGCTTCTACTGGTGAGCATTGGCCGGTTTCTAGAGCGCGTGACCGGCGGCGAAAAGCGTTGGAAAACACGCCAGGAAGCGGAAAAGGCGGATTGGTCCGCAAGCCCGGCTCCCACCAAATGGAACCGAGTGGGGGTGGCTCCGAAGCTCATGCCGCTCGGTGCGATGATGGCGACGATCTTGATGATCTCGCTTGTGGCCTCCGCTAGGACGACTGTGAAAGCTCCCTCGGTGGATGTGAAGGTGATTCCGGCGGAGCTGGGGCGCTGGAAATGTCCTGAGGGCGATATTTCAGATGCGGCACTGGCAGAGTCCGACTCCTACCTAATTCGCCAGTATATTCGCGATGATGGCCAAAAGGTGCAGCTTTTGGTGGTCTACCGGCGCTACGGGAGGCGTGAGTTTGCCCACCGGCCCGATCAGTGCTTCCCGGCGGGTGGCTATGTCCAGCTCCTCAAGGACACGACAACACTTCCGTGGGCGGGGCGCGAAGACACGGCAGTTCATATGCTCTTTGATGGGAGCAAAGTTGAGTACAGTGACGGTAAGTTTGGCGTGCCCGTTGCAACCGTCAGCTACTTCTTTGTTTCTGGGAACCGTACGGAATCTGACTTCATGCGTCAGCAACTTATTATGGCAACCGAGCGGCTCTTCCCGAATAAAAACGGTTGGACTTTTGTGCGCTTGGTAACCCATCGTGCAACAACCGATGAGGCGGCTCTGGCGGCGCAGAAAGACTTCATGAAGACCTTCGAGCCCGAGATACGGAAAATCATTACCACAGATCCTGAGACTGCAGGGAAAGAGGGCGCGTGACGGAGATAAAGCCACTGAGGCTGGCGGTGTTTGTGGGGGTGAGGGGGCGCGGCTCCAACCTGATGGCGATCCACAGCGCAACCCAAGACGGACGACTGAGCGGTGAAGTGGCGCTCGTGATCGGCACGAAGCCCGATGCCCCCGCGCTCCTTCGAGCGCAAGAGGCGGGGATTCCCGTAGCTGTCATCGCTCCGGGGGACAGCTACGAAGCACAGCTCCTTGCCACTCTAACCAAGGCCCACGTGAACACAATCGCCCTGGCGGGGTATCTACGCAAGCTCCCCGAGGCCGTGGTGGAGCACTTTCGCAATCGGATCGTTAATGTGCACCCCGCACTGCTTCCGGCGTTCGGCGGAAAAGGGATGTACGGCCACCACGTTCACGAAGCCGTGGTGGCCTACGGCTGTAAAGTCAGCGGTTGCACCGTGCACTTTGTGGACTCCGAGTACGATACCGGCCCGATTGTCCTTCAGCGAACGGTGCCCGTGCTCGATACCGATACCCCGGAGACTCTGGCGGCGCGAATCCTCCCCGAGGAACACGCCGCCTATATCGAGGCCCTTCAGCTTCTCGCCGAGGGGCGAATCTTGCTGGAGGGGCGACGGGTCGTGATTACCAGCGGTAGTCCACGGTCTTAAGAAAGACGCGGGAGAGAACCATGTGGCCGGTGGGGCTGGGGTGAACTTTGTCGCCAGCCAGAGCCCCGAAGGCCATGCTCTTCAGCGCATTGTCGTAGGCGGCTTGTGTGTCCCCAAAGCGGCAGCCGTGCTCTTTTGCGAGCTGGCGCACCAGCTTTCCGTACTCGTCCATCCGCTTGCGCATCGGCTGGTCGCGATCCGGCTCGACATAGAACGGTGTCAGAAGCGTGATTCCCTTGACCAGTGGCTTTGTCTGAAGGAGCAGCTCTGTGTAGGTCTTGACAAACTCCTCGGGGAAGACGCTGTCGAGATTGTTGGTGCCCGCAAACTGCCGCCAGACATCGTTGGTGCCGATCATGATACTCAGCCAGTCCGGCTTGAGATCAATCACGTCTTTCTGCCAGCGGGACTTGAGGTTTCGAATTGTGTTTCCCGAGATGCCCGTATTGAGCACCCGAATCTTGCGCTCCGGGTAGGTTGCGCCCAGGAGCGTGTTCACTTGTGACGGGTAGCCACCGCCCAGCCCTTTATCTTCTCCGACAGGCCGTGCCCGTCCCGCGTCCGTAATCGAGTCACCGATAAACAGCAGGGTTCCACTTTCAATCTTCATAGCTTACTTTGCTTTCTTCGCCGTCTCAAAAACGACTGCGTTGAAAATATCAATAAAATCGAGTAAAGGCAAGCTAAATGTACCAGAGCGCATGGGATAGCCGTTGATCTTGCCCGAACTCCCCTTGGGCTTGAAGTTGTTGCCATGAGGGTTCCAGAGCGTAATGGTGTCACTTGTGGGGTCGAAGCCCAGAACTGCATAGGCATGCCGCGGTGAGATACCGGGAGTCTCCACCTTTTCAGGTGTCCCCGTGCAGATCAGCCGCCGTGCTTTCAGGGCAGGCTCCAAACGCTCGCGGAGCTGACTTGCATTCGCACGACGCGTCGGGACACTATCCGTCTCGTGGTTTGTGAGTGTCTCCAGCACGGGTTTTACGGAGCCGCCTCGGGCAATCCAGTCAGTAACAGACTCTTTTTGTTTCTCTTCCGGCTTGTTACGGTTGCGCACCTCCCCAAAAGCTTTCTCTAAAAGTGTCAGCCAGATACCCGAGTTCTCCGTGGCGGAGGTAAGTGCAAGCTCTGTGTCTGTGGGGGCCGTTACCACAACCGGCGCTACTCCGGGGAAGGCGACGGAGAACGTACCCGGTGTTTGCTGCGTGAACATTGCACGAACAGCGGCAGCATCGCGTGCTATCGCCGCCCCAATCGGGGCCAGAAAAAAGCAGTCTCCAAGGCGGCCCTGGTGAAACTCCGTGAGCGCCGGAGCCCCAGGGGCGAAGAGCACCCGGCGGGTCTTCTGGATCTTCTGAAGCGCGTTACTGTAAGTCTTTCCCAGCTCCGGGCCTTTGAGCTGATTCATGCGAATGGCCTCTAAGTTAGTGCGCGACCAGACAATTTCGTCCCACTTCTTGGCCCTCTGCGCCATCTTCAGCGCCCCCAGTGCCGCCGCATCCGCGCCACGAATCTGTGCGTCGGCAACCAGCGGGTCGGTCTCCCTACCGCTCAAGGTACCATCGTGGTTGGCATCCCAAACATCAAAATTCCGGCTCAGAACAGCCCAGAAGCCGTCTTGATTTTGCCCGACTTTCGGGCGTTTTTGTGGCAATGTAGCCGGAGCCGTTGCTATCAGCGCAGAGAGCAATAAAAGTTCCATGCCCTCTACCGACGTACAAACGCCTGTGTCGGTTCAAAGTGCGCCGACACTGCGTAAAAAGGCACGGGCAAGGGTCATGTGGCCCACCGGCCCTGGGTGAATCCGATCCCACGCGATGCTCGCAGGGTGCGTGTGCTCCAGCAAGAGATCAAAAGCAGCCTGGCTGTCCACAAAGACCGCCTCGAACTCCTCCGCAATCTCTTTGACAGCCGCTCCGTACTCATCCATGCGCTGGCGCATCGGGTCGTGAAGGTTGGCGTCCACCACATACGGCGTTATCAGCACTAGCCCCTTCAGCTTGGGCCGCGTGCGGTGACAGAGGCTCCACAGCGTCTCCGAGTACTCTGCAAGGGGCACAGCGCGTTCGGGCGCGAGAGGGGAGTCGAACTGTCGCCAGACATCGTTGATCCCGATCATCACCGAGAGCCAGTCTGGAGCGAGATCGGTCACATCGGACTTCCAGCGAGCTGCCAGATCGCGTACCGTGTTGCCACTGCTGCCCACGTTGCGAATCCGAATCCCACGCTCCGGGTAGGCCGCCCCAATCGTCGCCGCTACATCGCGGACATAGCCATTGCCAATCTCTCCCCAGTTCCACGGATTCGCCTCACCAACGGGCCGAGCACGGCCACAGTCGGTGATCGAGTCCCCAATAAAGAGCAGGTTAGAATTAGCTTCGATGCGCATGGCAGAAAATTCGGCAAGCCTAATGTTATTTCCTGCCTTCGTGCTCCGCAGTTTTCTGCTAGAGCGCGGGAACGACCGAGACGCTTTTGGCCTCGTTGAAGCTCCGTGTTCATGAGACAAAAGACAGCGGCGCTGGTTCTTGGTACCCCAATAACGGCTTCCACTTAATATATAATTACATGCCTCCGATTATTTCTTTTTTTCCGCTATCATATATTATTACAAAAAAATGCTTACTTTTTCGTTTACCTTTTTCATCAACATCATATATAATGATAATCCAATTTTTGTCTTCATTATGTCTTATAATACTAATATTTGATTTATCTAAATATTTTTTTATGAAATTATCTTCTGCTAAAATATTTACTACTTCTAAGAAACTTATTGTTTTCATCATGTCTTTCCTAACTGCATTACTGCATTGTGTTTTTTATCTAGCTTTTCAAAATTATGGCCATCTAAAGTGCTGGAAGGAATCACAAATAAACCAAAGCCAAAAACTATCTTTCTGTCGCAAGTCTCGTGATGGCGATTGTCCCATTCGCGTGGACGGTGAACGTCCAGCTTTGGGGCCTTTGGCCTCCTCCTCATGCCTCGTCGGTAAAATGGGGCATCGTCGGTCGAAATTCCGCCGAAGGCGCGGCGGGACGCCCCATAGCCCGACGATTTCCGTCGCGGCGATTTTCATCACGAGACTTGCGACAGGAAGAAAACTCTTGTCTCCGTTCGCTTACTTTCCGGCGAGGCGGCGGCGCTCGAAGAGTAGGTAGCCAATAAGCGCGGGCTCGGAGCCGACCATGGAGCCGACTCGGTCTAATGTCCGGGAGAAAGCGCGCTCGCTCTGGTCGCCGCTGGTGGTTCCGAGCTGATCTATCGCTTCGTCAATAATGGCAATGGCCTCAACCATATAGCGGCCCTTGCCAGAGGCCAGAGTGCGGTACTCGTAGCTGGTCCAGAGACGGTTGAGGCGCTCGTAGACATCGTCCCAGGTGGCCGTGTCCGCGGCGGCAGTGGGGTTGGCGTTCAGGCGGTCTTGCTGCTGCTGCTGCATCTTTGCCAGCGCCACCACTCCGGCTTTTACGGAGTTCCATGCCTCCAGAGTGGGGGAGTCGAGCACTTTGAGCTTGAGCTCACGGTTGCCCGTGATGTGCCGGAGCGCCTGCTCAATCTTAAGCTGGGAGTCGTTGGATTTCAGGGTGCCATTGAGCAAGCCATCCGTGCTGTCGATCCCCACGGCGAAGACATTGCCTTCCCATGCAATGGGGACACTTGCGTCTAGGGCACGGTACATGGCCGGAGCCACGGCTGCCTTCTTTGCCATCTCGACAACTTGTGTCCAAATAGCGATCATCTCTGTCTTATCTGCCATATTGCGTATTGTACCCGAAACAAAACGTGCTACAATAGGCATATGAAAGCCGTTGTCATGGCGGGCGGTGAGGGAACACGGCTTCGGCCCCTTACCTCCAACCGGCCAAAACCTCTCGTCCCTATTCTCAACAAGCCGATCGCGCAGCACATTATTGAGCACCTGAAACGTGCTGGAATCAATGACATCGTTGTCACGCTCTACTATCTCGGTGAGGAGATCCAGCGCTACTTTGGCGATGGCTCTGAGATGGATGTCAACCTGATTTACTCCGTCGAAGAGAACCCACTGGGTACGGCGGGCTCCGTGAAACAGGCGGAGGAGCATCTCAAGGACGGGACTTTTGTCATTGTCTCGGGTGATGCTCTCACGGACGTGGATATTGATAAAGCGCTGGCGTTTCATCGCGCCAAGGGAGCGGAAGCGACGCTGATCCTGAAGCCGGTTCCGAATCCCGTCGAGTTTGGCGTCGTGATGACCGAGCCCGATGGGCGCATTATTCGCTTTTTGGAGAAGCCGGATAAAGCCGAAGTTTTCTCCGATGCGGCCAATACAGGAATGTACATCCTAGAGCCCAGTGTTTTTGAGCTGATGGAGCACGGCAAGAGCTACGACTGGTCCCAAGACATTTTTCCACAGCTCCTTGCGGATGGCCGTCCACTCTATGGCTACACCATGGAGGAGTACTGGTGCGATGTGGGCTCTCTGGAGCAGTACCGCCAGGCCCAGTACGAGATGTTGGAGGGGCAGACCGCGCTTCCGATTCCCGGTGCAAGCCATCCCAATCGTATTTTTATCGGCGGCGGAACGGAGATCCATCCTACCGCCAAGCTCATTGGTCCCGTTGCGATCGGCTCGGATTGTCGGATTGGCCCTGGTGCGGTCATCGGCCCGGACGCCGTGCTCGGCGATGGGGCGATTGTCGAGGCCAATGCGCGGATTGAGAAAGCCATTCTCTGGCGCTCAGCCTATGTCGGGGCGGGGGCGCAGCTCACGGCCTGTACGATCTGTAACCACGTTCATCTGGGCGTCAATGTAAAAGTGGAAGAGAGCGCCGTCATTGGGGACAAGTGCTCGGTCGAGGCGGGGGCGACTATCCGCTCGCGGGTCAAGCTCTGGCCCGATAAGCTCATCGAGGAGCGCTCGGTGGTGACCGAGAGCCTTGTTTGGGGCGCCAAAGCATACTCGAATCTTTTCCGTGGCCTCGGTGTGCCGGGGATTACCAATATCGAGCTGACCCCTGACTTTGCGGCAAAGCTGGGAGCGTCTTTTGGCGCGTTTCTGAAAAAAGGCGCGACGGTCGTGGTCAGCCGCGACGGTCACCCGGCAAGCCGGATGCTCAAGCGTGCGCTCATGGCCGGGCTGTCCTCGGTGGGCGTGACGATGGTGGATGTCGAGGAGATGGCCCTGCCGGTTCTACGCACGACGATTCGAGCCAACCGTGCCCGCGGCGGTGTCCATGTTCGACAAGACCCGGATCATGCAGGTCGCACGCTCGTGGAGCTTTTCGATGAGCGGGGCATCTATCTCAACAAGAACAATGAGCGTAAGATCGAGACGATCTTCTTCCGGGAGGACTATGGACGTGTGTTGATGGACGAAGTGGGGACAATCAATGTCGCCACCCGTCCTCTGGAGCAGTACACGCAGCTTTTCTTGAAGCAGATTGCCGCCAAGGATATCGAGCGCCAAGAGTTTACGGTGGTCATTGACTATGCCTATGGCTCATCGCTGGCCCGTGTGCTTCCCTCGATCTTGGGACAGCTGGGCTGTAAAGTCTTTGTGCTCAATCCTTACCCGGACTGGAAGCGCTCGCCCAAGAACTCCCAAGACCGTGAGGCACTGGTAGCAGGGCTGGCACAAGTCGTTCACCAGCAGAAAGCCGATCTGGGGGTCATGATCTACTCCGATGGCGAGCGCCTGGAACTGGTAGACGAGCTGGGCAACCCGCTCAACCGGGCACGCCTGCTGGCGACACTGGCGACCATGGTGGCACAGACCACACGAGCAGGGGAGTGCAAGATCGCAGTGCCGCTCAACGCACCGTCGGCGATTGAGAGCATTCTCTCGCGCAGTGGAGGCATCGTTACCCGCACCAAGACTGATCCGCGCTTCTTGATGAATGTCGCTTCGTCTGCTGCGGAGAAACTCATCATGGCAGGAGATCTGGCAGGGGGCTTTATCTTTCCCGGCGGCGAAGAGGCGTTTCACCCCACGTTCGATGGTCTCTTTACCTTCGTAAAGACCCTGGAGATGATGGCTCTGCACCAGCGCCGTCCGCTCAGCTCGTTTGTGGCGGAGCTCCCGCCGATGCATCTCTCCAGCCAGACCCTGAGCTGCCCGCAGTCCGACAATGGGCGGGTGATGCGGATTCTGACGGAAGAGGCACAGAACGCCTCGGGCGAGCTAGAGCTTCTTGATGGCATTCGTGTGGTCGAGTCGCCCAACACCTGGACTCTCGTGCTCCCGGACCCTGCGGAACCCTCGATCCATGTGCACAGCGAGGGCGTCTCGGTCGCGGATGCCAATGCCAGAACCCAGCGCTACGCCGACCGCATCGCCGAGCTGATAGTCCCCTGATCCCCAAACATTGGGGATCAGGGGGATAGCTTACCCGCTACATAAAAACTCGACTACGTCACCGTCTTGCATGATATAGTCTTTGCCTTCGGTGCGGAGCCAGCCGCGGTCGCGTGAGGCGGCGATACTCCCGGCCTCGACGAGCTTGGTCCAGTCAATCACGAGGGCGCGGATAAACGTGCGCTCCAGATCGGTGTGGATCACGCCCGCCGCCGTGGGGGCCTTGTCGCCCTGGCGGATGGTCCAGGCACGCACTTCTTTCTCGCCTGCTGTCAGGAAGGTCTGCAAGCCGAGTAGCCGGAACGCGACACGGACGAGGCTATTCATTCCTGGCTCACTCAGCCCGAGGTCGTTGAGAAAGACCAGCGCCTCCTCGGGATCGAGCTCGGAGAGCTCAGCTTCGATCTGCGCGGAGATAGCCACGACATCCATGCCTTCTTCTTCGGCCATCTTTTTGAGGGTGGCATAGTGCGGGTTGCTGCCACCATCGGGCAAGTCCGAGTCGGGGACATTGGCGACATAGACCATGGGCTTGGCGGTGAGCAGGCCGGACTCTTTGTAGAACTTGGCAAGCGCCTCGGGATCGTTCCAGACGAATGTCCTGGCGGGCTTGCCTTCGCTCAGGTGCGCCACCAGGCTCTCGACCAACGGAACGAGCAGGGCATCGTCTTTGCTGGACTTTGCGTTTTTCTTCAGGCGATCCAGTCGCTTCTCTAAAATCTGCAAGTCCGCCAGCGCCAGCTCTAAATTGATCGTCACCGCATCGCCGACGGGATCGACGTGTCCCTCGACATGGATGATCTCCTCGCTCTCGAAGCAGCGCACCACATGGGCCACAGCGGCGACCTCGCGGATATTGGCCAGAAACTGATTGCCCAGCCCTTCACCTTTGTGTGCGCCTTTGACCAGTCCCGCAATGTCCACGAACTCGACGATGGTGGGAACCAGGGGCGGCACGCGGTCGCCCTTGGTGTAGACCTTCGCCAGAGCATCGAGGCGCTCATCGGGGAGCGTGACGATACCGACGTTTTTATCAATCGTTGCAAAGGGGTAGTTGGCCGCGACCGCGCCCGCTCTGGTGATTGCGTTGAAGAGTGTGGACTTACCCACGTTGGGCAAGCCCACGATTCCGACTCCTAGTGCCATAACGCCACAGAGTACCGCATATCCCACCATTTTGCCGCTCCGTGAACGGAGCGTCTCGTGGCACGCAGTGCCGTAAAGCCCGTGCCGGGCTATAAATTCGGTGGCCCGGCATGGGCTTTACGGCAGAGGAACGATGCCATTTCATGCCTCGTTCACGGGGCAGACTAAAGCACGTCCTGGAGGATAATCACGACCATGCGAGTCGCGCCCGTTGCGGTGCGTACCGTGGCTTGAAGCCTGGTTCCCGGAGCTCTGCGGAAGATCTCACGGCTGCCACTAAGACCTAGCTCTTTTGCTACCTGCCCGTCGAGCATGGTCAGAACATCGCCTTTTTTCAGTCCCGCCTTCTCCGCAGGACCACCTGCCGTGATCGTCAGCACTTCGTAGCCATCGCCCTCGAATGTCCCTGAGAACCCGACACGAGAGAAAATAAATGGCTTGC
>NZ_JANNYP010000179.1:0-16199 GCF_031410135.1 Armatimonas sp. | reverse complement strand
CTTCCATCAATGGGGTGAGGCCCTCCTGAGCCAAGTGCATTTTGGCTCAGAATACCTCGGATTTTATATGCAATCGCCCTTGCTTGGTGCTACTGTAAAGAGCTTGATGCGCCCAAAGTCCGGGTAGCGGCCCTCTTTGTTCTTTTTCTCCTGCGCTGTCGCGCCCGAGAGTGCGAGCTGGGTGCCGCCCGTGAGCCAGGCGGCATCGGTAACACGCATCTTGCAGTCGAGCGAGTGGAGCAATCCGCCCGTGCTACTGTCAAAGAGCGCGGCGTTCCACTTGCCCTGCGCGAGCTTTCCAGCCATCACAAAGTGCTTGCCCTCAGGGTGGAAGCGTAGCGCCTCCATCAGGCCCGCACCGGCATCGGCATCTTGGATTTGCGAGACTTTACGCGGCGGATTTTCGGTCCAGGCAAAGCGCTGCCAGGTCTGCTTGCCATTGCCCGCCATCGGGTCCACCATCGGGCCCATGCCACAGGCCAGCAGCTCTTTACCATCGGGGCTAAACGCCAGATCAAAAATACCGCCGACGTAGTGGTGGCTCTTGATAATCCCCCAGCACGTAAAGTCCGGCGTCGTCCAAGCGGCGACTTGCTTGCCGGTCGCCAGCTCCCAGACCCGAACCTCACCCATCAGGTTTGCTGCCGCGATATGCTTACTATCCGGGCTAAATGCCACAGAAAGCACCGGGGGCATGTGCGCAAGTGCCGCGACTTGCTTGCCTGTCTCGGTCTCGAACACTTTTACGCTAGGCTCGCGCTCTTTGGCAGGCTCGTACTTTTCGCCGCCCGCCAGATACTGCCCCGTTGCGCTGGCCACAAAGCGCTCATCGGGGGAGACGCGCATTTTCCACGACCAGAAACTATGCGCCTTGACAACGCGGGTTTCTTTGCCCTCCGTGAGCGAGAACCAGCGCAGCGTGCCGTCGTAGCCCGCCGAGATCAGCTGATTGGTCTTGGCAAGAAACTGCACGCCGCTGGCATAGCTCTCGTGCTTACCCAGCTTCTGGGGCACACCCGACTCCACGGGCACGGCATAGACGCCGCCATCCAGGCACGCCGCAAAGAGCTGCTTGCTATCGGGCGATGCGACAACAGCAAGCACCGCCGTGGGCAGCTTCAGGTCTTTGAGAAGCGTGAGCTTCAGCTCGCTCATTTCAGCACCTCGCGAATCGGCTCGGCCTTGTCTTCTACGCGAAAGAATGTCGGGATGTCCTCGGCGTCGTACTCGGCGTAGGGGTCGAGGCCCAACGCCGTGAAGATCGTGGCGAAGAGATTTTTCTCGTTGAAGGGCTTCTCACTCACATCCACCCCGTCGGCATCGGTTGCCCCTACCACCACGCCGCGCTTGATGCCCGCGCCTGCCATCGCGAGGCTCCAGGCATCAGGGTAGTGGTCGCGGCCACGGGCGGCATTGAGCCAGGGCGTGCGTCCAAACTCGCCCATCACCACCACGAGAGTTTTGTCGAGAAGCCCCCGCTCGTCCAGGTCGTTGATGAGGTTGGCGACAATACGATCCGTCTCCGGCACCAGCATCTGGTAGATCTCGTGCTGGAAGACATGGCAGTCCCAGGGCATACCATTGGCGACCATCACAAACGGCGCGCCGTTCTCGACCAAGTTGCGGGCAAGGAGCGTGTGCAGCCCAAACGTGCCGGGGCCGTAGCGCTCGCGATCTTTGGGCTTGACTTTCTCCAGATCAAAGAGATCCGCGCAGCTCATCAGGCCCTTCACCCGAGAGAATGTCGCGTTCTGGGAGCTTGCCGCCGCGCTGGTGCGGTCGTTCTCGTATTTTTTGGTGAGGAACTTTCGCAGAGCCTCGCGCTGCTCGAAGTCCTGCGTGGTGCTATCGGCGAGGCGCTTGACATTCTCTAGCTTGTACTCGCCGCCCGCGCGCACTGGGCCGTACTGCGCCCCGAGCCAGCCCGCCCAGTTGCCCGCCTTAAACGACTCGAACTCGTTGCCCTTGGGGTTGGGGTCCAGAAAGACAAAGTTGGGAATCGGGCTATCCAGGTGCCCGAGCTGTTGCGCAAGCACCGAGCCCAGAATCGGGCGCACAAACGGCTCGCGGGGAGCCGCGCCGCGTGTGAGCAGGTCAATGGCCTGGAAGTGCTCGTTGGGTTTGGTCTTCATCGAGCGCACCACGGCCAGCTTATCGGCGATCTTGGCGCAGTTGGGCATCAGCTCACTGAACTGCACCCCCGGAAGCTTGGTTGGGATCGCACGAAACGGCCCGCCATAGATGCTCCCCGGCTTGGGATCCCAGGTCTCGAACTGGCTCGGTGCCCCACAGAGCCAGAGCAGAATGCAGTGCTTCTCCTGGCGCTTGGCCTCAGCGGCAATCGCGGCGGGCGAGAATAGCCCCGTCCAGCTCAGCGCCGAAGCTGCCCCGGCCCCGACCAGCCCCTGGAGAAACAGCCGCCGGTGTAGCGTGTGCTCCGGTGGCGTACAGCCTTTTTCGTCTTTTTCCATTAGTGATTTACCTGGAACTCGGCGCTGGTGAGAAGCGCCCAGAGGAGGTTCTGGACACCGCGCTCGGGCGATGAAGCGGTCTTTAGAATGGCCTGGCACTGCGCCAGCTCCGTGGCGTCTGGCAGACGGCCAAAGGTGACTTGGAATGCCCCGCGCACTTGCAGCTCGGGAGTGGGGAGCGCGGCGAGTTTTGTGGTGGTGTTGCCCGGCGTGGGTTTGAGCAGCTTATCTACCAGCGGCGAGTTGGTCAGAAAAAGTGCCTGCTGTAGCGACGGGTTGTAGGTGTCTGGCATCAGGTCAGGAAAAGCTTTCACAAAGCCACGCTCCAGCTTCTCCGTCTCGGGATCGTCTGTTTTCGTTGCCGTCGCCACTTGGAGCGAGTGCAGGAGCTGCTCGGCTGAGAGCGGCTTCTCTAGCGCACGGGCAAACGACTCCGGCGGTGGCGGGGTCTTACTTGCCGTCTTGGCATCGAGCTGGTAGACGCGGGTCAGGACGATATTTTTCACCAGGCGCTGGACATTGTAGCCGCTTGTCTCAAAGTCTTTTGCGAGCCAGTCCAGAAGCTCCGGGTGGCTGGGACGGTGCTTGGAGTCCAGCTGGTCAGCAGGCTGGACAAAGCCACGGCCCAGGAGCTTGGCCCAGATGCGGTTCACGAAGGCGCGGGCCAGCAGCGGGTTGTCTTTGGTGACTGAGTCCGCAAAGGCTTCCCGGCGAGAGAACTTCGGGACGGCAGCGGTGCGGGGCGTGCCCGGCGGCACCCGATAGAGCTCGGGCTTGTCTATCTCTTTTTCATCGGCGGCAGGGACGCGCTCCGAGACACTCTTGCCATTGAGAAAGACCAGGCTCGCGGTCTGGGACTCTTTTTTGAGGTTGGCGAAGTTGATAAAGCCGCCGATGGCGCTCTCCGAGATGCCGGTGCCCGCGTCCGTGTCGACGTTCTTGCCACGGTTGAAGGCCGCCACTAAGCCCCAGTAGTGCCGCTGCTCGATCTCCCATGCCAGCGGGTGATTATGGCACTGAGCGCACCCGATCTTCACCCCAAAGGCAACCGGCGCAACAGCCTCGGCGATGGCCTGGAAGCTATTGTTCCGCGCCGCCAGAAACCACACCGCACCCTGCTGGGACTTCTCCGTGGGCCGGGCGACAAGAATATCGCGGACAAGGGCATTCCAGGGACGGTTGGTGCGAAACGCGTCTTCGAGAAAGGCACTCCACAGAGCGTTCTTGCCGACACTGCGGCCCATCAGAGTCGTGTCAAAGACCTCGCGGAAGTGGCGTGGGTAGTCGTCGGAGGCCAGCAGCTTGGTTACCAAGAGCTCGCGCTTATCACCGTGGTAGTCCCCGACAAACTGCCGAAGCTCCTCACTCGTGGGAATCCGCCCCGCCAGATCCAGATAGACACGCCGCGCAAACACAGAGTCGCTGGCCGGACGGGCGGGCGTGAGCTTGCCTTGCTTCCAGCCGGCTTGCAGAAACCAGTCTATGGTCGCTGTCGGCGTGAGACCTGCCGGTGGCGCTCCGAGCGAAGGCAGCGAGCGCTGGTAGGCCTGCATGTACTCCGGCACCGACTTTGTGCCAAGTGGGGGTAGCATCGCGATCCAGGTCTTGAGGGTCTTGATCGCCTCGGGGCTGAGCTGTTTTTTGGGATCGGGCGGCATGTGCGGGCCGGGTTGCGGCAGGACATACTTCACTAAGCGGCTCTCGTCTGGCTTGCCGGGGACAATCGCCGGGCCACTATCGCCACCGCGCAAAAGGGTCTGGAGCGAGCGCAGGTCCAGCCCGCCTTGCTGGCGTACTCCCGCGTGGCACTTGAGGCAGGACTTGTCCAGCACCGGCTCGACACGGCGAGACCAGTACTCTTCCGCGCTTTCAGCCTGCTGCGCCTGCGCCGCGCCTGAGTATAGCCAGACGAAAAGAATGGCGGTGAAGGCAAAGAAACGAGAACCATTCAACACAGCCTCTATAGTAGCACAAAGTGGGCAATCGGATGCCAAACTGAGGTAGAATAGCCACACTTTCACAGTTTTGAGAGAACGAGGAATAGATTATGGATTTTGGCCCTAGCCGGGACCGCTTGCCCACCATTCAGCTTAGCTCCGCCGCAATGATTCGACTGCGCGATGAGCACACGAACTTGACCTTTCTTCTGGTAAATGGCCAGAGCCTCAATGGTCAGGTCAAGTGGTTTGACGAGACCACGATCAACGTCCTAGCAGACGATGGCAGCGAGCTGACTCTGTTCAAGCACGCGATTGTCTACTACAAGCAAGGCTGATGCAACCGTGATCTATCTCCCCCAGGCGCTCGCCCATGTTCAAGCCCCGAAAATCCTGACGGCGGCTCAAATCGCCACGCGCCTGGACGGAGTTCCCTGCTTTTTGATCGTCAACGCCCAAGGCCAGCCCCTGACGGCGACCCAAAACCCTACAGGGCCTGAGGGAGCCGCGAAGCCGAAGCCTGCGATTGGGGTCTTTCTGCGCCAGAAACCCGCCGCAGCGTTTTTGGAAGCACTCCAGAAGCGCGACCCCGCGGCAGCGGCCCTGAAGCTCAAAGTGGTGAGCTTGGGAGAGGTCTACCGCAACGCGCAGAAGCCAGAGGCCAATATCTCCCTCGCCTTTATCCCTGATCCAGAGCAAGTCGAGCTGGCCAAAAAACTCATCGCCCAGCAAGCAAAGCCTGGGGTTGCCTTCACAGCCGGGGTGCCCCTTTTTATCGCAGAGCTAACGGGTAAGGGGCTCCTCAATGTCTCCCAAAATGGCAAGACCACGGTGCCTGTTTTCTTCTCCCTAGCAGATCTCACCCCGGTGGTGGAGCGCTACAACAAACAAAAACCAGAAGGCACCCCCGAAGCAAAGATCGTCGTCACCACCCTGGAGTTTCTCCTGCAAAACTGGGGAGTAAAGCCCGATCCTGCCCTCGCGCAGATGCAGCTTCTGATCAACAAGGCCGTGGTAGACGAAGCCAAGACCCTCACAGGCGGCTCGTGACCGAGACGATTGCGGAGTTTCTTGTCTCAGAGCCAGGGACGGCAGTACTAAGACGTGGGGCGAAGGCGCTCACCAATGCCGTGGATCTTACCCCGGAGCTACGAGCAGGCGCACTGACGGTTCTTGATGGGCGGGAGCGTGCCCGTAAGCGCGGCTGGGAGGAGGCAGACCAGCTCTTTCTCACCGCTGATGCCCTTGCACAGGCCAGCTCTACTGAAGTCGCAGCCTTCCATGCCCGGTGCTTCGCGGAGTGTGAGAGTGTTCTGGACACTTGTTGTGGCGTGGGACGAGACGCGCTGGCGCTGGCGGCAGCGGGAAAGCGTGTGGTCGCCGTCGATACCGACCCCGCACGGCTGGTCTTTGCCCGTGCCAATGCCCGTGTTCTGGGGCTGGAGGAAAAAATTCGCTTTGTCTGCGGCGATGTAACCGCCTTAACAGAAATCAAAGAAAGCGAGCACTGCGACGGTGCCTTCTTCGATCCCGCCCGCCGCGACGGTCACACGCGCTTTTCCGCCGACTCAGAGCGCTACCAGCCACCTTTAAGCTTTCTTCAATCGCTCCAAACACGCCATAAGATCGTCGTCGCCAAGCTCTCACCCGCTCTTCATGAGGACACTCTAGCGAGCCTTGGCGGCCAGCTCCTCTTTCTCTCGGAGGAGCGAACCTGTAAAGAAGCGTGCATCGTGCTCGGGGGGGAGGCGGGGCCTGCGCGTGCCTTGCTCCTGCCGAGTGGCGAGAGCTATGAGCGTGGTGAAGAGCCCTTTATGGCGGACGAGCTGGGGGCGTATCTGCTCGACCCGGATCCCGGCGTGATCCGTGCGGGGGCACTAGGAGCGCTCGCCGATGCCTGCCAAGCCTCTCTCATCGCTTCCACGGACATGTACCTTACTGCCGCGGAGCCGTCTTCACGGGCGGCGGTGCGCTCGTATAAAATCCGCGTGGCACTTCCCTACCGCGACCGTACACTGGGGCGCTGGCTACGCGAGCAGGGAATCGGAAGGCTCGTTGTCAAGAAGCGCCACTACCCCAAAGAGCCCGAAGCCGTGCATAAAGAGCTGGGTTTAAGGCTGGGTGGCAAGGGCACAGAGGCCACTCTGGTGATTGTCGCGCAAGGCAAAAGCTGGCTAGGGATCGTCTGCGACCCCGTGCCGTAAGCCATTTGATACACTAAGCGATGGCGAAAGCAAAGCCCTAAGAACAAGTCTCTGGGCTTAAGAGGGCGACGGCTCCCTTCGGAGCCAACAGAATCTATTGGGCACGGAGGTGCCCGTCGCCCTCTTAAGCCGGAACCCTCGTGGTTCCGGTACTTTTGATACACTAAGCGATGGCGATTCGAGCAGTGCGACTAGGAGCGATTAGCTTTGCGCTGGCAGGGCTGGATCTCACCTTGCTCCACACTCTCCCCACACCACGGCTCCACGCCACAACGGGGGCGACTTTTCCCTACCGGCCGTATAACTTCCTCAGTGAGCTGGTTCGTAGCGACTACGGCCCCTGGATGACGGTGTGTTTCTTTTTGCTGGGCGTGGGTGCAGGCGCGGCGGCATGGACCGTGCACCGGCATCAGCTTCGCCGGGAGAGTGCTCTTTTAGCTGTGGCGAGCCTGGCTCTGCTGCTCCTGGGTTTCTTCCCCACCGATCTGGCCGATCTCTCGACCGATGCCTACACCTGCGGACTGCCCACACGCCCGGAGCCCTGCACCGTAGTAGGACGTATCCACAACCCACTCTCTACTCTCGTTTTCGCCCCGATTTTTCTGGTGATCGCCTCGATGTGTTTTCGTCGAGAGCGCTTCTTAACCCGCCTCGCCGCTTTCTGTGGGCTATTAGCGATTGGCGGCATTGTCGCCGCGACTCTCTATCTTCAGAGCATCGGCTGGCAAGGTCGCTGGTGGACAGGCCTCATGCAACGCAGCTTGGTTTTCCCCTCGCTCCTCTGGATGGTGGGCCTGCTCTGGCGGCTCGCTAAAAAATAAATTTTTCGTTTTTTATCAGAATCAGGGGTTCTCACCCGTTCTAGGGATGAAAGCGGGAGAGACACTCCCGCAAACAAGAGGAAACCAAGACAATGTTTACCAAGTTTTTTGCAACGACCATCGCGCTTCTGAGCCTGACTCTGACCACTACGGGCTTTGCCCAGACCCAGACCACGGAGAAAGCAGCCCCCAAGGCGGCTCCCATGGCGACTAAGAAAGCCGACACGAAGAAGTCCGAGAAAACTCCGAAGGCTTCTAAAGCGGCTAAGGCAGAAGTGGGAGTGGTCTCGCTGAATAAAGCCACAGCCAAGGAGCTAGAGAGCCTTCCGGGAGTTGGCCCCGCCATCGCCGAGCGCATCGTCGCCTACCGCACCGAGCAGGGCAAGTTCAGCGAGATTAGCGAGCTGATGGAGGTTAAGGGAATCGGGGAGAAGAAGCTGGCACAGCTCCGCCCACACCTCACTCTGGACTAGCGCCCCACCACCGGGGGTTCTTTAAGGGGCACCAGATCGTTGCGGTGTGACAGGAAGGTGCCCAGCCAAACCCCCAAAAGAATCATCACCACTCCCCCCACTCCGATCAGCGTGACAGTAAGCCAGCGCGGACGGGGCTTGGGGGGAGCTTTTGTTGGGGTATCCGAGCCTGTGGCCTGTGCCTCGTGCTTGGGAAGAGCCTGTTTCTGTGCCTTCTGCTGTTGTGTGAGCAAGTGGCTGTGGCGCGCCTGAAGCTCTTTATCGCGCTTCTCCCGAAACGAGGCGTTCTGGGGCTTTAGGTCTGCCGCGACACTGTAGCAGTGTAGTGCCTCATCGTGCTTTTCCTGGGCGAGAAAAAGATCACCGAGCAAGCTATGGGCATCGGCAGCCATCGGGGAGAGCTCTAGCGCAGTGTGACAGATCGCCTGAGCTTCTTCCAGGTTGCCACGCACTCGCGCAAGGTTCGCCCGAGAGAGCAGGGCATTGATCTCTTCTTCCATAGTCGCTATTGTACGCCCGTGTGGCCAAAGCCGCCCGACCCACGCTCGGTCTCCTCTAGGCTGTCCACTTCCTGCCAGAGCGCCTGGACAACCGGAGCGATGATGAGCTGCGCGATGCGATCGCCTCGGTTGACCGTAAAGGGTTCCTGGCCGAGATTGATCAGCAGTACCATCAGCTCCCCGCGATAGTCAGCATCTATGGTGCCAGGAGAGTTCACCATCGAGATTCCAGACTTACGCGCCAGCCCGGAGCGTGGGCGCACTTGCGCCTCATAGCCTGCGGGAAGCGCAATGGCAATGCCGGTGGGAATGGCCTGGCGCTCGCCGGGCTCAAGGATTTGAGGGGCGGTGAGGGCGGCACGCAGATCCATGCCGGCGGCCTGGGGGGTCTCGTAGGCGGGCAGGGGCAGATCGTCGTTGCCCGGCAGACGTTGTAGGGAAACAGGGACTGTGTTCATCAGAGAACTATCTTACCTTGTGGAGCGGGTAGAATAGCGCCAATGCCCTTTGGCCAAACTTTTGCAAATCCCGATCTTCTGATTGTAGGAACCCTGATTCTCTTGGAGGGGCTGCTCTCGGCGGATAATGCGCTTGTGCTCGCCTTGCTGGTGCGCCACCTCTCCGATAAGGAGCAGCAAAAAGCACTCTCACTAGGGCTGATCATGGCATTTGCTCTGCGGGGTGTGGGAATTCTGCTGGCAGGCTTTCTGATCAAGCTCTGGTGGCTCTGCGGCCTCGGAGCGGCGTATCTTATCTTTCTGGCCGTCAAGCACTTCATGAGCAAGTCTCACGACGAAGACGACGAGGATGCTCTGGTGGCAGGCAAGAAGCAGCTCTCGTTTGGCCGCACCGTGGCGCTGGTCGGCTTTACAGATGTGGTATTTGCCGTGGACTCGATCTTAGTGGCAGTCTCGCTGGTGAACTCGCCCAAGAAGCTCTGGATCGTCTATCTGGGGGGCCTGCTGGGAATGGTCTTACTGCGGCTGGGCGCGGCAGCATTTCTGCGACTCCTGCGCACCTATCCTGCACTGGACAGCACCGCCTATGCCCTCGTGGCCTGGGCGGGTGTGAAGCTAGGATTCGCATCGCGGCATCTCTACGGAGAGACCCATCATGTGCACTACGGTGAGATGAAAGACACGACGTTTTGGGTGGGCTTTGCACTGATTATTGGTGTTGGGGCCTGGTGGGCGGTGCGCAGTGCGCGCTCACACAAACTCACTCCTGGCGAAGAGCTGACGGATGACTGCCTGGAGAAGATGGAAAAAGTGATCGAGGAAAGTAAGCTAGGCTAATGCGATTTGGAGTCTGCGCGGGCCTAAGCAAAGCGGCGGTGGTTGCCGAAACCGGCTGGGACTACATCGAGCTTGGCGTTGCAGGCGAGCTAATCCCGGAGACGCAAGAGGCGGCGGTGTGGGCGGAGAAAAAAGCCGCGCTTCTTGCACTGCCCCTGCCCTGTGAGACGTTTAATCTCTTTGTGCCGGGCAAGCTTAAGATTACCGGCCCAGACGTGAACCAAGCGGCGCTCACCCACTATGTGCAGACCGCGCTCTCCCGCGCCGCCGAAGTCGGCGGCAAGATTATTGTCTTTGGCAGCGGCGGGGCGCGGCAGCTTGTGGAAGGCTGGAGCGCCGAGCAAGCGCACGCACAGCTCTTGTGGCTTCTCAACCAGTGCGCCGATGCCTACGAGAAAACCGGCGTGGTGGTCGCCATCGAGCCGCTGAATCGCCACGAGTGCAACTTGCTCCACACAGTCGCCGAGGGGGCGGCACTCACACGAGAAGTGGGACGGCCCGGCGTGCGAAATCTTGCCGATACCTACCACATGGAGCGCAACGGCGAGGAGTCTCTGGCTGATATTATCGCCAGTGCGGACTGCCTGGCGCATGTCCACACCGCCGATTCAGGGCGCAAGGCACCTGGCACGGGCAGCTACGACCATGCCGCGCTCTTTGCAACACTCCGCAAAGCACACTACGATGCCCGCATCTCAATTGAGTGTAGCTTCACCGAGGGGCAGCTTGAGGTGGAGCTAGCCAGCGCCCTAGCGCACCTAAAGGCGGCTTACGGGAGTGCTCAGAGCACCCGGTGAGGTTCCCTGAATGAGGCGTGGTGCATTGCCCGTGTGCTTCGCGTAGTTTTCCGAGACGCTCTCAGCGATGGTAGCTTCTTGGTCGGTGGGACAGAGAATACAGACCGTTCCGCCGGAGCCGCCGCCCGTGATCTTGGCTCCCACCACGCCGCTCTGCTCCATGGCCAGCTCGACCAGCAGGTCGGTCTCGCGGGTGCCGAGGCCACAGCGGCTGTAGCTGGCGTGCGCCGCGAGCATCTGCTTTCCGGCGAGCGCGAAATCGCCCGCGTCGAGGGCTTTTAAGAAAGTCTCGACGCGCTGATTCTCATAGATCGGGTGCTCGGTGGCCGCCAGGATGGGGTAGTGCTGATCGGGATCTACTTTGGTTACAGTGTCCCATGTGGGGCCATGCTGCTGAAGAAACGCCGCGCCTGAGAGCGTCTCGGGGAGCGTGATGCCGAGCGCTTTGTAGCTCTCTGGAGTAAGGTTGCAAAGATAATCCGCAGGCGAGAGCCCGAGCAGCTTTGCACCCATAAACGCGGCGCAGCGCACCCCGGTGTAGCCCGTGCCACCAACACTGTGCTTCACACAGGAGTCTATCCCAAAGACACTCCAACCATCGGGGATCTTGGTGTAGCCCTCGATGGTATGCGGCTGGCAGCGCAGCAAGAGCAGCTTGCCCTCCTGGCCACATGCGCTCGTTACCTGGTCCATCACGCCACAGGGAGCCCCGACCCACTCGTTCTCCACCCGCTGGCAGAGCCGCGCCAGAGTCAGGCCGTCTAGCTCAAGAGAAAACGCGGCAGCAGTTGCCCGCATGGTTGCCACTTCAATCGCCGCCGACGATGACACGCCCGCGCCGAGGGGCACGTCTGAGGTGAGCAAGAGCCGCACGCCAGCGTCTTTGGCAAGCAAGCCCTCAGCCTTGAGCAGTGCCACACAGCCCGCCAGGTAGACCGCCCAGCGCTCGGTGGTTTTCTCACCGCCCGCCGCGACGCTCACGGTGCGCCCGATATTGAGCGAGCGGATCGTGAGCTTGCCCGACGGGTCTACTTGCGCCCCACAGAGCGCCGCCTGCCCGATCGGCATTTCGGCCACAAGCGAGCCCGAGTAGTCCGCGATACCGCCCATCACGTCGAGGCGACCGGGAGCACGCGCCACGAAAACCGGCGAGCCTTTAGTAAAAAAGCCGCCGTGATCGGGGAACTCAGGCAACATTGAGCAGCGACTTTCCGGTCATCTCCACGGGCTTGTCAATTCCCAGCAGGTGGAGCACCGTCGGCGCGACATCAGCGAGAATGCCCGAGGGGTGCAGGGCAATGTAGTGCGGCGCGATCACAAAGAACGAGACAGGGTTGGTGGTGTGATAGGTGTGGGGCTGACCGGTGATCTCATCAATCATACACTCCACATTCCCGTGATCTGCCGTCACCAGGCAGACGCCCCCGGTCTCTAGGATCTTTTCAACGAGCTTGCCCGCACACTCATCGGTGACCTCGACAGCCTTAATCCCGGCTTCCAGCACACCCGTGTGGCCGACCATGTCGGGATTGGCAAAGTTCACCAAGAGAAAGGCATCGTCGTGCTCCTCAAGCCGTGCGAGAACCCCCTCGGTGAGCTTGTAGGCGCTCATCTCCGGCTGGAGGTCATACGTTGCCACCGAGGGCGAGGGAACCAGAAGGCGCTCCTCGTTCTCAAAGATCGTCTCCTCGCGTCCGTTGAAGAAATAGGTCACGTGCGGGTATTTCTCCGTCTCAGCCGCGTGAAATTGCTTCTTCCCGTGACGGCTGAGCGTCTCCCCCAGAGAGTTTTTGATCTTCTCCAGTGGAAACATAACGGCAATGGAATCGTTGTCACTGTACTCGGTAAACGAGACCAGCTTTAGATTCTGGAAGTCCTGGGTGGGGAACTTATCGAAGTCTTTATTGATAAAAACTTCCGTGATTTGTCGCATCCGGTCCGAGCGGTAGTTAAAGAAAATAATCCCATCGCCATCGCAAATCGTATTCTCTTCGGTGCTTGCACTTTGACTCACCAGTGGCTTGAGAAACTCATCGAACTCACCCTGGGAGTGGCACTCCTCAACACTCGCCTTGAAGTCTAAGGTAGGCTTTCCGATCCCCGAGACGAGGGCATCGTAGGCCAGCTTCGTGCGCTCCCAGCGATGATCCCGGTCCATACCAAAGTAGCGCCCTGTGACACTGGCAAGATGGCAGTTTTTCTTCTCTTTAATCTGGGTTAAGAGCTTCTCCACGGAGGAAACCGACTCTTGCGGCCCGGTATCGCGCCCGTCGGAGAAGGCATGAATCACCACCGTGACGCCTTTTTTATCTAAAATCTCAATCAGAGCGTGAAGATGGCGCTCATGGCTATGAACTCCCCCAGAGCTCAGTAAGCCAACCAGATGCACTTTTGAGCCCGGCTTCAGGTGGGCGAGAAGCTCCACGAGCGCTTGGTTGCTCTCAATCGCCCCCGATTTAAAGTCACGATCAATCCGGAGAATGTCCTGGTAGACAATGCGTCCCGCCCCTAAATTAAGATGCCCTACCTCAGAGTTGCCCATCTGATTCTCAGGCAGCCCCACCGACTCACCAGAAGCGACAAGAATCGAGCGCTCGTACTCTCTCAGCCATCGAGAGACATTGGGAGTCTTTGCTAGCTGAGTTGAGTTCCCCGACTCTTTCTCACGGATTCCCCAGCCATCCAGGATTAACAAGGCGACGCGATTGAACATAGATTCTGATCCTTACAAACAAAAACAGCGACCTGCCACACGGCACAGTCGCTTTCTCTTCTCACATAGGGTTGATTCGATTACATAAACAGTATATCGTAAATCCCTTCCTAATAGCAAGGTAGGTTTGACGGCTATTCGGTGAGGTGATATACTCTCTCTCGCTCGGGTCGGTTGGCTCAGTGGTAGAGCACCGCCTTCACACGGCGGGGGTCACTGGTTCGAATCCAGTACCGACCATTCTTCTCTTTCTTCTCTCTCGACCTGAGAGAAGTCCCACTCCTCGCAAACACAGCCCTCCCAAGCGTCGGGCTCTTTTTGCCGTATTTCGTCGTCGCTAGGCTCGGGTACACGAAACAAACACTCCGGGATAATCTCGCCGTCAATCCGCGCCTGTCGGTAGAGCAGGGCGAGCGGAACCCAGTCTCCTGAGGGCAAGTGAATCGCCTCGCGCCGTTGCCTGTCCACAATCCAGTCTTCAAGAATCAACATGGTAAATTAAAGTTTGATTTCTGTTTGCTCATGATACCATACGAGCCATGCTACAAGGAAAAAAAGCGCTGGTGACCGGGGCTGGCCGCGGCGTTGGAGTCGCAATCGCGCGTTTGCTGGCCGCTGAAGGAGCAACGGTCGCCGTTGCCTATCGTGCCTCGAAAGAGAGTGCCGAGAAACTTGCGGAAGAGATAGGGGGCATGGTGCTCCAGGCGGATCTGACGGACACCGCGCAGGCGGAGCGCTTGGTTGCCGAAGCTCTTGAGAAACTCGGGGGGCTGGATATTCTGGTGAACAATGCGGCGGGCTTTGGACCACTCAAGCCTCTCGCCGAGTACACCTGGGACGAGATTGATACCGAATGGCAGGCCGTAGTGAAGCCCGTGATCACCGTGACACGGGCCGCGCTGCCGCACTTTCAGGCGCAGAAGTCCGGTAAGATCGTCAATCTCTCCGCAACACTTTTACAGCGCCCCGCGTCAGGGCAGGGAGCCCACGCAATGGCCAAGGCCGCCGTGCTCGCCTACACCCGCTCACTGGCCCGTGAGGTCGGCCCGGAGGGGATTACGGTAAACGCCGTCTCGCCCGGCATGGCCCTCACGGAGTTTTCAGAGAGCCTGCCCGAGGCACTCAAAGCCGCCGTCGCCGAACGCACGCCGCTCCGGCGCCTCGCCACCCCCGAGGATGTCGCCCGCGCCGTGCTGTTTTTCTGCTCGCCGCTCTCGGACTTTATCACGGGGGCCAATCTGGCCCCCGATGGCGGTTTGGCCGTACTTTAATCGGCGCATGGCCGGGCATTGGAAATACCCGCCTCCAGAAAAGAGAGCGTCCCGAGGACGCGCAGAACTTATGGGTTACTGCGTCCTCGGGACGCTCTCTTAAATTTCTGCCGGGGACTTTCAGTCCCCGGACAGGTTAGTAGACGACTTTATTGAGCGGGTACTCGACGAGGCCGCTGGCACCGGCGCGCTTGAGGCGTGGGATGAGCTCGCGGGCTAAGTGCTCCTCGATAATGATCTCCACGGCAAACCCCTCATCGCCCCAGAGTGGGCTGACGGTGGGCTTCTTAAGGGCAGGAAGCTGGGCGATCACGGCATCGAAGTCGTCTTTGGCGACATTGAGCTTGAGTCCGACCAGGGCTCCGGCATTCAGAGCGCCGGTGAGCAGCATCGCCATACTCTCGATCTTGGCACGCTTTTCGGAGTCGGCCCAGGCGGCATGATTGGCCACAAAGCGCGTGGTGGACGTCAGGATCGGGTCGCCGACAATGCGCAGCTTATGGGCCTTGAGGCTAGAGCCCGTCTCAGTATTGACGACGATCGCGTCCACGAGCTGCGGGACTTTCATCTCGTCCGCGCCCCAGCTAAACTCCACATGGGCCGTCACGCTATTTTCCCCCAGCCACTTATTCGTCAGACGCACGTACTCGGTGGCCAGGCGCTTGCCCTCTAAATCTTTGACCGACTGGATCTCCGAGTCGGCGGCAACGGCTAGGACAATGCGCATCGCGTTACGCGTCGCCTTTGAGTAGGTGAGCTCACAGACTTCTTTTACGTCTACATTGTTGTCCTTGATCCAGTCCCAGCCCGTGAGACCCGCATCAATCACGCCGTCCTCTAGGTAGCGTGGGATCTCCTGAGGGCGCATCAAAATCGCTTCGATCTCTGGGTCGTCTATCACGGGGTGGTACGAGCGAGAGTCCACACGCACGCTCCAACCGGCCTGCGCGAAGAGCTTAAAAGTGGCTTCTTGTAGGCTGCCTTTAGGCAAGCCAAGCTTGAGTTTCATAGTCGTCGGTCAGTATATCGCGGCCTGAAAAAATAATTTTTAAGTTCTGTCACATTTTCTACTCGCCCGACGTCTAACAAATCAGGAAAGCAATGAAGAGCGCTGTGAGTGTGGACGAAAACCTAACCGCCCTTCCCCGCCTGTTCCCGGAAGGGCAGGCAGAGGAGGAGCCCCTCTCGGCGGCTTTTCACGAGCGCTTTCCGGTTTTACTGATTGGGCAGCGAACCCAGGGGACGATCTGGCCCGATCACTCGGACAATGTGGCGGCTTTGGAGTGCTACCGTGAGGGCTACCGAGCGCTTCACGAGGACAAAGACGCCGTTGCGGCGATGCGAGCCTACGAAGAGGCTCTGGAGCATGATCCGCTCTACTTTCGGGTGTGGGTGGAGCTGGCGATTGTTTGTTTAATGGACAATACGGCGGAGAGCATTGAGAAGGCCGAAGGGATCTTCGTCCGGCTCTGCGCGATCGAGCCCGATGGGGAGTGGCTGACTCGTGAGGTGGCAAGCATCTTGCGGCAGAACCTGGGCTACACCCGCCTGGTGCGCTACCGTCGCACGGGAGATCGGGCCTATCTAAAACTGGCTGAGGGAGAGTATGAGCTAGCCAACGCGCTAGCTGAGCACGAGCGACTTGAGCTGCTCTGCCCTTGGACCTATGTGAAGCTGGAGCTGGGAGAAAAAGAGAGCGCACAACGCCTCTGGCGAC
>NZ_JANNYP010000178.1:0-7107 GCF_031410135.1 Armatimonas sp. | reverse complement strand
CAGCTTCCGTCTCTCCAGGCGCTCCGAATCCCCAGAAGCCACCCGTAAATACGATAGAATTCAACCAGGGCCGATAGATCATCACGCGCTTTACTTCGGCGGTGATCCCGTAGGAGCTAGATTGCTCATTGTAATCTCGGGTCTGCTTGCTAGCTGATCCGCCACCACCGAGTGAGAAGAGGCCAAAGAGCTTCTGTGCACTCATTTTCATTGTTACCGACGTTTTTACGTCACTTGATGCGAAATCAGAGCTACTGAGATTGACCTTTGACCAACCTCCGCCTTTCTCCCACTCTGACATCGCCGGATAGAGTTCGAGCTTGTGGACAATTTTCCCCGTAGATCCTGTCACTTTATAGGTGCTATCATACCCTTCTCGAAGTTTACCAAAGAAGTAGGCAGGGTCTTTTCCCAGCAATTCGTCCAACTTTTCCTTCTTCTTGACAACCTCAAACATATCTCCACCGGATGTTGATTCTAATTGAGATTTTGTGGAAAGAACCTCTCTTGCAAATTTTGGATTAAGTCGTGTTTTATTTTTTAATGCCGTATCTCTTTCATTCTCAAGAGTAAGAAAAGCGTCATCTTTAGCCGCTAAGTATCTTATATAGCGCTCAAAACGGCTCTCGGGTTGACCTAAACTCGTTATCTTATTCGGGTCTGGAACTACCGCTAGCCATATTCTAAGCCTTTCGCGCTCCATTTCCTCCTCCGGAGACGGATCGCTCTGGGGTGTCACTTTCATTCCAAGGATCGCTGCCCAGACATCCTCAAGGTTTTGTGAGGTTGCCTCAAAGAACAGGCTGGCGGCAGGTAGTGAATTACAGATGACGCTAAGATACTCTTCCACGTACCCAGGGACGTCTTTTTTATCCTCGGGGATGGAGATCATGATTCCTGGCCGATAGAGAATCAGAGTCGAGCTGCCGACTTTACCGACTCGCTTGGGATTTTCCCCAACCGTTCTCCGGAGTTCAGCCGTAATAGTGTCCATTACCTTCTGATCAAGCGTTCGGGTATCCGCCTGGCGGGCCTGAACGATGGTTGCTGTCGCAAGCAAAGCGACGAGGGGAAGGAGGGGAGTTAGATTGTTTTTCATTTTTATAAAGAACCTTTCTTGTTGGGATTGAAGGAAGTGCCGTCTGCGAACGAGTTCATATCGGTGCAGTCGGACAGGGTGGCGTCTTCGAAGCTCGCCTCGGTGAGGTCGGCCTCGATAAAGGAGCACGTCGTGAGACGTGCCTGGTGGAAGCTGCTGCCCGCGAGGCGAGCGAAGTTCAGCAGGACATCTTTTAGCTCCGCGCCGTCGAAGTGTGTGCCGATGGCATTGACACGCGAGCCGTCGCAACCGTCAGCGTGGGCATCGTTGAAGTGTGCGCCACTAAGCTCCGCGTTTTCCAGGCGCGTGAACTTCAGCGTTGCGGCGGTGAGATCGGCGTGGCTCAGGTCCGCTCCCACCAGATTGCAGAACATGAGGGTCGCCCCCCCGAGCTGTGCGCCCTGTAGGTTGGCGGCCTCAAGCACCACACTGGTGAGCTGGGCTCCCCGAAGATCAGCGCCTCCCAGATCCGCGCTGGTGAGATCGGCACTGTCTAGGTTCGCCAGGCGCAGGTCAACGCCGCGCAGATCGGTGTTGCGTAGGTCAAGAGGAGCCTCAGCGCGTGGACTTGCTGTCGTACGGTTGAACGCGGCGACATCTCGGCGCAGGAGAGCGGCCAGCGAGGCGGAAGCGGAGGAGGTGCTCATCGTCGAATCTTTCCAGGTAGCTCTGCACCGAACCGCAGGATCGCCGCACGCAACTTCAGGTTCGCAACGGTACTATACGTGTTGAAGCTCTTCGCGATCTCTACGGGATCATCGCCGACGGGGCTCTCCTTCACTTTTGCCGCTTGGTCGGCCAGTGCTTTCAGTAGCTTATAGTTTGCATCTGTCGGATTCGCACGGGCGAGGACTTCCCCCGCTATAAGCATCCGCTCGATGTACTTTCCTGCCCGGTACGCCGCGTAGGCGGGGGTACTCTCGTAGTGGTTCAGGCTATGCAGGGCATCGCCGACGTTCTCATGAAAGGCTTGCTCATACTGCGGGGCCGTCAGGATCACCTCAAGCGTATTGCCTTTCGCCTTCTCTTTGGCGACTTTCTGGAGCGCCTGCGTGGCGTGAAGCGTGGCGCCCTCGGTTGCGTAGACCTCGTTGGCGAAGAAGATCGCCTCGGTGAGAGCCTCAGTCAGTTGTTTGGCCAGCAGAGACATCTTCTGGCGGTCGGAGCCTGACTTCGAAGTCTGTTCTTTGAGCAGCTTGTAGCTAAGGCGTAGAGCCTTCACCCGGAGGAGGCGCGTTGTGTAGAGCTCGTTGCGGGCGCGTGTCTCCAGTGCTTCCTCGTAATAGGAGCTGGGCCAGAGGCTACCTTGCACGGGGGGGATAGAGCGACGGAGCTGGACTACTTGCGTGGTGACCTCGGCGCTAAATGCGTTGAACTGCGTGTTAACCGACTGTAGCAGAGTGACGACCTTGGCCCCCTCGCCCGCTCGCTGCTTCAGATATTCGTTCCACTCTGAGAGTGTACAGCTGCGCCTGAGATGCATCAGCGCGGCTTTTTCAAAGATTATGGCGCGCTCGGTCTGGAGCAGCTGGTCGTCGGTGGGCGTAGCGCCTGCGTCCTTCACCAGAATCTGCTCAGGCAGTGGCGTTAGCTTGGTGGCACCGCCGCTCTTCACTTCGACAAAATTTGCAGGAAAGATCCAGTCGGCGGCGTAGATATTGTAGTCGAACACGGTTGCCGGGTCCCAGACAACCCCGAGCGTCGTCCGGAACTTCGCGTTGAAGAGCCGTACTCCGATCTCCGTGTTCAGCCCGTTAGAGGCGACATCAATATCGGAGGTGAGCTTCTCGGCACCCGTAGAAGTGAGCGGCTTGAAGTGCTGCTCGTCTGTCCCCGTTTCGGCTTCCTTCTGAAACGCACTCGTAAGCTCCGGCAGTGGGCTCCGCTCATTTTGCAACTGGCCCCTAATGCCCGTCTGAGTTGTCGTCGCCACCCCATTGCAGATCACGGAGCGCATCCGTACAAGCTCGGCCATGAGTTTCAGCCCGACGTCGTGCTGCGGAGCCTTCACCTTCACACTCTGAGGCCACTTATCAAAGAGCAGGCACTCCTTCGCCTTACTCCAATCAGCCTCGAAGGGCCCGAGCAGTAGCAGCTTCAGCGCATCGTTGTTCCCTTTGATTTTGTCGACATACGAAGGTGTTAGCTGTCCCATTAGGGCTGTCATGGATGCCTGATCCCGTGCATAGGTTTGCACGGGGAGAAGCCCTAGACTCAAGAAACCTGCCAGGCAAGAAATGGAAATCTTCATGGGGCCACTCTATCAAGGCAGTTTCTCACAAGTCTCTCATAAGTCTCTCTAAAGAAAGAGAGTTTCCGATATACTCATGGGGTGACAAAGGGGGAACGTTTTCTGTACGAAATAACTCTCACCGATGGACTGGCGGTGCGGCTCGGGCCAACGACACGGACCACATTCCCAACACGCAAGGCGGCGACCCTCCTTGCCTATCTCGTCACGCATCCGGGCAACCATAGTCGAGAGAAGCTCCTGGAGCTTTTCTGGCCCGATCTGGAGCTATACCCGGCGCGCCATGCGCTTTCCATGGCGCTGAGCCATCTGCGAAATGCGCTGGAGCGGGATTTCGATCAGCCAAAGGGAAGCCTTCTCCGTGCCAGCCGCGATAGCATCGGGCTAGAGCTAGCCGCCTACACCACCGATCTTGAGAGCTTACCCATAGGCTTCGACACCGAGCGACTCCTCCCTGGCTTCTACGACGACTGGGTGCTGGCGCTTCGTCAGAGTCTGGCGGAGGCACTGCCGCTTGCTTTCCCGAGAGCTTCCCTTAACCTAGAGCCACTACCTGCTGCGCTCGTTCCCTTTCTAGGGCGCGGTGCGCTCCGCGAGAGCCTCCCGGAGCTGCTGAAGAGATCTCGCCTGCTGACCCTTGTGGGAACCGGGGGGGTAGGCAAGACACGCCTCGCCCTCGAGCTCCTGCGCGACTTAGAGGCAAAGGGAAGCGCCGTTGCCTGGGTCGAGCTTGCCGCCCTCACCGAGTCGGATAAAATCGCAGACCGGATCGCAACCACTCTGGGCCTTCAGAATACCGAAGCACTGATCCTCGCACTGCGACAGAGTCCGCTAGTTCTGGGCCTGGATAACTGTGAGCACTTGGTGGAGGGAGCAGCACAAGTCGCCCGCCAGCTCCTGAGTGCCTGTCCTCCGCTGACGATCGTCACGACCAGCCGGGAGCCGCTCCATGTCATGGGAGAGACTCTGGTGCCGGTTCCCTGCCTTACCCAGGACGAGGCGATTGCTCTGTTTTGCGAGGGAGCCACACGCGTCCAGCCCGGCTGGGAGCCCTCACTGGAGCAACATCCCCTCCTTGTCCGGCTCTGCCAAGCACTGGACTGCCTCCCCCTTGCCCTAGAGCTGGCCGCAACAAAGCTCCGGCAACAGAGCCTCAGCGAGCTGGTGCAGCGCCTGGAGTCCTCGCTGGAGGTACTTGCTCCGGGAAACCGTGGGGCAGCTCCCCGCCAGCAGACCCTCCGTGCCACCATTGCCTGGAGCTACGATCTCCTCAGTGCGCCCGAGCAGCAGCTGGTTACCCAGCTTGCCATTTTCCAGGGCGGGTGGACCGCAACCCTGGCAGCCGAGCTGCGGGGGGATCGCCAGGGCACTCTCGCGCTCCTTGAGGCGCTGGTAGATAAGAGCTTGGTGCAGGTGGACTATCTGGCGCATGCCACACGCTACCGCTTCCTGGAGACGATCCGCGAGTTCGCTCTGGAGAGGCTCGCCGAGCTCCCTGAGGCGCAGGTTCTCGCGCTACGGCGACGGCACCTCGATATTTACTTCGCCCTGGCCCAGACAAGCCCCGGAATGCTGAGCCCCCAGACCCACCTCTGGGCGCAGCGCCTCGCCCCGGAACAAGACAATCTTCGCCAAGCGCTCCACTTTTGCCGAACCGATCAGCTTGAGCGTGCGGTGGAGTTTTGCAATAAGCTAACAACCTTCTGGGAAACACGCTCGTATTTTCGGGAGCAACAGCAGCAATTCCAAGCGACATTCGCCTTATCGATGTCGCCCGAGCCCACGCCACAGAACATCCTGTTTTTGAATACCTACTGTAGCCTGTGCCAGACTACTGCCGACTGGGAGAGTGCCCACAGAGCCATGAACCTCATTCTGGCAATGGAGCAGGATGAAGAGACTCTCAGTCTGAGATTGAGTGTACAAGCGATGCTGGCTTTGAACCAAGGGCAACCCGAGAGAGCCTCCACGCTCTTCGAGGCGGCCTATAAACAGGCAAGCTCCCGAGAGCAGCAGGCATCTGCCCTCACCAATCTCGCGTGTGCTCTTATCGCCCAGGGCAAGCTGACTCAGGCACGGGATGCTCTGACACAAGCACGCTCTCTCACCAAGGTTCCTGCCTACCAAACGGCTACCTTTGCGGTGATAGACCTCCTGGAAGGCAGGCTCACCAGCGCACGAGCACACCTTGAGCAGAAGCTCACGGATGACCTAGAGCGCGAGTACCACCGCGACCATGCCTACACCATGATCCACTTTGCGATGCTGGCCCTTCGTGAGGGCGATCTCCTTCAAGCAGCCCGCCTCTTTGGGGCAAGCCTGAGCTGCGAGACCTACCATGGGCACACCACCGAGCAACCAGAGTTTGACTTTCGCCAGACAGATATAGCGCAGCTGCGTGGCATCCTGGGTGAGACCGACTTCGAGGCTGCCATTAGCCTAGGGCGAACATGGAGCATCACCCAGACTCTAGAGTATCTTCGCCCGAAGAAAGACCGCGATATACTGCCTACTGTATGAGCGCACCACGAACCGCTTCTCTCTCCCGCCAGACCTCCGAGACCGATATCATGCTCTCGCTGGACCTCAATGGCGACGGCTCCAGCCAGCTTGCCACCGGCGTCGGCTTCTTCGATCACATGCTCACCCATGTCGCACGGCACGGGCTACTTAATTTAAGCATCACGGCGAAGGGCGACTACCACATTGACGACCACCACACCGTTGAGGACGTGGGAATCTGCCTCGGCCAGGCGCTAAAAGCCGCTGTGGGCGATAAGAAGGGTATGGTGCGCTACGGCGACGCGACCGTACCGATGGACGAGTCTCTCGTCCTCTGCGCCCTAGACTTCTCCGGGCGTGGCGGAGCGCATATCGCCCTAGAGTTCCCCGACACGCGCATCGGGACGTTCGCGGTCGAGCTGGTCGAGGAGTTCTTTCATGCCGTCGCCCGTGAGGCCGGGCTGAACCTACACATCCGCCTGATTGTTGGCAAGAACGCCCACCATATCGCCGAGGCCGCGTTTAAAGCCTTCGGGCGTGCCCTGCGCCAAGCGGTCGCTCTGGATGACCGCGTGATTGGCATTCCCTCCACCAAGGGCGTGCTCTAGTGATTGCGCTGATGGACTACGGCGTGGGCAACCTGCGCTCGGTAGAGAAAGCCTTCGAGTTCTTGGGCCATGCCATCAAAGTCACCAGCGATCCGGGCGAGATTGCGTCCGCCGAGAAAGTCATCCTGCCGGGAGTTGGGGCGTTTGGGGCAGCAGAGAAAACGCTACGCGAGCGCGGTCTGGAGCAAGTGGCTCTGGATGCTGCACACTCGGGCAAACCGTTTCTAGGAATCTGTGTCGGGATGCAGCTCCTCTTTGACGCCAGCGAGGAGCTGGGCGAGCACACCGGCCTTGGCCTTATCCCCGGTCGTGTCACCCGCTTTCCCGACTCTCCCGGCATCAAGATCCCGCAGATCGGCTGGAACGCACTCACTTTCCCCAAAGAGAGCCCGCTCATGACCGGCCTAGAGCCTGGCGCGATGGTCTACTTCGTCCACAGCTTCTACTGCGCTCCGGAAGACCAAAGCGTCGTCGCCGCCCAGACAGAGTTCACACTGACCTACTGCTCCGCCGTCTCTGTTGGCAATATCCACGGCGTCCAGTTCCACCCCGAGAAGTCCGGCAAGATCGGCCTGAAGATTCTCGACAACTTCGCGAGGCTCTAGAAATGGCCCTCCCCCCGTCTCCGCTCGTGCCTCGCTTCGCCG
>NZ_JANNYP010000177.1:0-4664 GCF_031410135.1 Armatimonas sp. | reverse complement strand
GCTTCAAGGTGAACCCCGTTCATGGCGTCTGGTTTGAAAATAGCCTCCTGACAGCCCTCCCTGAGGGTTCCGCTCCGAGATTTTCATGCTCTGTGGTGAAGCATCTTCATGAGGACTGTATAATTCCCTCAACGAACTCTGGAGAATTCGAATGTCTGTATTGTCCCTCTCACGCCGTCTTTTTCTTACGTCCCTTGCCCTACCACTCTTTCTCACAGGCTGTGGCGGTGGAGGAAAAGGGGATGCGTCCAACTCACGAGCCACGGGTGCCGCAGAGTTTACGATTAACTGGCCCGAGCAGAGCCGCTTGATCCCCACCGCAGCGCAGAGCATTAAGATCGCGCTCAGTGGAACCGCCAGTGTCGAGAGAACCGTAGCGCGACCTCCCGCAGGCACGAATCAGACTACAGTGACGTTTAACGACTTAGTCGTCGGGAACTACACCGCGGCAGCCAGCGCCTACCCCAACGCCGATGCTACGGGCGTGGTACAGGCCACAGGCTCGACCACAGTGACGATCATCAAGAACCAGACGGCCACCGGCACCCTGACAATGGATACGACGGTTACCAAAGTGGGTGTTACTCCAGCCACTGCCTCCATTGCCATTGGCGGAACCCAAGCAGTGACGGGAAGCGCTCAGGATGCCGCCAACGCCACCGTTTTGACAGCCCCCACCAAGTGGACATGGAGCACCAGTGACGCTACTGTTGCGACGGTTTCCGCCTCGGGCAACCCTGCCACGGTAACGGGCGTAAAAGCAGGAAGCGTCACCATAACCGGCACTGAGACGGAGTCGGGCAAGACCGCCACGATGAGTATCACGGTCAATGCGGACAAGGGCAACCTAGAGCTAACCATCAAGTAACCACGAGAGCACCACCTTACCCTGGAAGTGCCCAGCCGCGCAGGGTGACAAATCCGGTGAAGAGTTTTTCCCAGCGCTTTGTGTCGCCGAGAGATCTGGCACCAGGTGGGACAGTCATGACAAACGTGCCCGGTGCAAGACGTGTGTCGAGTTTGAGGGAGCGGATCGCGTAGGTCGTCTGCTGGAGCTGGGCCTGAGGTACCCAAATGTACTGGGGCACATCGTAGCGTTTGGGATAGTCCTGCCCCTTGAGCCACAAAAGCCGGGACTCTTCGACACGAGTTGGCAGCGTATGAGAATCGAAGTCGAGGGTTGTTATGTCCCTTACGGTTTCGCCGAAGCTCCAGGAGCTGGGGCGTGCTCCCCTGAATTCAATTACCACGCGCGGCTTTCCGTCAAACGAGACGAGAGTGAGCGACTGGAGCCTGCGCGACTTGAGAGCGGAACGTACTTGCTCCGCGAAGGAAAGATCCCCCACTCCCCAGCCCGCTCCCTTTGGGAAAAATCCTGCCAGTGGCTCCTGGCTCAGGCCACGACCATCGGGGAAGCCAAAGCCACAGGAGTACGTGCCCGGACCGTTCCGCCCACTCCAGAGATACCACTCCAGCCAACCATCGGAAACATGAAGGCTCTCTTGTCGTCCCTTTTCCGCTTGCTCAAAGCGTAGCCGGTTCGGGCGGGCATAGGCGAGGCAAATCGTTCGCGAGTAGCGGAGGTTAAAGTTGGTGCAATTCGTGCGCTCAATCTGTGCCTCAAGCGTATATGCACTTTGAAGTGCTCGTTCGTTCTGCTCTAAAAGCTCGACGGCGGCGTTGTCCCAGTGCTCGACACTCGGCGGTTTGGTGCGAGGCAGCGGCTTGGCGACAGTGCGCGGTGGCTCGGGGGAGGCGCGTAGCACGATCTCGCGACAGAGTAGCCCCATCGCGGCGAGAAGTAGCGTCAGGCTGATCCCACAGCCCCAGGTTTTTACGGTGCGTCTCCTCAGTACTCGCATGGAGAGACGTATACCCGACGGACAGGCGAAAATGGTAAAATCACCCATGTCTCGACATATCGCTCGCTCCTTCCCACTGCTGGGAATCACTTTTCTGGCCACTGCTCTGTTTGCCGCGGCGCACCAACCCCTGACCAAAACACTAGGCGTCTTGGACAAGGACAACGAAGTTAGTGTCAAGCTGGGGGAGAGCTTTACGGTTCGCCTCCCCGCCAACCCATCAACGGGCTATAGCTGGTACTTCTTCAGCGGCAACGATCCCTGGAAGCTCAAAAGCCGCAAGTACAGCCAGACTCCCGCCAATCCACGCCTGGTTGGAGTCGGGGGTGAAGAGACATTCACCTTTGAGACAACAACTCCTGGCACGGGTTATCTTCGTCTGATCAGTGCCCAGTCCTTCGATGCCAAGCTCTCTCTGGAAAATGTCTGGCAAGTGCGTCTCAAAGTCAAAAAGTAGGTAGCTTCTATGCTAGACACACTGGCGCTAAGCTTTATCGAGAATCAGACACTGCACCATGCCCCCAAGGCAAAGCGCGTAGTGCAGCTCTTCATGTCCGGCGCAGCCAGCCAGTGCGATACTTTTGACTACAAGCCGGAGCTGATCAAACGGCGCGGCGAGAAGTTCGATCCGGGCGGAAAAGTGGAGCTATTCCAGAGCGCGCCGGGAGTGGTGATGCCCTCGCCGTGGGAGTGGAGGCGCTACGGCAAGAGTGGGCGCTGGGTGAGCGGGCTCTTTCCGCACTTGGCCGAGTGCGTGGACGACATGGCGTTTCTCTACGCAATGGTCGCCAAGTCCAACGTGCATGGCCCGGCGACATTTATGCAGAACACCGGCTTTGTCCTACCCGGCTTTCCCAGCATGGGCGCGTGGCTGAGCTATGGCCTCGGCTCGCTCAATGACAACTTACCCACGTTTGTGGTGCTTCCCGACAACCGTGGCGTCCCGCCCAACGGCCCGGCGAACTGGGGTGCGGGTTTTCTACCGGCAACGCACCAGGGAACCGTGGTGAAAGCCGGGGCGAAGACCCCAATCTACGATCTGTTTCCGCCCGAGCGGCCCTATCTGACGCCCCAGAGCGAGCGCGAGAGCCAGGCACTCTTGCAGAAGTTCAACAAGGCCCACCAAGCCACGCGGCCCGGCGACACGCGCCTTAGTGCCCGCCTCCAGTCCTACGCCCTTGCCGCGCGGCTCCAGCTCTCTGCGCCGGAGGTGCTTGATATCGCGGGAGAGTCGCCGGAGACCCGCAGGCTCTACGGCGTGGACGATCCCGTGACGGCGGATCTGGGGCGGCGCTGCCTGACGGCGCGGCGGCTTTTGGAGCGGGGCGTGCGCTTTGTGCAGATCTGGAGCGGCGCGGACAATGGCTTCCCCCGGCGCAACTGGGACTCGCACGAAGACCTCGCACGCGATCACGGAATGCTGGGCGCGGAGCTGGACAGGCCCGCCGCCGCGCTGCTCAAAGACCTCAAGGCACGCGGCCTGCTCGACGACACGATCGTGATCTGGACGACGGAGTTTGGGCGGATGCCGTGTAGCCAAGGCGGCAAGGGGCGCGATCACAACCCGGCAGCGTTCACGAGCTGGATGGCGGGTGGCGGCATTAAAGGCAGCACCAGCTACGGCGAGAGCGACGAGTGGAGCTTCCGCGCGGCGGTCAATCCCACCTACTGCTACGACCAGCACGCCACGGTCTTGCATCTGCTCGGAATAGACCATAAGCGACTCTCGTTTCGCCACAACGGTATTGACCGCCGCCTCACTGATGTCCACGGGAAAGTGATCCAGGAGATTCTCGCATGACCCCACAACCTCCCCCGATTCCACCGCCTCCCGCGATTGTCCGAACCCACTGTCTCCCCTGCCACGGCCCGGCGCAAGCCGCTGCTGGCGTACGTCTGGATCGGTCCCTCACCGCCGCGCTGGCAAAAAAAGTCCTCGCCGCCCTCGCCTACGATAGCACGATTAAGATGCCCCCCAGCGGCAAGCTCGCTCAGAGTGAGCTTACGCCCCTCGCCGCCTGGGCACGCGCCACCAAGCCCGAAAAGCCCCACTGGGCCTGGCAGGTGCTAACCTCCCCCCTAGCCCCTCTCCCGGGCAGTCGTTCCTCCTTGGGAAAGGGGAATCCGAGTCAGAACCCCCTTTCCCAGCAAAGAATGAGCGCCCGGGAGAGGGGGCAGGGGGAGAGGTTGAAAGGGCTAGGGGCTGGGGGAGATGGCTTCATCGACACCTACCTCCTCGCCAAGCTCCAAGCCAAAGGCCTAGGCTTTTCGCCCGAGGCCGACAGGCGCGCGCTGATCCGCCGGCTGAGCTTTGACCTCACGGGTCTACCGCCCACGCCCACCGAGATCGCAGCGTTTGTGAGTGATAAGCGACCCGATGCCTACGAGAGACTCGTGGATCGCTTGCTCGCCTCACCGGGCTATGGCGAGCGCTGGGGGCGCAAGTGGCTGGACGTGGTGCACTACGGCGACACGCACGGCTACGACAAGGACAAGCGCCGCGACAATGCCTGGCCGTATCGCGACTGGGTGATCGGAGCGCTGAACAAAGACATCCCCTACTCGCAGTTTGTGCAGCAACAAGTGGCGGGCGATGTGCTCACGCCCGGCGATCCAACAGGGATTGTCGCGACCGGCTTTCTCGTCGCAGGCCCCTGGGACTTTGTCGGGCAGGCGGAGCTGCGCGAGGGCACGGTGGATAAAGAGAAGACACGGACGCTGGATCGGGACGACATTGTCACCAACACGATGGCGACCTTTAACAGCGTGACGCTTCACTGCGCCCGCTGCCACGACCACAAG